>NZ_JBBCUU010000002.1:0-487210 GCF_037147735.1 Microbacterium sp. MMO-20 | reverse complement strand
TTGAAGATGCCTTCACGGCTCGTATCCAGTATTAGACGCCGTTTCCAGCGCTTATCCCAGAGTCAGGGGCAGATTGCTCACGTGTTACTCACCCGTTCGCCACTGATCCACCCAGCAAGCTGGGCTTCACCGTTCGACTTGCATGTGTTAAGCACGCCGCCAGCGTTCATCCTGAGCCAGGATCAAACTCTCCGTAAAGAAAAAATGCATACCCCATCGGGAAAACGACGAAGCAGCGAGTTTGAACTGACCAAAGAGATACTCATTGCTGACTATCCATTGCCGACACCAAAGTGCCGGACTTTGATCCAAAGGAATCTCTGCCGGCTACGCCGGCACGAGGTTAATTGGCATTTGACAAGTGCACGCTGTTGAGTTCTCAAGGATCGGACGCTCCCCCCACCCAGCCTCACAACCAGACAGAAGGGCAACTTCTCAATCTTAGACCCCATCTCGTGGCCTGTCAAATCGGTGGCGCCTGAAGAGTCAGAACGACAGACCATCTTCGACGGGTTTCGAGGAGTGGGGATCCCATCCTAGACCGAACGGCCGTGTTCTCTCAATGAGAGGTTCGGGATGGAGTGGTTCTCCGCTTGAGGGGGCGAGGCCTTCCGGCTCTTCGCTCTTCCCTGTGGGGCGAACAAGTAATAAGTTACGTGGCTCCCGCGTATCCGGCAAATCGGCGCGCCATCCCGGGCGTGTCGCGGGGTTCGCCTGCGTGTGCCACGCGCAGCGTAGGGTGGCGTTGTGAGCGCGATGGTGCCGCTTCCGGCCCGCACCGACGTCTCGGCGTTGGCAACGGGTGCCGTGATGCGCGCCGCGACGGCGGCCTCGCGCCTCGCCGGGCTCGACGAATCCCCCGCCATCGATCCCGTTCGCTTGGCGGTCGCCTACTCCAGTGAGCGATGGCTGCGATGGGACGGCCGCGCGCAGGTCGGATTCGCACCGCTCTCCGCGTTCTTCCGCACGAGCGACGGGTTCGTCCGCACTCACGCGAACTACGCCCACCACCGTCAGGCCCTGCTGCACGGTCTACGTCTGTCGTCGGACGCCACACGGGACGATGTCACGGCTGCGCTCCAGGTGCGGACCACCGAACGCGCCGTCGCCGACGTGGCGGAGCGGGGCGGTCTCTGCGTCGCCGTCCGGGTGGAGGAACCTGCAGCGGACGCGGCGCTGCGGCGCACCCCGCTCGTCGACATCCGGCGCACCTCCGCTGCACCACCTCGACCGTCCCGCCCGATCGATGCGGACCTGCCGCTTCACGGCATCCGGGTGCTCGACCTCACTCGCGTGATCGCGGGTCCGGTCGCCACCCGCACACTCGCCTACCTCGGCGCCGACGTCCTGCGCATCGACCCGCCCCACTTGCCCGAACTCGCGACGCAGCACCTCGACACCGGCCACGGTAAACGGTCCGCGCTGCTCGATCTGCGCTCCGCCGCGAGCGGCGACCGCTTCGCGGCACTCGCGCAGGACGCCGACATCGTCGTCCTCGGCTACCGCGGCACCGGGCTCGAGGCGCTCGGCATCTCCCCCGCGGCCCTCATCGCACGTCACCCCGGCCTGATCGTCCTGTCGCTCAGTGCGTGGGGGACGGACGATCGTCGCGGCTTCGACAGCCTGGTCCAGGCGGAAAGTGGCATCGCGCGCATCGAGTCGACCTCGGACGAGCCCGGAGCGCTCCCCGCGCAGGCTCTCGATCACAGCGCCGGGTACCTTCTCGCGGCCGCCGCGATCGAGCTCGTAGGCCGACGTGCACGCGAAGGCGGCTCGTGGCACGCGTCGACGTCGCTGCGTCGCGTCGCCGCGGAGCTTCTCGGGTTGCCGAGGACACCGGATCCACAACCGGGGGTCCTCCCCGCGTCCGCGGACGGGCACACGCAGACGTTCGACGTGGCCGGTGTCCGGGTCACGACCGCGGCACCCGCCTTTCGCTCCCCCGCCGGGCGGGACGCCTTCGCCGCGCCGAGGCCGTGGGGCCTCGACGAGCCGGTCTGGCTCTGACGACGCGGAGCCGCACACAAGGGCGGCCCCCGCTCCGAAGAGCGGGGGCCGCCGTTGGTGAAGGCGAGTGTTACTGCGCAGCCTTCACGATGTCGAGGAGCGTCGGGTTGTTGGCGTACGCCTCGGCCGCGTTCTCCTTGGTGACGATGACGGGCGGCAGCAGGTACGCCGGGACGACCTTCACGCCGTTGTCGTACTGCTCGGTGTCGTTGACGTCGACCTCTTCGCCCTTCTGCATCTGACCGATCATCTTGATCGTCTGCTGGACGAGCAGCGTCGTGTCCTTGTTGATCGTCGAGTACTGCTCGCCGGCCATGATCGACTTCACCGACTCGACCTCGGAGTCCTGACCGGTGACCGTGAACGTCGCGATGTCCTTACCGGCCTGCTTCACCGAGGTGATGATGGCGCGGGCGAGGGTGTCGTTCGGCGACAGCACGCCGTCGATCGTCGCGGACGTGTAGTTCGCGGCGAGCAGTGCGTCCATGCGGCTCTGCGCGTTCTCGGCCTTCCAGCCCTGCGTCGCCGTCTGGGCGATCGCGGTCTGACCGGAGACGACCTTCAGGGTGCCGTCGTCGATCTTCGGCTGGAGCACCTTCATCGCGCCGTTGAAGAACACCGCCGAGTTCGCGTCGTCCGGCGAACCGGAGAAGAGCTCGATGTTCCAGGGAGCACCGTGGCCCGAACGCTGGGCGAGACCGTCGAGGAGGGCCTGGCCCTGCAGCTCACCGACCTTGAAGTTGTCGAACGCGACGTAGTAGTCGACGTTCGGCGTGTTCTCGATCAGGCGGTCGTACGCGATGATCTTCACACCGGCATCCGCGGCCTGCTGCAGCTGGGTACCCAGCTGCTTGCCGTCCTTGGCGCCGATGACGATGACCTTCGCGCCGTTGGTGATCATGGCGGAGATCTGGTTCTGCTGCTCGGCGACGGTGTTGGATGCCGGGGCGTACTGCACGTCGCCCGTGAAGCCGGCCTCCTTCAGCCCGTCTTCGAAGAGCTTGCCGGCGAGCACCCAGTTCTCGGAGGTCTTGTCCGGAAGCGCCACGCCGATCGTCGCGTCCGCCGCGAACCCACCGGAGGCACCGGCGTCGCCGGAGGCCGAGGGGTCGGTGGTGCGACCGGAGCCGGAGCATCCGGTCAGCGCGAGCGCCGTGACAGCGGCCAGAGCCGCCGCCGCGAGTGCGATCTTCTTCATTGATTCATCACTTTCTCTTGGTGGGATACGGAAGGGAAGGTACGGGGGTCCGCGTCAGACCTTCGGGAGGTCGGCGGGCTGGCTCGAGGTGTTCGTGCCGGAGGTGGGGACGACGGCGGGGACCTCGGCGATGACCTCGGCGCTCTTGTCGCGCCGCCGCATCATGAGGCCGATGATCGACGGCCCACCGCGACGCTTGCTGATGACGTCGACGGCGACGGCGAGGAGCAGCACGAGGCCCTTCACGATCGAGACGGCATCGGCGCCCGCACCGATGAGCTGGAGTCCGTTGTTGAGGAACGCCATCACGAGACCGCCGATGATCGACCCGATCACGGTGCCGATGCCGCCCGAGACGGCCGCGCCGCCGATGAAGACCGCGGCGATGGCATCCAGCTCCCAGCCGTTGCCGTCCTGCGGACCCGAGGCCGTCGCGCGACCGATGTAGATCATTCCCGCGATCGCGGCGAGCACCGACATGTTCATCATCACGAAGAAGTCGACGCGACGGTCCTTGACGCCGGACAGGCTCGCGGCGAGGCGGTTGCCGCCGACCGCGTAGATGTGCCGGCCGAACACCGTGCTGTTGGTGAGGAACGAGTAGATCACCACGAGAACGAGGAGGATCACGCCCGAGATGGGGAAGCTCGTGCCGGGACGCCCTGTCGCGAACAGCCAGGCCGCCCACAGGATGGCGGCGCTCAGCAGCACGACCTTCACGACCGAGACCCACACCGGCGCACGGTCCGCATCGATCTTGGCCTGCTGACGGCGCAGGCGCACTTCGTTCCAGACGATCCAGCCCGCCCCGATGAGGCCGAGCACCATCGTCAGGACGTTGAAGTCGAAGGGCAGCGGCAACTCGGGAAGGTAGCCCGAGCCGATGAAGCTGTACTCCGGCGGCACGGGGATCGTCGTGGACTGTCCGATCGCCTGGTTCGCCCCGCGGAAGATGAGCATGCCGGCGAGGGTGACGATGAACGCCGGAACGCCGACGTACGCGACCCAGAATCCTTGCCACGCTCCGGCGAGGGCGCCGACGACGAGACCCATCGCGATCGCGAAGGGCCACGGCACGTTCCACTCGCTCATCGACTTCGCCACGATGATGCCGACGAACGCCGCGACAGAACCGACGGACAGATCGATGTGACCCATGATGATCACCATCACCATGCCGATCGCGAGGATCAGGATGTACGACTGCTGACTGACGACGTTGATGAGGTTCTGCGAGGAGAGGGTCTTGCCCCCCGTCCAGAGCTGGAAGACGAGGATGATGGCGATGAGGGATCCGAGGATGCCGAACTGACGGCCGGTCGAGCCGGATCCGAACATCTTGCGGAGGTCGGAGAATCCGCCCTGTCGATCCTTTGCTGTCGTGTCGGTCATGCTCTCGCCTTCGGTCGGGAGGAGGTCATGCTGCGCATGAGGTTTTCGGGAGTGGCTTCGGATGCCGGGATGTCGTCGGTGATCTGGCCTTCGAAGACGGTGTAGATGCGATCGGCGATGCCGAGCAGCTCGGGCAGCTCGCTCGAGATGAGGATGACGCCCTTACCCTGCGCGGCCAGCTGCTGGATGATCGTGTAGATCTCGTACTTGGCGCCGACGTCGATGCCTCGCGTCGGCTCATCGAGGATCAGCAGGTCGGGATCGGTGAACATCCACTTCGCGAGGACGACCTTCTGCTGGTTGCCTCCGGAAAGCTTCGAGACCCCGACATCCACCGACGGCGTCTTGATGCGCAGTCGTTTGCGGTAGTCCTCGGCGATGTCGTTCTCGGCGTAGGGGTCGACGACGCCGCGGCGGGAGATCTTGGCGAGCTTCGCGGCGACGATCGAGCGCTTGATCGTGTCGAGCAGATTGAGTCCGAGAACCTTCCGGTCCTCGCTGACGTACGCGAGACCGTGCGCGATCGCCGCCTGCACGTCCTTCAGCACGACCTCCTGGCCGTCCTTGATGATCGTGCCGCTCAGGTACTTGCCGTAGGAACGCCCGAAGATGCTCATCGCGAGCTCCGTGCGTCCGGCGCCCATCAGGCCCGCCAGACCGACGATCTCACCGCGGCGGACGAACAGGTTCGAGCCCTTCGCGACGAGGCGTTCGGCGACCTGCGGATGCTGCACCGTCCAGTCGCGCACCTCGAAGAACACTTCGCCGATGTGGGGGGTGCGATCGGGGAACCGGCTCTCCAGCGAGCGGCCGACCATCCCGCGGATGATGCGGTCCTCGTCGACGCCGCCGGCGCGCAGGTCGAGCGTCTCGATCGTGCGACCGTCGCGGATGATCGTGATCTCGTCGGCGATCTGCTCGATCTCGTTGAGCTTGTGGCTGATGATGATCGACGTGATCCCCTTGCCCTTGAGGGACAGGATCAGATCGAGCAGGTGCTGCGAGTCGTCCTCGTTGAGCGCCGCGGTCGGCTCGTCGAGGATGAGGAGCTTGACGTCCTTGGCGATCGCCTTCGCGATTTCGACGAGCTGCTGCTTGCCGACGCCGAGGTGCTTGATCTGGGTATCGGGGTCTTCGCGGAGTCCGACCCGCGCCAGGAGATCGACGGCGCGCAACCGCGCCTCTGACCAGTCGATGACACCGCCGCGGGCGATCTCGTTGCCGAGGAAGAGGTTCTCGGTGATGGAGAGCTCCGGGATCAGGGCGAGCTCCTGGTGAATGATCGCGATGCCCGCCTGCTCGGAGGCGCGGATGTCGCGGAACGCGACGAGCTCGCCGCGGAACCAGATCTCGCCGCTGTAGGTGCCGTGCGGATACACGCCGGAGAGCACCTTCATGAGGGTGGACTTCCCTGCGCCGTTCTCCCCGCAGATCGCGTGGATCTCGCCCGCGCCGACGGTGATCGACACGTCGCTCAGCGCCTTGACGCCGGGGAACTCCTTCGTGATGGAGCGCATCTCCAGGATCGGGACCGCGTCCGCCATGGGCTCGACCTCCTCGTCGTCCGATATGCCTGAAGCATGGTTGCAGCGGTTCTCCGCCGGCGATGTGACCGTTCACATCGCTTGAACATCGTGCACCCTCCGCCGCCTCGTGTCAATTGCGCGCGAGGCCCGTTATCGAAGCGTCATCTTCGACGCGTCAGCGCGGGAGCCGTCGAGTCCCGCACGACGAGTTCCGGAGTGAGATCGACACGCTCGCCGCCTGCGAGTTCGGCCGCGCCGGGCGAATCGGTCGTCGTCGTCGCCGTCGAGTCGATCGCCCGCAGCAGTGCGCGCACGGCACGCTCTCCGAGCCCCGCGAAGTGCTGATGCACCGTCGTGAGGGGTGGGGCGGCATGGCTCGCGAGCGGGATGTCGTCGAAGCCCACGACGCTCATCTGGCGCGGCAGGTCCACGCCGACATCGCGGAACCCGTGCAGAAGTCCGAACGCCATCGCGTCGTTCGCAGCGAAGACCGCAGTGAAGTCGAGGCGGTGGGAGAGCTCGACGGCGGCACGATAACCGAAGTCGGCCGTCCAGTCGCCGAGGATCGGCGGACGGGTCGGCAGATCGGCGTCGGAGAGTGCGTGGAGGTAGCCGCGCATCCGACTCTCGGCCTCGATCCAGTCCTGGGGGCCGGCGACGTGCAGGATCTCGACGTGACCGAGGCCGATGAGGTGCTCGGTCGCGAGGCGTGCACCGCGCACCTGATCATCCGCGATCTCTGCGACGCCCCGTTCGGCCGCATGGAGGCCCAGATAGGGGATGTCCACGTCGAGCTCCGCCAACACGTCGAACACGCGCACCTGCGGGGCGTGCACGATGATGCCCTCGACCGACTGTCGACGCAGATGCTCGACGGCCGCGCGAATCGTCTCGGGCCGCGTATCGGCGAGGTACGCGGAGTTGACCCAGTAGCCATGCGTGCGCGCGGCATCCTCGACGGCGGCCAGACTCGATGTCGGGCCGTACTCGCCGCGGGAACCGAGGATCACCCCGAGCGTGCGCGAGCGACTGGTCACGAGCGCGCGCGCGGCCTGGTTGGGCCGATAGCGCAGCTCTGCCATCGCGTCGAGCACGCGCTGCTTCGTCTCCGGGCGAATCGAGGGATGTCCGTTGAGGACGCGCGAGACGGTCTGGTACGACACGTCGGCTGCTCGCGCGACGTCGCGGATGCTCGCCGTGCGGGTGCGCTCCTCGCCTGTGGTCACCGCGCCCTCGCCTTCGATGTGCACGTTCACATTGCCCGCGTCCACCCTAGCGCGCGAGGTTCATGCGCGGCGAACGCGGCTCCGCCGTGCGATGACCACGACACAGAGTGCGATGGTGACCACGCCCCACGCGGCGCACGCAGGAGGCAGGACGCGATAAGCGAGATGCTGAGCCGTCCACGTCGCCGTCAGCGGCCCGTACGCGAGGAGGCCGAATCCCCACGCCGCCGCGAGGATCACGGGCAGCGAGGCCCACCAGGCATGACGCGCGGCGCCGGGCAGAACACGGCCGACGGATGCCGCGGGCGTACGGCGCGAGATCCACCAGGTCGCCCAGATCGCGAGGATGGCGAGCCCGACGGCGCTCGACCCGTGCTGGACCCACTTGTATCCCGTGAGCGGCCCCCACTGCTGAGCGAGGGCCGGCAGGATGCGAAGGCCGAACCGACCCTCGTGGGTGAAGGCGTCCCACGCGATGTGGGAGAGCACGCCGATCACGAGGGAGGCGATGAGGAGCCCGGCGAGGGCGACGGGGTGCCGAGGCGGCAGTGTGCGCAGGACGTTCGAGCCGGTGGCATCCCACTCCGACGGCAGGCGCCGCGCGACGGCGAGCGGAGCGAGCTCGCGCACGGCCGGGCGCAGCAGCGCGTACCAGAGCACGAGCAGCACGAACGCGATCGCTGTCGACAGTGCGACATTCGTGTGCGTCGCCTGGTAGCTGAGCGGGGTGCCGCGCAGGAACAGGGGCAGGTCCGGCGTCATCGCGCCGATCGCGATCGCCGCCGGCAGGAGCGGCGTCCGCACGAACGGCAGCGCGACGACGGCGTGCGACGGAGTGAACGGCACGCGCGCAGCCTCAGCCGACGAACAGACCCGCGAGCGTCTTCTTGCCTCGACGCAGGACCGAGACGCCGCCCGGCAGTCCGCCCGTGACGACCGCCGCCTCGTCGTCGACCTTCGCACCGTCGAGCGACACTCCGCCCTGGGCGATCGCCCGACGCGCTTCCGACAGGCTCGAGACGAGACCCGTGTCGACGAGCGCCTGCGCCACCGGCGCACCGGCGGCGATGGAGGCGTTCGGCAGCTCTTCGAGCGCGCTGCGCAGCGTCGCGGCGTCGAGCGTGGAGAGGTCACCCGAGCCGAAGAGCGCGTCGGAAGCGGCGACGACGGCCTCGGCGGCCGCCTCACCGTGCACGAAGGTCGTCACCTCGAGGGCGAGGCGCTTCTGCGCGGCGCGGCGGAACGGCTCGGCCTCCACGAGCGCCGCGTACTCCTCGATCTCGGCGCGGGTGAGGAAAGTGAACACCTTGAGCCGATCGACGACATCGGCATCGGTCGACGACAACCAGAACTGGTACATGCGGTACGGACTGCACATCGCGGCATCCAGCCAGATCGCATTGCCCTCGCTCTTGCCGAACTTCGTGCCGTCGCTGTTGGTGATCAGCGGAGTGCCGATCGCGTGCACTCCCGCCCCTTCGACGCGGTGGATGAGGTCGACGCCGCTCGTGAGGTTGCCCCACTGGTCCGACCCGCCCGTCTGCAGCACGCAGTCGTACTGACGGTAGAGCTCCAGGTAGTCCATGCCCTGGAGGATCTGGTAGCTGAACTCGGTGTAGCTGATGCCGGCTTCGGAGTTCAGGCGTGCGGAGACGGCGTCCTTCTTCAGCATCGTGCCGACGCGGTAGTGTTTGCCGATCTCGCGCAGGAAGTCGATCGCCGACAGCGGCGCCGTCCAGTCGAGGTTGTTCACCATCCGCGCGGCGTTGTCCCCGTCGAAGCTCAGGAACCGCTCGACCTGGGCGCGCAGGTAGCCGACCCACTCCGCGACGGTGTCCTTCGTGTTGAGCGTGCGCTCGGCCGTCGGGCGCGGGTCACCGATGAGACCGGTCGACCCCCCGACGAGGCCGAGGGGCTTGTGGCCCGCCAGCTGGAGTCGACGCATCGTCAGGAGCTGCACAAGGTTGCCGAGGTGCAGGCTCGGCGCCGTGGGGTCGAAACCGCAGTAGTACGTGATCGGGTCGCCGGACAGGAGATCGCGCAGAGCTTCTCGGTCGGTGGACACGTGCACGAGGCCGCGCCAGACGATCTCATCCCAGACGTTCTCGAACGTCGGATCGTTGGCGGGCTCCAGTGCTCTCACGGAGGCGGTTTCAGACACGCGTTCCAGGCTATCAGTGGCCTCGGAAGCAGCCGGATCCACGCCGCCCGCGACCGCGGTGTCCCCCCGCCGTGACAGACTCTGCACATGGATGCCGGAGCCGTCGACCTCAGTCGGATGACGCTCTCTGCGATCATTCTCACCGCCGCCGTCGGCACCGCACTGACGGTCGCTCTCGTCCTCGTCGCCGTGTCCTCACGGCGGCTCCGCACGGCGCCGCTCGTGGTCGCGGGAGTTCTCGTCGTCGTGTGCTTCGTCGCCGCGTCCGTCTTTCCCGCGCGGATCCCCGGTCTTCTGGGGGCGGTGCTCGCGCTCCTGTCGATCGCGCTCGCGACCATCGGCGGCAATCCGGTCGTGCGCTGGGTGCTCCGCGCAGCGGACGGGGGCAAGACGACGGAGGGGCCGCGCGGGGGCATCCTTGTCGAACTGATGGCCGAGCACGCCGCGGCGACGCCGACGGCGGCCCGCCAGGAGGAGATCCTGCGCGGCGGCACCACCATCGGCTATCTCGAACGGCTCGCAGCCGCTCTGAGCCTGGTGGCCGGATTCCCCGCGGCGATCGCCGTCATCGTCGCGCTGAAGGGCATCGGCCGTTTCACCGAACTGGCGACGCCCGCCGCGCGCGAACGCTTCATCGTCGGGACCCTCGCGAGCCTCGTCTGGGCGTGCGCCGTCGCGGCGATCACCCCACTCGCGCTGTGGTGAGGTCTGGGCCTCGGGGGTGAACGAGCCGAGGCCGCAGCACGCCGGGGTTCAGAGTTCGACGAGCTGCCCGTAGGCGAGGATGATCGTCGTCGCGCCGGCCGCGGCGAGGGTCTGCGAGACCGCGGACTGACTGATCCCCTGCGACTGCGCGAGGTCGCCCTGTGTCACGCCGGCGATCCGTCCGCAGACGAGCGCGCGCACCCGGTCGCTCCACCGCCCGACGACTCTGTCGCGGGCCAGGGCGGCGGCGTTCGCGATTCGGACGAGGTCTGCGGCACCCGCCGCATGCTCCGCGGCGGCGGCGACCCACGTGCGCGCCTGCGGCGCCTCCCGTCGCGCGATCTCCTCGACGTGCTCGATCGCAGCTCGCGCAGCCCACCACCCGGGCCCTTCGGAGAGAGATCCGCTGGTCGACGGAATCTCCTCCACCTCGCCGAGACCGAGTCCGAATCGCAGGTCCAGCCCCGCGGGCAGCGCCAGGCGGACGAGGAGGGTTGCCGCGAGAGCTGCGCGCAGCGTCGGGAACGCTCCCTGAAACTCGTCGCCGACGACGGCTGCGAATGGACGGACGGGCCGCGCGTGCGCCGGAAGGATGTCGACGACCTGTGCGAATGCGGACTCGATCGCGCGCTGCGCGGTCCGGCGATCGTCCAGCTCACGGGAGCTCACGATGTCCGCGATGACGGGAATCATGTCATGAGCATATCTCTTATGTACGAGAAATAAGAAGGCGAATGCCTATATCGAGAGCGATATCAGGAAATCACTGCCTGCGCTGCCGCCTGCGCACGCGACACGAGCTCTGCCCGCTGCTCGCCTACGCGCACTCCCGCTGTGCCCCCGACTCCCGCCCGACTCGCAACCGAGCCCTCGATCGACAGGACCTCGAGCACCGAGGCATCCAGGTGCGGCGAGACCTGAGCAAGGAGCGCATCATCGGCGTCCTCCAGCCCGATCCCGCGGTCCTCGCACGCTCGCACGAGAGCTCCCGAGATCTCGTGCGCATCACGGAACGGCACACCGCGCTTGACGAGCCATTCGGCCACATCAGTCGCGAGCGAGAAGCCGGCCGGCGCGAGCGCTGCCATGCGCTCGACATCGAAGCGCAGCGTCGCAACCATCCCCGCGAAGGCGGGGAGGACGACCTCGAGGGTCGCCACGGAGTCGAACACAGGCTCCTTGTCCTCCTGGAGATCACGGTTGTAGGCGAGCGGTAGCGCTTTCAGGGTCGCGAGCAGACCCGAGAGATTGCCGATGAGGCGCCCCGCCTTGCCACGAGCGAGCTCGGCGATGTCGGGATTCTTCTTCTGCGGCATGATGCTCGACCCGGTCGAGTAGCCGTCGTCCAGCGTCACGAAACCGAACTCGCGCGTGTTCCAGATGATGATGTCCTCGGCGAAGCGGGAGAGGTCCACACCGATCATCGCCGCGATGAAGGCGAACTCGGCGACGACATCGCGGGCCGCCGTCCCGTCGATCGAGTTCTCGGCGGGGCGCGCGAGCCCGAGGCGGTCGGCGACGAGCTGCGGGTCGAGGCCCAGAGTCGCGCCGGCGAGCGCTCCCCCACCGTAGGGAGAAACCCCCGCGCGAACCGACCAGTCCCGCAGGCGCTCGAGGTCGCGCACGAGCGGCCAGGCGTGGGCCTGCAGATGATGCGCGAGCAGCACCGGCTGGGCGTGCTGCAAATGCGTGCGCCCGGGCATGATCGCATCCCCGTGCGTCTCGGCCTGCGAGACGATGGCGTCGATCAGCCGGAGGACGTCGCGCGCGATGACCCGTGCGTGGTCGAGCAGGTACAGGCGGACGAGAGTCGCGATCTGATCGTTGCGGCTGCGCCCCGCGCGGAGCTTGCCGCCGAGCTCGGCCCCCACCTCGGCGATGAGCGCGGCTTCCAGCGCCCCGTGAACGTCCTCATCGGCATCGGATGCCGTGAGGTCACCTGACTCCCAGGCATCCCGCAGCGCGTCGAGCCCCTCGTGCATGCGCCGCTCCTCGTCGGGAGTGAGGTATCCGGCGGCGGCGAGTGCCGCCGCGTGGGCATGCGAACCGGCGAGGTCATACGGTGCCAGCACCCAGTCGAAATGCGTGGAGCGACTCAGCGCGGCGAGCTCGGGCGAAGGGCCGGAAGCGAATCGCGCGCCCCACAGCGCTCCTTCGTTCGTACCGTGTGCGGTGGAATCAGTCACGGCGCCAGCCTACCGACCCGACCGTGCGGTCAGCGGCCGAGCACACGTCGGCTGACGACCGCGAGAAGGCTCTCGAGTGGGCCGCGCCCGACCGTCAGCGCCCAGACCGTGCACACGAGCACGGTGCCGAGGACGAACGGCCAGAACGGATGCAGAGCGCGCATTCCGTCGAGGTCGCCGGTGTCACCCAGGACGATCGCAGCGATGAGGGCCCAGGCGACGATCTGCAGCACGTATGCCGTCAGCGGCATCGAACCGACGGCCCGGACGGGCAGCGTCGCGACGGCGACACCACGCACACGACAGGCGAGGCTGCACGCGCCGATCACGGCGAGCGCGAAGCCGCCCGAGCCGACGACCTCGAACAGCCCCCCGGAGTGGGGCCCCGCCGTCAGCACTGCGTCGAGCACTCCCCACGCGCCGCCGACTGCGTTGACGAGAGCATCCGCGCCGTAGCCGAGGGCGGCGAGGGCGCTGCCCGCGGCCAGGAGTACCACCTGTGTCCGCCGATCCGCGAGGCCCGATCGACCGGCGGCGAGACCGGCCACCACGAAGGCGATCCAGATCGTCACGGGATAGTGCCACCCGAGGATCAGCGCGAGGATCGCACCGGTCTCGCCCTGCCAGAGCGGCAGTGCATCGAACGCGGGCTGAACCCACGGCATGACGAATGCGAGAACAGCCGCGACGATCCAGAGCGTGCGGGAGCCCAGCCGCAGGAGCGGCAGGGCGAGGAGGAAGAGCAGCGCATAGGCGGGAAGGATCACGAACACCGGCACGCCGGTCGCGATGAGGGCGAGTCCGATGAGCCACAGCAGGATGCCGCGGATCGCGAGCGACTGGCGTACGAGCGTCAGGCGCGGCCCGCGCGGCACCGCGCGCGCACCGCCGGACACGAGGGCGATCGAGACACCCGCGAGCGTCGCGAACAGGATCGAGGAGCGCCCGCTCGCGACATCGATCCACGTCGCCGGATCGCGCCACTCCCATGCAGGAAGAGCGACCAGATGCGCCGCGAACATCCCGAGCACGGCGATCCCGCGCGCGAGGTCGACGCCGGGCAGTCGTCCCGGCGCCGACAGTCCGCCTCCTACGGCTGGCGCAGCAGCCACACCAGCAGCGCCTTCTGCGCGTGCAGGCGGTTCTCGGCCTCGTCCCAGACGACCGATTGCGGGCCGTCGATGACCTCGGCATCCACCTCGTAGCCGCGGTCGGCGGGGAGGCAGTGGATGAAGATCGCGTCGGGCGAGGCGAGCGCCATGATCTCCGCGGTGACCTTGTAGCCGCCGAGATCGTGGACGCGTTGGATCTTCTCCTCCTCCTTGCCCATCGACACCCATGTATCGGTGACGATGACGTCGGAGCCGGAAGCGGCCTCGTTCGGGTCGGTGTAGAGGGTGACCGATCCACCGGTCTGAGCGGCGATGCGATCGGCGTCGGCGATGACGTCCGCGCGCGGCGCGTAGGCCGCGGGGGATGCCACGCGCACGTGCATGCCCGCCGTCACGCCCGCGAGGACGTAGGAGTGCCCCATGTTGGACAGCCCGTCGCCGAAGAACGTGAGCGTGAGTCCCTTCAGGTCGCCGTCCTCATTCGCCTTGTGCTCACGGATCGTCAGAAGGTCGGCGAGCAGCTGGCACGGGTGGAAGTCGTCGCTCAGCGCATTGATGACGGGCACGGTCGTGCCGCGCGCCATCTCTTCGAGCCCTGCCTGCGCGTAAGTGCGCCACACGATCGCGGCGACCTGACGCTCGAGCACGCGCGCGGTGTCGGAGGGGGTCTCTTTGCCGCCCAGCTGACTGTTCGCCGTCGAAATGACGAGCGGCGAGCCGCCGAGGTCGGCGATGCCGACAGCGAACGAGACCCGCGTTCGGGTGGAGCTCTTGTCGAAGATCACCGCAACGGTCTGCGGGCCCTCGAGGGGCTTCAGCTTCCATCGGTCCTTCTTCAGCGACACGGCGAGGTCGAGGATCTCGGCTTGTTCGGCCGGGCTCAGGTCGTCGTCGCGGAGCAGATGGCGGGTCATGCGGACACCTCCGAGGTCGGGGTCTGGGCATCGAGGAGGAGCGCGTCCTGCACGGTGGCGAGAGCACGGGAGAAGAGCTCGATGAACTCGTCGATCTCGACGTCGCCGATCGTGAGCGCGGGCGCGAGGCGGATCGTCGAGTCGTTGGCCGCGTTCACGATGAGGCCGTGCTGCTGAGCAGCGGCGACGACGGCCGGCGCGACCGGCGCGGTCAGTGCGACGCCGATGAGCAGGCCCTCGCCGCGGCATCCCTCGACGAGCGTCGATCCGAGCTCAGCGATCTGCGCGCGCAGCTGGATGCCGCGCTGCCGGGCGTTGTCGACGAGACCGGCACGTTCGATCTCGGTGAGCACGGCGTCGGCGACGGCCGTGCCGAGCGGGTTGCCGCCGAAGGTCGAGCCGTGGCTGCCGGGCGTGAACAGGTCGCTCGCCGCACCGAAGGTGACGAGCGCACCGATCGGGAACCCGCCGCCGATGCCTTTGGCGACCGTGATCGCGTCGGGCACGATCCCCGCGCGCTGAAACGCGAACCAGCTGCCCGTGCGTCCGGCGCCCGTCTGGATCTCGTCGACGATGAGGAGCGCCCCATGACGCGCGGTCAGTTCGCGCGCCGCCTCGAGATAGCCCTCCGGCAGCGGTACGACCCCGGCCTCGCCCTTGATGGGCTCGACGAACAGCGCGGCGACGCGGTCGTCCATCGCGGCTTCGAGCGCCTCCACCGTCGAGTCGACGAACTCGACACCCGGCACCATCGGGGTGAAGGGCTCCTGCATGTACGACTTGCCGGTCAGCGCGAGCGTTCCCATCGTGCGTCCGTGGAACGCGTTCGTGAGCGCGAGGATTCGCGGGCGCGTATCCACGCCGTCGGGCCCGCGACCGTGCAGTCGCGCGAGCTTGAACGCGGCCTCGTTCGCCTCGGCGCCCGAGTTGCCGAAGTACACGCGGCCGCGCTCTCCGGTCCCGGCGAGCCGCTTGAGCGTCGCCGCAAGTGCCAGCTGAGGCGGCGTCGCGAAGAAGTTCGAGACATGCGCGAGCGTCGCCGCCTGCTGTGCGACCGCCTGCACGAACACGGGGTGCGCGTGGCCGAGCGAGGTCACGGCGATGCCACCGAGGAAGTCGAGGTAACGGCGCCCTTCGTCGTCCCACAACGAGGACCCTTCGCCGCGCACGAAGAGCGCGAACCGCTCCCCCGCGTTGCGGACGAGGTCGCGCCCGGCGTCGTCTTTCCAGCTCGCCTGCGTCCCGTTACCCTGCTCCACCGCGCTCACTGCGCCACCACCTCTGTTCCGATTCCCTGTTCCGTGAAGATCTCCACCAGCACCGAGTGCGGCTGGCGGCCGTCGATGATCGCAGCGGTGTCGACGCCGCCGAGCGTCGCATCCAGACACGCCTGCATCTTCGGGATCATGCCCGACTCGAGCGTCGGAAGCAGATCTCGCAACTCGGATGCCGTGATGTGCGACACGAGCGAGTCGCGGTTGGGCCAGTCCGCGTAGAGCCCGGCGACGTCGGTGAGCACGACGAGCTTCGCAGCGCCGAGCGCGATCGCGAGGGCCGCCGCGGCGGCATCCGCGTTGACGTTGAGCGAGTGCCCCGGGTGATCGAGATCGGGCGCGATCGAGGAGACGACCGGGATGCGCCCCGCTGCCAGCTGATCGAGGACCGGCTGCGGATCGACGCGGACGACATCGCCTACCGCACCGAGGTCGTGCTCGGTGCCGTCGATGACAACGCCACGGCGGCGTCCGCCGAAGAGCCCGGCGTCCTCGCCGGAGAGTCCCGCCGCGAACGGACCGTACGCGTTGATGCGGGCGACCAGCTGCGGGTTGACCTGCCCCGTGAGCACCATCCGGACGACACTCATAGCCTCTGTCGAGGTGACGCGGTACCCGCCCTTGAACTCGCTCGGGATCGCGAGCCGATCGAGCATCTGCGAGATCTGCGGGCCGCCGCCGTGCACGACGACCGGTTTGACCCCGACGAAGCGCAGATAGGCGATGTCCTGGGCGAAGGCATCCTGGAGCTCCTCGGAGACCATCGCATTGCCGCCGTACTTGATGACGATGATCTGGTCGCGGAAGCGTGCGAGCCACGGCAGCGACTCGATGAGGACGGCGGCCTTCTCGGCAGCCTCCTCGGGCGTCGTGTGCTGGACGTTGTCGGCAACGGTCATGAGCTGTACGCGCTGTTCTCGTGCACGTAGTCGTGCGTCAGGTCGTTCGTGAAGATCGTCGCAGACGCTTCGCCCGCCTTGAGGTCGATCAGGACGTCCGTCGCACGGGGGGTGAGATCGACCTCCTCCCGCGGGCGGTCGGGAGCCCCGTCGCTGCACAGACGCACCCCGTTGAAGCTGACGTCCACGGCATACGGGTCGAAGGATGCCCGGGTCGTGCCGATTGCGGCGAGCACGCGCCCCCAGTTCGGGTCGTTGCCGAAGATCGCCGCCTTGAACAGGTTGTTGCGGGCGACCGAGCGCCCGACCTCGACCGCGTCGTCCTCGGATTCCGCGCCGACGACCCGGATCGCGATGTTGTGACTCGCGCCTTCGGCATCGGCCTGAAGCTGAACGGCGAGATCCGTGCAGACCTCGACGAGCGCGGAGCGGAACTCGTCGGCGTCGGGCACGACCTCGGACGCACCCGAGACCAAGAGCGTCACCTGATCGTTCGTCGACATGCACCCGTCGGAATCGAGCCGGTCGAAGCTCACACAGGTCGCGGCCCGCAGGTGCGCGTCGGCTTCCGCCGCGTCGAGCACGGCGTCGGTGGTGATGACCACCAGCATGGTGGCGAGGCCGGGCGCGAGCATCCCCGCGCCCTTCGCCATCGCCCCGATCGTCCAGCCGTCGCCGTCGAACGTGACGGTCTTGGGCACCGTGTCGGTCGTCATGATCGCGCGCGCGGCATCCGGTCCGCCCTCGGTCGAAAGCCCCTCGATCGCGGCCTCGGTGCCGGCCAGCACCTTGCCGCGGAAGACCTCGTCGCCCGTCCCGATGAGACCCGTCGAGCAGACCAGCACGTCGCCCGCGCTGACGCCGAGGAGCTGCCCTGCCTTCTCGGCGGTCTGGTGCGTCGTCTGGAAGCCGAAGGCGCCGGTGAAGCAGTTCGCCCCTCCGGAATTCAACACGATCGCCTCGACGACGCCGTCCGCGATGGCCTGCTGCGACCACAGGATCGGATTCGCCTTCGCCCGATTCGAGGTGAAGACGGCGGCGCCGACTTTGAGCGGCCCGCGATTGACGACGACGGCGACGTCCGGCTTGCCGGTCGACTTGAGCCCTGCGGCGACGCCCGCCGCCTCGAATCCCGCGGGTGCGGTCACTCCCTCTGCAGAGTTTCCCTCTGCAGAGATTCCCTGTGCGGTGGTGCTCACGGTGCGACTCCGTTCACGGTCAGGCCCCGGTCTTCGGGGAGGCCGAGGGCGATGTTCATCGACTGGATCGCCGCACCCGCGGTGCCCTTGACCAGGTTGTCGACGGCGGCGACGACCACGACGCGGTTCGCGGCGCGGTCGATCGCGAGGCCGAGGAGCGCGGTATTGGCGCCGAGGACGTCGGCGGTGCGGGGGAATTCGCCCTCCGGCAGGAGCTGCACGAAGGTCTCGTCACCGTACGCCTGTTCCCAGGCATCCCGGATCTGCCTATCGGTGACTCCCGCGGCGATCGGCGCCGTCGACGTCGCAAGGATTCCCCGCGCCATCGGAACGATCACCGGCGTGAAGGAGATCCGCACGTCGCCGTCGGCGCCGGCCGCGATGAGCGCCTGCCGGATTTCGGGGATGTGCCGGTGCGTGCCGCCGACGGCGTACGGGTTCGCGGTGCCGAGGATCTCGGATGCCAGGAGATTCGTCTTCAGGCTCTTGCCCGCTCCCGAAGGGCCGACCGCCAGAACCGTCACGATGTCGGACGGGTCGATGACGCCGGCCGCGACGCCGGGGGCGATGCTCAGGGCGACCGTCGAGGCATTGCAGCCGGGCGCGGCGATCCGCGTCGCTCCGGCAAGGTGCGCCCGCTGCTTCGCGCTGCTCGGATCGCCGAGGCCGCCGATCGGCAGCTCGGGCACTCCGTAGGTCCACGGATCGTGGAACGGGCCGCCGTAGAACTGCGCCCAAGCGTCCGCCGACGTCAGCCGGTGATCCGCGCCGGCATCGATGATGAGGGGCGCATCGGCGAGCGCGTCGGTGTATTGCCCGGACTGACCGTGCGGCAGAGCGAGGAACACGATGTCGTGCCCGGCGAGGACGTCGGGCGTCGTGTCCCGGAGCTCGAGGTGCGCGAGCGAGCGGAGGTGCGGCTGGTGCAGCGCGAGCGGCTGACCCGCGTTGGAATGCGCGGTCACCGTCGTGATCTCGATGTCGGGGTGTGCGGCGAGCAGGCGCAGGATCTCGCCGCCCGCATAGCCGGAAGCGCCGGAAACGGCGACCGAATAGGTCATCTCTCAACCTTATTGTCTGTGGTGACGCCGCTCGTGACGCGGCAAGGGCCGGAAGACGGCGACACCCGCACCTCGACCCGCCGATGGCGAGGAGAAGCGGTGCCGCCTAGAGTCGGCGGTCGCCCAGGCGTCGGCGCGCACGGAACACCACAGGAGCGGTGATCGTGGCCGAGAGCATGCCGCGACGATAGCGCGGGAGCGGCGCGGGAGGCAAATCCGCGTGCTCACTGCTCCCGGGCGGAGATCAGGGCGAGCTCGTCGGCCCGGGTGAGCCCCGCGGCACGCGGCCGCTCGAGTCCCCGCGCCCTCTCGTCGTCGAGGACGCGCGCGATCGTCTCGGCAAGTGGCCGCAGCGCACCGCCGAGCAGTCGGTAGGTCGCGTTCGACCGGGTCGCGAACCCGGGCGCATCCGCGGGCAGCCACAACGGCAGCGATCGGGGGCCGGCCCAGTAGTCGACGTCTCGCGCACGCAGCTCCTCCGGCGACGCACGCACGACGTCGCCGCTGTGATCGGATGCCGTGCGCGCGAGCCGCAGCACCTCGGCGAGCGGCACGGAGTCGCCGACGGCGTTGACCGCTCCGGAGAAGCGGGCACGGCCGACCGCGACGAGGAAGTCGGCGAGGTCGTCGACGTCGATGACCTGGACGCGGGCATCGGGTGCGTCCGGCACGAGGACGGGTCCGGCCCCCGCGGCGGCGAAGCGCGCCGGCCAGTAGCCGAACCGATCGGTCGGGTCTCCGGGACCGACGATGAGTCCCGGCCGCACGATCGCCGCACGGTGCGGGAACACCGCACGGATCGCGTTCTCGGCGGCGGACTTCTGCGCCGCGTAGTTGCCCGCGTAGTCGGTGTCGGCGTCGGCATCGGTCGGATCGGCCGGTGCGGCGAGCGCGGCGCGCTCATCGGCTCCGAGCTCGTCGTCGCGGGCGTACACCGACACGCTCGAGACATACGTCACGTGGCGCGCGACCTCCCGCAGCGCGTCCGCGGCCGCGGCGACGTGGACCGCACGCGACGAGACGTCGATGACCTCGTCCCAGTCCCGTCCGCGGACTCCGTCGTACGCGTCGGGCGCGGTGCGATCGGCGCGGACGAGCCGCGCCCCGTACGGTGCGTCGCGCGCGCCGCGGGCGAGGCACGTGACGGATGCCCCGGCATCCAGCCATGCCGCGGCGACGCGGCCGCCGAGCCATCCGGTGCCGCCGAGGATCAGGACGTCGGTCATGGCGCTCCTCAGCTCGTCGGGAAGGCTTTGATCCGCAAGAGGAGATCAGGGCCCGTGCGATCGAGGGTACGTCCCCCGACGACGATGCCCGCCGCGATCTCGGCGACCCCGACCACCGCACCGACGACGAGGGTGACCACCCCGAGTGCCGTCGAGGCGGTGGTCGCCGCGATGATCCCGAGGATGAGCGCGGGCAGCGCGAGGAGTCCGCACGCGCCCATGACGACGAACACCATGAGCCCGGAGAGGAAGGTCTGCCCCGGGACCGTCTTGAACGGGCTGTCGCCGGGAGCGGCGACGGGAGTGACGAGAAGCGCCGAAGACACCGAGCTGACGGCGTAGCCGGCGAGGAGCAGTCCGAGCGAAGCGCCGAGGATGGCGGGCAGATACGCGGTGCGTCCGCCGACGATGGTGGTGACCACCGCCACGACGATCAGGAGCGGAACTCCGACGCTCGCCGCCCCCAGGACGCGCCCGAGGCGATCCTGTCGGCCTCGCACCCCGCTCGCGAGCACCGAGGCGAACGCGGTGCCGTCGTAGGAGATGTCCGAGTAGCCGGTGATGCAGAGCACGAAGGCGACCAGCACCGCGGATGCCGAGAAGAAGAACCCGTCGATACCGCCCGTGAACGCGAACAGCACGGGGAAGAGGGGGACGAGAATCAGCTGCCGCACGTACCGCGGGTCGCGCAGCCACCCGCGAAGCGCGCGCGCCCACGTCGCCCCGACCCCGCCGGTCGGCATGATTCCGAAGAGGCCGAGCGCACCCTGGCGGACGGCGCGGGCCGCGCGTCGGGGCGGCGTGGCCGTCGACCGATCGAGCGCGGCACGCCACGCGAACCAGAGCACACCGAGCGTCGCGAGGGCGATCGCGAAGCGCACGGCGGCGAGGAGCCCCTCTCCCGCGGCAACGTCGCCGGGCACCGCCCAGGCAGCCCCGAGCGGGGTCCACGCGAGGATGCCGGCAATCCGCTGCAGCTGGGCGACGAGGTCGCGACCCCCCGACAGCAGCGCCACGGCGCCGCTCAGGATCGGGCCCGCGAAGATCACGACGGCGAGGACGATCGTGCCGACCAGCTCACGTCCGCGACGGTTTCCGCCGAGACCCGTGGACAGAGTTGCAGCGAGCCGTGTCGCGATGACGCAGGTGAGCACCGCGAGCAGGACGCACGGCACGGCGACGATCGCCGCGCCGGGCCACGGCATCCACATGAGCACCGAGAGGAGTGCCGCGAGCGTCGTCGCGATGCCCGGAATGCCCGTGACCCCCGTCGCAGCGATTGCCGTCATCAACTGCCGCGTCGTCAACGGGAAGGTCGCGAGCTTCGCGGCATCCACCGTCGTGTCGACCCCCGCGACGAGAAGCGGCCCGACGACCCAGCCGAGC
This sequence comes from Microbacterium sp. MMO-20, assembly GCF_037147735.1. Lineage (NCBI taxonomy): Bacteria > Bacillati > Actinomycetota > Actinomycetes > Micrococcales > Microbacteriaceae > Microbacterium > Microbacterium sp. MMO-20. The sequence goes on along the minus strand of NZ_JBBCUU010000002.1, from coordinate 465,738 downwards.
AGCAGGACCGCTCCGGCGACGACCGCGATCGTGCGAGTGAGGGTCAGATCAGCCGCGACGGCGAGTGCGACCGACCCCGCCCCGACGAGCGTGAGCGCGGACAGGCCCCAGAGTGCCCCGAAGCAGAACCCGACGAGCTGCCAGGGGCTGCGCGCGAGCGTGTTGCCGAGGATGCGGTAGCGGAGCCTCAGGACTGTCGCAACCACGCGGGCCCCTCGCTCGTGTGCCGACCCCCGACGAGCGCGACGAAGCGATCCTGCAGCGACTGGTCGCCGCGCACCTCGTCGATGGTGCCGGCGGCGAGCACGCGTCCTGCCGCGATCACGGCGACGTGGTCGCACATGCGCTGGACGAGGTCCATGGAGTGGCTCGAGACGATGACGGTGCCGCCCGATGCCGTGTAGGAGCGCAGCACATCCTCGATGTTGGCCGCGGAGACGGGGTCGACCGATTCGAACGGCTCGTCGAGGACGAGGAGGCGCGGGGCGTGCACGAGCGCGCACGCGAGAGCCACCTTCTTCGTCATGCCCGCCGAGTAGTCCGCGACGATCGTGCCCGCCGCGTCGCGGAGGTCCATGAGGTCGATGAGGTCGCTCACGCGCCCCGCGATCTCCGGCCGTGGGAGCGAGAACATCATCGCGGTGTAGGTGATGAGCTGCTCTCCCGTGAGCCTGTCGAACAGGCGCACGCCGTCGGCGAGGTTGCCGATCATCGCCTTCGCCCGGGCGGGTTCCGCCCACACGTCGACGCCGTGCACCCACGCCGTACCCGCGTCGGGGCGCAGCAGACCGGTCGCCATCGAGAGCGTCGTGGTTTTGCCGGCGCCGTTGGGCCCGACGAGCCCATAGAACGATCCGGCCGGGACGACCAGGTCGACGCCGGCGACCGCCGTCTTCTCGCCGAAGCGTTTGACGAGGCCGGTCAGATGGAGGGCGGGGAGGGGGGTTGTCTCGCTCATCCCTCCCGAGCCTACCCAGGCACCCCGGCGCGCCGCAGGCACGCCGCCGTTCCTACTCGCGGATCGTCGCTCCGAAGCGCTCCGACGCCGTCGCGACGCCGGCGAGCTTTGCGTCGGTCGCCTCCCCCGCCGTCAGCGTCCGGTCGGCCGCGCGGAAGCGCATCGCGAACGTCAGGCTCTTCGTGCCGTCCGCAAGACCCTGGCCGCGGTAGTCGTCGACGAGGTGCAGCGACTCGAGCAGCTCGCCCGCGCCTTGGCGCAGCGCCGCGGCGACATCGCCGGCGACGACGTCGTCGCCGACGACAAGCGAGACGTCCTGTGTCGCCACCGGGAACGACGAGAGGGATGCCTCGACCTCGGGCGCCCCCGCGAGGCTCAGTACGCGGTCGAGGTCCAGCTCGGCGACGTACACGCGACCGGGCAGGTCCGCGTCCGCAGACACGGTCGGAAGGAGCTCCCCGACGTAACCCACCTCGACGCCGCCGACGGAGAGCACACCGGTGCGGCCCGGGTGCAGAGCCGCACGCTGGCCTTGAGTGACGTCGATGCGCACGCCCGCCGCCACCGCGATCGCCTCGACGGCGGAGAAGGCGTCGGACAGGTCGACGGCGGCGGGGGGCCGACCCGGGCGCTTAGCGTCGACGTTGCCGGTGAGAAGGACCGCCGCGAGGCGCGGCTGCGGTGGGAGCGATGTCTGAAGGGCGGCGAGCGTCGCGTCATCCGGACGCGCACCGAGCGGCGGGACGACATCGGTGCCGTAGGTCACCCCGGCTTCCGGTGTGAAGACGAGCCCGGTCTCGAAGAGCGCGAGATCGGTGAAGCCGCGCGAGATGTTGCGGTGCGCGACCTGCATGAGGCCGGGTACGAGCGAGCGGCGCAGGAACGGTGCCTGGCCGTCGAGCGGGTTGGCGAGTCGGACGGCCGGCACTGCCTCCCCCGACGCAGACCCGTGCAGGTCGTTCGCCGCGGCCGTGGTGAACGGAAACGACGGCGTCTCGACGAAGCCGGCCGCCGCGAGCGCGTTCGCGACGCGGCGACGCCCCTTCTGCAGCGCCGTGAGACCGCGGCCGGCGGGGGGCGTCGGCAGCACCGACGGAATCCGGTCGAGGCCGTGGATGCGCGCCACCTCCTCGGCCAGCGTCCAGCGGTCGGTGAGGTCGGGGCGCCACGACGGCGGGATGACCTCCCATCCGGCATCCGCGCCCTCGAGCGGTGCGACCTCGCACCCGATCGTCTCGAGCGCGCCGGTGATCTCGGCATCCGTGTAATCGACGCCGATGAGATCGGAGACGAACCCGCGCGGAAGCGCGATCGCCTCGAGGAACACCTCTCCGTAGAGTGCGCCCCCGAGCTCGGTGTCGAGTGTGCCGCCGGCGAGGTCGACCATGAGATCGGCGACCCGGCGAGCAGCGACGAACGGGATGAGCGGGTCGACGCCGCGCTCGAACCGACGGGAGGCCTCGGAGGGCAGCTTGTGCCGGCGCGCGGTGCGCGCGATCGACACGGTGTCGAAGATCGCGGCTTCGATGAGGACGTTCCGGGTGGCATCTGTCATCTCCGTCGTGCCACCGCCCATGACCCCCGCGAGCCCGATCGGACCGGACTCGTCGGTGATGAGAAGGTCCTCGGCCGAGAGCGTACGCTCCTTGCCGTCGAGCGTCGTGAGCTTCTCTCCCTCGCTCGCGCGACGGACGGTGATGCCGCCCTGCAGGCGGTCGAGATCGTAGCCGTGGATCGGGTTCCCGAGCTCGAGCATGACGTAGTTGGTGATGTCGATGAGGATGCCGAGGGAGCGGATTCCCGCGAGCGTCAGTCGTGCGACCATCCACGGCGGCGTGGGTCGGGACGGGTCGACGTCGCGGACGACACGCACGACGAACTCGCTCGCGCCCACGCGGCCGCGGATGGGCTTGCGGTCGTCGACGGCGAGCGAGAAGCCGCTGCCGGGCTGGACCTCGTGCCACTCGTGCTCGGCGGGGTCACGGAAGGCCGCGCCGGTCGCGTGCGCGTACTCGCGCGCAATGCCGCGGATCGACAGGGCGTAACCGCGGTCGGGCGTGACGTTGACGTCGACCGCGACGTCGTCGAGGCCGAGGAGCGCGATCGCGTCGGTGCCCGGCTGCGGGTCGAGGCCCAGTTCGGCAAGGCGCAGGATGCCGCTGTGCTCGTCGCCGAGGCCCAGTTCACGCGCCGACGCGATCATGCCGTCCGAGACGTGGCCGTAGGTCTTGCGCGCCGAGATCGGGAAGGGGCCGGGGAGGACGGCGCCGGGGAGCGACACCACGACCTTGTCGCCGGCGAAGAAGTTCGACGCGCCGCAGACGATGCCGCGCGGCTCCGACTCACCGACATCCACCTGGCACCAGCGGATCGTCTTGCCGTTCGACTGCGGTTCGGCTTCGAACGAGAGCACCTGACCGACGACGACGGGGCCCGTCACCTCGAACGAGAGCGCCTCCTCCTCCTCGAAGCCGACCGAGACGAGCGCTTCGAAGACGTCGTCGACCGAGGCATCCGCGGGGATGTCGACGTACTCCCGCAGCCAAGACAGAGGGACGCGCATCAGACCACCATTCCGAACTGCTCGCTGAAGCGGACATCACCTTCGGCCATGTCGCGCATGTCCTGCACGTCGGAGCGGAACATCAGCGCCCGCTCGACGCCCATCCCGAACGCGAAGCCCGAGTACACCTCGGGATCGATCCCCGCCGCACGCAGGACATTCGGGTTGATCATTCCGCAGCCGCCCCACTCGATCCAGCGCGCGCCGCCCTTGAAGGTCGGGTGCCAGAGGTCGAGTTCGGCCGACGGCTCGGTGAAGGGGAAGTAGTTCGTGCGGAAGCGCGTCTTCGCCTCGGGTCCGAACAGCTGCCGGGCGACGTGATCGAGGGTGCCTTTGAGGTTCGCCATCGAGATGCCCTTGTCGACGACGAGGCCCTCGAACTGCACGAACGCGGGAAGGTGCGTCGCGTCGAACTCATCGGTGCGGTAGACGCGCCCCGGGCAGAGGACGTAGATGCCGCGACCCTCCTCGGCGAGCGCAGCGCCGCGCTCGAGCATCGAGCGGACCTGCACGGGACTCGTGTGGGTGCGGAGCACCAGGTGACGATCGACGGGGTCGACGAAGAACGTGTCCTGCATCTGGCGCGCGGGGTGGTCGACGTCGAAGTTCAGCGCGTCGAAGTTGAACCACTCGTGCTCGAGCTCAGGGCCCTCTGCGATCTCCCAGCCCATGCCGACGAAGAGGTCCGCGATCTCCTCCTGCAGGAGGGAGACGGGATGCCGTGCGCCGACGCGCGCCCGCGGCGCGATCGTCGTGATGTCGACGCGCTCCGCCTCCAACTGCGCAGCAGTCTCCGCCTCCGCGAGCACCGCCTCACGGGCCGCCAGCGCCTGGTTCACGCGGCCGCGGGCCTGCCCGACGAGCTTGCCGAACGCGGCTTTCTGCTCGTTCGGGACGTTCCGCAACTGTGCATTCAGCTGTGCGAGCGGGGACGCCTCGCCGGCGTGGGCCGCGCGAGCAGCTCTCAGCTCCGCGGTGGTGGATGCCGCGTCGATCGCCGAGACGGCGTCGACGACCGCGGCATCCACGGCTTCAGGGGTGATCAGGGGCGCGTCGGACACGAGAGACGAGTCTACCGGCGGGGCGGGGAGGCCCCGCGCGGATCATCCCTTCCGATGCGGAAGGCCGGCGAACCCACCTCCTTCGTTCCCCGTCGCACGATCGGTGTTCGCCTGGAGTCCGATGAGCTGCGTATCGGTCACATCGCCGACCGGGTGGTGCGGCTGTCCCCCCTCGGCGGCCTGCTGTCGCTGGCGGCGCTTCGCGCGCTGCTCGATGCGGTACGCGACGTAACTGAGCGCGAGGCACATCGCCACGTAGATCGTGCCGCCCACCATCGCCGTCGGGATGAGCGGCGAGCTGTACACGGCGTTCGACCCCAGCAGCTTGATGACGTAGAGCAGCTCGTGGTAGGTGATGATGAACCCGAGCGCCGTGTCCTTGAGCGTCACGACGAGCTGCGCGACGATGACCGGCATCATGGCGCGGATCGCCTGCGGCAGCAGAATCATCCGCAGAACGCCCGACTTCCGGAGCCCGATCGCGTAGCCCGCCTCGCTCTGTCCGCGCGGAAGCGACTCGACGCCGGCGCGGATGACCTCGGCGAGCACGGAACCGTTGTACGCGATGAGGGCGATGACGACGGCCCAGTACGGCTCCATGCGGATTCCCACGACGGGAAGTCCGTAGTACAGCAGCATCATGAAGATGAGGACGGGGATCGCCCGCAGCACCTCGGTGATCCAGCCGACCGGAACACGGATCCAGGCGTGATCGGAGAGCCGACCGATCGCGAGCACGAAACCGAGGACGAGGGCGCCGACGGCGGCGGCAGCGAATGCGGAGAGGGTCGCCAAGACGCCATCCAGGAGCAGCTGCCAGATCGCCGCGTAGGTGAAGATCTCCCACTTGGCGGGACTGAACTGCCCCGTGTCGGCGAGGCGCCAGATGACCCAGCCGATGACGGCGAGTACGAGGACGACGGTGACCACGCCCAGGACGCGGTTGCGGGCGACCGCCTTCGGGCCGGGGACGTCGTACAGGACGGAGCTCATCGCGCCACCTTCCATCTGCGCTCCATGACGCGTTGCAGCCAGGCGAGGAGCAGAACCATCACGATGAAGATCACCATGACCCATAGGAGGACGAGGAGCTGGTTCTCGCCGCGCTCACTGAGCCACGACCGGATCGAGCCGAGATTCAGGACGGAGAACCCCGCGGCGACTGTCGTGTTCTTCAACAGCGCGATGAAGACGCTCATCATCGGCGGGATGACCGAGCGGCTCGCCTGGGGCAGCACGACGAGCGTCATGACCTGTCCGAAGGTGAGTCCGAGTGCCCGAGCGGCCTCGGCCTGGCCGACGGGAACCGTGTTGACGCCGGAGCGGATCGTCTCGGCCACGTAGGTCGCCGTGTAGAACCCGAGCGCGAGCGTCGCGAGGAGGATCGCATCGATGCGCTGCCGGAGCAGGATCGGCAGGCAGAACGCGAAGAAGAACATCACGAGCGTCAGCGGGGTGTTGCGGATCCAGTTGACGTACACGGCGCCGACTGACCGGGCGATGGGAATGGGCGAGACGCGCATGGCACCGATGAGCAGCCCGACGACGAGCGCGAGGAGCCCTCCGCCGAAGAACAGGATCAGGGTGCCCCGGATCGCTTCGCCCCACAGGTCCAGGTTGTCGGTGATGACGCCCATGCGTGGCCTTTCCGGTGATGTTCGAAGGGAGGGTGACCCGGCGGGCGGCATGCCGCCCGCCGGGTCACCGAGGGGATCGGATCAGCCGACCGGGTCGACCTCGGGCTGGGTGCCCTTGACACCCGACGCCCCGAGGTTCTTGTCGAAGATCGCCGTCCAGATCTCCCCACCGTCGGTGAAGGTCTTGTTGATGAACTCCTGGAAGGCGGTGTCGCCCTTCGCGATGCCGACGCCGTAGCGCTCCTCGCTGAAGACGTCGCCGACGACCTTGAGATTGTCGGGGTCCTGCGCCGCGTAACCGATGAGGATCGCCTCATCGGTGGTGACGGCGTCCACCTGACCGTTCTTGAGGTCCTCGACGCACGCGGAGTACGTGTCGTACTCCTTCGTCTTGGCGGGGGTCTCGTCCTTGATCCGCTGGATCGAGGTCGATCCGGTCGCCGAGCAGACCACGTCGTCGGCCGTCAGCGAATCCTTGCCCGTGATCGAGTCGTTCCCCGCCGCGACCAGGAGACCCTGGCCGGTCACGAAGTACGGGCCCGCGAAGGAGATCTGCTCCTTGCGCTTGTCGGTGATGGAGTACGTGCCGACGTAGTAGTCGATGTCACCGTTGACGATCGCCTGCTCGCGGTTGGCGGACGGGATCGCGGTGAACTCGATCTTGTCCTCATCGAAGCCGAGTGATGCGGCGATCCACCGCGCGATGTCGACATCGAATCCCGTGCGCTCGCCCGAGACCGGGTCCAGGTAGCCGAGGCCGGGCTGGTCCTCCTTGACGCCCACCTTGACGACGCCGGCCGCCTTGATCTTCTCGAACGTCGGGCTGCCGTCGATCGTGACGCCCTCCGCGACCGTCCACGGGTTGCCGGCGGGCGCCTCGCCCGATGCGTCGCCCCCGGGCGTCGTGTCGGCGCCCGGCGTGCCGCTGTTGCACGCCGTAAGCGCCAGGGCGGCGATCGCGATGCCGGCGAAGGCGCCGGCGATTCTGGTGGTACTGCGCATGTGATCCTCCTGGTTTCGTGTCTTCTTTTCGGGGTGCCGCGCCGGTGCAGGGCGCGGACGTCTCAGTGCGTGATGAGCTTGGAGAGGAAGTCCTTCGCGCGATCGCTCTTCGGGTTCGTGAAGAACTCGTCCGGTGCGGCCTCCTCGACGATCTGGCCATCCGCCATGAACACGACGCGATCGGCGGCCTTGCGCGCGAATCCCATCTCGTGGGTCACGACGACCATGGTCATGCCGTCCTGCGCGAGGCCGACCATGACATCGAGCACCTCGTTGATCATCTCGGGGTCGAGGGCGCTCGTCGGCTCGTCGAAGAGCATGACCTTCGGCTTCATCGCGAGGGCGCGCGCGATCGCGACGCGCTGCTGCTGACCGCCCGACAGCTGTGCGGGCAGCTTGGATGCCTGCTGCGCCACGCCCACGCGCTCAAGCAGCGTCCGGGCCTCGGCCTCGGCATCCGCCTTCTTCATCTTCTTGACCTTGATGGGGCCGAGCGTGACGTTCTCGAGGATCGTCAGGTGCGAGAACAGGTTGAAGGACTGGAACACCATCCCGACGTCGGCGCGCAGGCCCGCGAGAGCCTTGCCCTCCTTGGGCAGTTCCTTGCCATCGATCGTGATGGAGCCGCTCGTGATGGTCTCCAGGCGATTGATCGTGCGACACAGCGTCGACTTGCCCGAACCCGAAGGTCCGATCACGACGACCACCTCGCCGCGGTTGACGGTGAGGTCGATGTCCTTCAGCGCGTGGAACTGTCCGTAGTGCTTCTGCACGTCAGACACGACCACGAGCGGGTCGCCGCGGCGGACGGTGATGTTGCTGGTCGCGGGAGCTGGATCCGGGGTCGCCATGTGGTCAGCCTAGGCAGAGCCCCCTGCGCGCACTCAAGTTATACACAGGATCTTGACCGAGTCGTAACCCGAGTGGAACAATCTCCGCTCAGCCTCCGGCGCGCTGTGCGAAGGCCGTCTCATACAGGCAGACGCTCGCTGCCGTAGCGAGATTGAGCGACTCGGCGCGGCCGTAGATGGGGAGGCGCAGCGAGAGGTCGGCGTGGGCGAGAGCTTCCGCCTCGAGTCCGCGCGCCTCGTTGCCGAACAGCCAGGCCGTGGGCTCGGCGAGGAGGTCGCGCCGTGCCAGGAAGTCCTCTCCCCCGACATCCGCGGCGACGACGCGCAGGCTCGCCGCGTGCGCGCGCTCGACGGTCGCTTCGAGGTCTGCCGCAACCACGACGGGAACATGGAAGAGCGAACCGGTCGTCGCGCGCACGACCTTGGGGTTGTACGGGTCCACCGTGCGGCCGGTGAGGATCACGGCGTCCGCGCCCGCGGCGTCGGCCGCGCGGATGATCGTGCCGAGGTTGCCGGGATCGCGCACCTCCTCGCAGATCGCGATGAGGCGCGGGGATGCCGAGAAGACATCCTTCAGCGCGGTCGGCGACTGGCGCGCGACGGCGACGATGCCCTGCGGCGTGACCGTGTCGGCCATGGCATCCAACACCGCCTCGGTCGTGAACTCGATGTCCAGGCCCGCCGCGCGGGCGGCATCGCGCACATCCTGGTGGCGCTCCATCGCGGTCGGAGTCGCGTAGAGCTCGACGACGGTGTCGGGGCGGTAGGCGAGCGCTTCGCGCGCGGCCTGCGGACCCTCCAGCAGGAACAGCCCCGTCTCTTGACGAGCGCTGCGCTTGGTGAGCTTGGCGACGGCCCGCACGCGCGGGGAACGAGGGTTCTCGAGCACGCTCTCATCCTAGGGAACGAGAAAGGGTGTCCCCCGAACGGAGGACACCCTTTCTCGTGCGTGATGCTTACGCCTTGGGCGCGTTCACATCGGCCGGGAGGGCCTTCTTGGCGGTCTCGACGAGCGACGCGAAGGTCTTCGGCTCGTTCACCGCGAGCTCGGCGAGCATACGGCGGTCGACCTGCACGCCCGCGAGCCCCAGACCCTGGATGAAGCGGTTGTAAGTGACGCCGTTCTGACGCGCGGCGGCGTTGATGCGCTGGATCCACAGGCGGCGGAAGTCGCCCTTGCGCTTGCGACGGTCACGGTACGCGTAGACGAGCGAGTGGGTGACCTGCTCCTTCGCCTTGCGGTACAGGCGCGAACGCTGACCCCGGTAACCGGAGGCGCGCTCGAGGATGACGCGGCGCTTCTTCTGGGCGTTGACGGCCCGCTTGACTCTAGCCATTTCTCAAATTCCTATCGTGCGTCGCGGCTCAGAGGCCGAGGAGCTTCTTGGCGACCTTGGCGTCACCCGGGGCGAGGACCTGGTCCTGCGAGAGGCGACGGGTGCGCTTGGTGGGCTTGCCCTCGAAGTTGTGGCGGAGGTTCGCCTGCTGCTTCATGATCTTTCCGCTACCGGTGACCTTGAAGCGCTTCTTGGCACCCGAGTGGGTCTTCTGCTTCGGCATGTCTCTATCCTTCGTTGTGGTTCCCGCAGGGCGGGAGTCTGTGGGGCCCGCGCCTCAGGAGGCGGGGGCGTCGGCGGCCGGGGCCGCCGCGGCGGGCGTGGTCTCGCCGGAGGTGCCGCGGGCCTGGCGCGCGGCCTCCTTGTTCGCAGCACGCTGGGCGTTCTGCTCGGTCTTGACCTCGGACTTGTTCTTGTGCGGCGCGATCACCATGACCATGTTGCGCCCGTCGATCGTGGGGTTGGACTCCACCGTGCCGAACTCGGCGACATCCTCGGCGAACTTGCGGAGGAGGCGCACACCCTGCTCAGGACGCGACTGCTCCCGACCACGGAACAGGATCATCGCCTTGACCTTGTCGCCGGCCTGGAGGAAGCCCTCGGCACGCTTGAGCTTGGTCGTGTAGTCGTGCGCCTCGATCTTCAGTCGGAAGCGGACTTCTTTGAGCACGGTGTTGGCCTGGTTGCGACGGGCTTCCTTGGCCTTCTGCGCCGTCTCGTACTTGAACTTCCCGTAGTCCATGATCTTGACCACGGGCGGCTTCGAGTTGGGGGCGACCTCGACGAGGTCGAGATCTGCCTCCTGCGCGAGACGGAGCGCCGCCTCGATGCGGACGACGCCGACCTGCTCACCGTTCGGCCCGACGAGGCGGACCTCGGGGACGCGGATGCGGTCGTTGGTGCGGGGATCGCTGATGCGGAACTCCTCTGTCGTACGGTTGGATGCCACCGCTCGACGGGAGTCTTGCGGGCGGAAGAGTCTCACGCCCACCCCGCGCGACGCGGGGAGTTCTGCACCCTGACCCCTCACGGCTCTCACCGTGCGGGCTACCCGGTGCCGATGTCGCTGGCGGGCCGGGCGGAGTGCGGGACCCGGTAGCCTGGAGCGGCAAGCGCGGGTGGGATGTGATCCACTTTCGATCCGGAGCAGAACACTCCGGTGCGCGGCAAGTCTAGCAGAAAGCGATCCGTGACCACGAACGTCCCCTCCTCCGACCATTCGCACGCTGCGTCCTCCGCTGAGGACGCCGACCGCCTCGCGCGCTGGGAGGACCAGGAGCGGGCTGCCGCCGCGGCATCCCGCGACATCGCCGACGTCCCCGCGGTCGAAGTCATCACGACCGCGGCCGTCCACCTCATGAGCGCGGCAGCGGTCAAGGTCGGGCTCGCCGACGCGCCCGAAACCCAGACCGACCTCGATGAGGCCCGCAAGCTCATCAACGCCCTCGCGGGACTCATCACCGCCGGCGCTCCCGAGATCAGCGACATGCATGCCCGATCGCTGCGCGATGGACTGCGGTCGGTGCAGCTCGCCTTCCGCGAGGCATCCGTCATCCCCGACCCGATCGGCAAGGGCCCCGGCGAGAAGTGGACCGGCCCGGTCACCTGACCCGATCGCCGGTCACCCGACGCGATCGGCGCGGGGCGCGGGTTCAGGCGCGGAGAAGTTTGACCGTCAGAGAGTCGACGAGCACGGCGACGCGGTCGTCCGCCGCCCAGCGTGCCGCGAGGCGCTGCAGGATCGCGTCGAGCTCGGCCTGCACGAGGCCGTCGACGAGGTGGAGGCGCACGACCAGTTCCGGCCCGCGGAGGCGCCCGGACGGGTCGCCGTCTTCCACGGCGAGGTCGATGACGCCGAGCTCGCCGCCGATGGATGCCTGCAGGCCCGAGAAGACCTCCGGCGAACGATGCGCCGGCTCCCACCGCTGCCCCTGACCGATCGCCCACACGGCGGGGCGCCGGAGCACGAACTCCGTCGACGACATCGGGTCGATCACGATCAGGTCGGTGTCGTCCGCGGCAGCCGAGAGGGCTGTGCGCACGCCGTCGACGGGCACGGGACGCGCGCGCGGATCCCACGCGGCGAGAGTCGCGACGGATGTGAAGACGGGGAGCACGCGCCGCCCGTCGGGAGCGGCGACCGTCACGATCGAGAGCTCCTGCGTCTTGTCGACGGCGAGGCCGGACGGCGCGACACCCACGTCCCCCGCCTCGGCGACGAGCGGAATCAGCAGGCGTGCCGAACGGTAGGCCTCGACGACCGCGACGGCGTCACCCTTGCCGGCGTGGACGTCCTCGAGCGCGCGCAACAGCGCGGCATCCGCCGATCCGTCATCGCCCGCGTGGGGGTTCGATGCGAAGCTGCGCCCTGCCCACGGAACGCCGGCGCTGTCAGCCTGCTGCGACATCCAACGCCTCGGCGAGCGTGAAGGCGCCCGCGTACAGCGCCTTGCCGACGATCGCGCCTTCGACACCGAGCGGCACGAGGGCGCGCAGCGCCGCGATGTCGTCGAGGTTGGAGATGCCGCCGGACGCGACGACAGGCCGCGTCGTGCGCGATGTCACCTCGCGCAGGAGGTCGAGGTTCGGTCCCCGAAGCGTGCCGTCCTTCGTGACGTCGGTGACGACGTAGCGGCTGCACCCGGCATCCTCCAGACGCTCCAGCACCTGCCACAGGTCGCCGCCGTCACGCGTCCAGCCGCGCGCGGCGAGCGTGGTTCCGCGCACATCGAGGCCGACCGCGATCGCCTCGCCGTAGCGGCCGATGACGTCAGCGGCCCACTCGGGGTTCTCGAGGGCCGCGGTGCCGAGGTTGATCCGCGCGGCGCCCGAGTCGAGGGCCGCCTCCAGCGACGCGTCGTCGCGGATGCCGCCGGAGAGCTCGACCTGAACCCCCCGCAGCTGCTTGATGGCCTTGCGGATGACGGCCGTGTTGTTGCCCCGCCCGAACGCGGCATCGAGGTCGACGAGGTGGATCCACTGTGCGCCGTCACGCGCCCAGGCGAGGGCGGCGTCGACCGGGTCGCCGTAGTTGGTCTCGGTCCCCGCCTCACCCTGCGTGAGACGCACGGCCTTGCCGTCGGCGACATCGACAGCCGGCAGGAGGATCAGTTCAGGGGTCGACGCGAAATCGTTCATGGCTCCAAGTGGGGGTCATCGCCGGGGATCTCGTCGGTCGAGCCGCGGCACAATGAGAGAGACTACCCGTCCGCCGCGCGCGCGTCGTACACTCACGCCGTCCGCGGGAGAGCGGAGATCCAGTTGCCGAGCAGTCGGATGCCCGCGGCGCCGCTCTTCTCGGGATGGAACTGCGTCGCGCTCAGCGGACCGTTCTCGACCGCGGCGAGGAACGGCTGGCCGTAGTCGCACCACGTCGTCACGGGCGCGCGGAAGGGCCGCATCGACTCGAGGGTCCAGTGCTGAGCGCCGTACGAGTGCACGAAGTAGAACCGCTCATCCTCGATGCCCTCGAACAGGATCGAGCCCTCCCCCGCGCGCACCGTGTTCCAGCCCATGTGCGGGAGGACGGGCGCATCGAGTTCTGTGACTGCGCCGGGCCACTCACCGAGACCGTCGGTTTCGACGCCGCGCTCGACGCCGTGCTCGAACAGCACCTGCATGCCGACGCAGATGCCGAGCACGGGACGACCGCCCGCCAGTCGCCGCTCGATGAGCTCATCGCCGCGGATGCCGCGAAGCGCGCCCATGACCGCGCTGAAAGCCCCGACGCCCGGGACGACCAGGCCTTCGGCGTCGGCGACGAGGCCGCGATCAGCCGTCAGCCGGGCGTCGGCGCCGGCAGCGACGAGAGCCTTGACCGCGGAGTGGACATTGCCCGAGCCGTAGTCCAAGACGGCGACGACCGGGCGGGACGTGTCCTCCGTCACAGGGCGCCCTTCGTACTCGGGATGCCCTCGACGAGCGGATCGATCGCCTTCGCCTGGCGGAACGCGCGCGCGAACGCCTTGTACTCCGCCTCGGCGATGTGGTGCGGATCACGCCCACCGAGCACCGTGACGTGCACCGTGAGACCGCCGTTGAAGGCGATCGCCTCGAACGTGTGCCGCACGAGCGCACCCGTGAAGTGGCCGCCGATGAGGTGGTGCTCGTAACCCGCGGGCTCGCCCGTGTGGACGAGGTACGGGCGACCGCTGATGTCGACCACGGCCTGCGCGAGAGCCTCGTCGAGGGGGACGAGGGCGTCGCCGTAGCGCGAGATCCCGGCCTTGTCGCCGAGCGCCTGCCGGATCGCCTGACCGAGCACGATCGCGACGTCCTCCACAGTGTGGTGCGCGTCGATGTGCGTGTCGCCGGAGGCGCGGACGGTGAGATCGGTGAGCGAGTGCTTCGCGAACGCGGTCAGGAGGTGGTCGAAGAACGGCACCGTCGTGTCGATGTGGCTCGTACCCGTACCGTCCAGATCGAGGTCGAGCTCGACGGTGGACTCGCTCGTGACCCGACGGAGGGATGCCGTGCGGCGAGAGACGGGCGGGAGTGACGCGGATGCCATGCTGCCGAGTCTAGCGACGCACGCTCTCAGCCCTGTGCCCGCGCCGTCGTTCCCGCGTGCGCCCCGCCAGCACCGAGCGAGGCGAGGGCGTCGAGGAACGCCGTCGACTCGTCTTCGGTGCCCGCGGTCACGCGCAAGCTCCGCGGCAGTCCGACGTCACGGACGAGAACGCCCTGGTCGTAGAGCCCCTGCCATGTCGCGGCCGGGTCGTTGACGCCGGCGAAGAGCACGAAATTCGTCCAACTCTCGAACGGCTCGTAGCCGAGGGCATCGAGGGTCGCGGAGATCCGATCGCGCTGCGCGACGATGTCGTCGACCATCGCGAGCATGGCGGGAGCGTGACGCAGGGCCGCGATCGCCGCCGCCTGCGTCAGGGCGCTGAGGTGGTACGGCAGCCGGACGAGACGCAGCGCATCGATGAGCGCCGGGTCTGCGGCCAGATAGCCCACGCGCGCACCGGCGAACGCGAACGCCTTGCTCATCGTGCGCGAAACCACGAGCCGCTCTCGGCCCGGCAGCAGTGTGAGCGCGGAGCGGGAGTCGCGCGGAGCGAACTCCTGGTACGCCTCGTCGACGATCACGATGCCCTCGGTCGCCTCGTACACGGACTCGATCACATCGAGGCCGAGCGGGGTCCCGGTGGGGTTGTTGGGCGAGCACAGGAAGGTGACGTCGGGCTTCGCCTCCTCGATCTGCGTCGCGGCATCCTCGGGCGTGATCGTGAAATCCACGCCGCGCGTTCCGGCGACGTACGACGCGCCCGTGGCACGGGTCAGCAGCGGATACATCGAATAGGTGGGACCGAACCCGAACGCCGTGCGGCCCGGGCCGCCGAAGGCTTGGAGGAGGTGCTGCAGGACCTCGTTCGACCCGTTCGCCGCCCAGATCTGCTCGGGTAGCAGTCCGTGCCCGAGGTAATCGGCGAATCCCTCGCGCAGCGCCGTGAACTCGCGATCCGGGTACCGATTGACGTCGCGCAGCGCGTGCGCCAGCGAATCGAGGATGTCGTCGGCCACATCCTCCGGCACCGGGTGGGTGTTCTCGTTGACGTTGAGGGCAACCGGCAGCGGCGCCTGCGGTGCCCCGTAGGGAGTCAGCCCACGCAGGTCGGGCCGGAGGGGGAGGTCATCGAGACGCGCGCTCACAGCACCATCGTACGGCGCGACCGAAGCCTCAGCGCTCGGCGCGGGCGGGGAGTGAGATCGTCTGCCCGACCGTCAGCGCACCCGACGGGAGCGCGTTCAGGCGGACGATCTCATCCACCACGTCGCGCGGGTCGGATGCCGGGTCAGCCGCTTCGGCGATCGACCACAGCGTGTCGCCGGGCATGACCGTCACCTGCTCGAACGAGCCCGCCGGAGCGCCGGCATCGTTCGAGGCGAGCGCGCCACCACCCGACACGATTGCGAATGCGAGCGCGAGGACCGCGGGAAGCGCGGCGATCGCCGCGAGCACACGCCGTCCCCGCACAGTCAGACGCAGTCGCGTCGTCGGAACGCGACGGGCGAACGTGGCGGCGGTGAGGTCGATCGTGGTCATGGTCTTCTCCTCGACGGAAGTCGTGATCTTCGCATCCGACTCTCGGCCGGGAGAGCCGGATGCGAAGTTCTCTTCCGAATCTATCTTCGATATATTGCGGATGTCAAGAACGCATCTGATCGGAAGCGAATCGAACGCGACACGCGTGAGCCTGTCAGTGCGGACGCTCGTTACCGGATACGGTTTCGACGAGGACACCCCATCACCGACCTCCGACATTCGAAGACGAGAGCGTCCGGTGCGATCGAAGGAGAGCGACATGGAACGGCCGCAGACTCGGCGACGCAAAAGCCTGAGCGACAAGCAGCTCGCGATCCTGGAGGTCATTCAGCGCTCCATCGCGCGGCACGGCTATCCGCCGAGCATGCGCGAGATCGGCGACGCCGTCGGACTCAAGTCGCTCTCGAGCGTCACCCACCAGCTCAACCAGCTGGAGCTCAGCGGCTACCTGCGCCGCGATGCGGGTAAGACTCGCGCGATGGAGGTCCTCATCGATCTGCCCGGCTCCTCCGTCGAGAACCCCGCCGACGAAGCGCCCGTGGTGGGCGACGCCGCGCTCGTGCCGCTCGTGGGTCGCATCGCCGCCGGTGTCCCCATCACCGCGGACCAGCAGGTGGAGGAGATCTTCCCGCTCCCCCGTCAGCTCGTGGGCAAGGGCGAGCTGTTCATGCTGAAGGTGAGCGGCGAGTCGATGATCGACGCCGCGATCTGCGACGGCGACTGGGTCGTCGTCCGTTCGCAGCCGAACGCGAACAACGGCGACATCGTCGCGGCCATGCTCGACGGCGAGGCGACTGTCAAGACGTTCCGCCAGCGCGACGGACACACCTGGCTGCTGCCGCGCAACACGGCGTTCGAGCCGATTCTCGGCGACGACGCCACCGTGTTGGGCAAGGTCGTCGCCGTCCTCCGCGCGGTCTGAATCACGGCCGTGGGCGGTCGCGGGCGGTGGCGCGCGTGGATCTCAGCGCTCTGCATCGTCGTGGCATCGGTTCTCGTGCCGGTCTCGATCGCCACGGCGTGGGGCCGCGCGCAGCTCGTCGAGGAGGACACGTTCGTCGCGACCCTCGCTCCCCTCGCATCGGATCCCGCGGTCCAGAAGATGATCATCGACGAGACGACGGCCGCCATCACGGATCAGGTCGATTTCGCGGCGATCACCTCCACCGCGATCGACGGGATCGTGAGCCTCGGGCTCCCGCCGGCCGCGGCATCCGCTCTGTCGCTCCTCTCGCAGCCCGCGGCGGACGGCCTCGAAAGCCTGGTCGATCGCGCCGTGACGCAGGTCGTGACCTCGGACGGATTCGCAGCGGTGTGGGCGACGGCGACGCGCGCCGGCCACCGGGCCCTCACGACCGCGGCGACGTCGGACGGCGGTGGTCTCGTCGTCCGCACGGACGACGGCGTCGGCATCCAGCTCGGCGCCATTGTCGATGCCGTGAAGCAGCACCTGACCGCGCAGGGCGTGAGAGTCGCCGGTCTCATTCCACCGGTCGATCGGGTGGTGATCCTCGGCACGGGTGAGACTCTCGCGATGATCCGCACAGGCCACGCGGTCGCCGCGGCGGTCGGCTACTGGGCCCCCGTCGTGACGCTCGGACTGCTCGCCGCCGGGATCCTCGTCGCGCGCCGACGTGCGACGGCGCTGCTGGGTGCCGGGCTCGGGCTCCTCATCGGTGGGGGCGCACTTGCGATCGGGATCGCGATCGGTGCGGGCCTGATGACGACCGTCGGCACTCAGACCGGGCTCGAACCGTCCGCCCTCGCCGCGATCTACGCGCAGATCGCTGACGGGATGGCGCGGACGTCCGCGATCGTCGCCCTCGTGGGTGCCGTCGTCGCGGTGCTCGCCTGGACGCACGGGCGGTCGCGGGCGGCGATCGCCCTCCGCGGCGTCATCGGCGCGGTGAACAGCGACGTTCGACGCGCGCGTATCGGCCGGGGAATCGGTACCGGCGCCGTCGGCCGCTGGCTCTTCGCACAGCGGGGAGTCGTGCGTGCCGTGATCGCCCTCGTCGTCATCGCCGGGCTGTTCGCGCTGCGCCCGCTATCGGCGAGCGAAGTGGCGCTCGTGACGGTCGTCGCGCTGCTCACGTGGTGGATCACCGAACTGCTGCAGACGCGCCCCGACGAAGCGTGACCGCTCAGGCGTCGATACGCGACTGGTCGCTGAGTCGGTGCCACGCGCGGTTGTGGTAGACGAGCGCATCTCCCGCATCACCCGCACCGAGCTCACGCCCGAAACCGCTCTCGAGCGCGTGCGCCGCGATGACGGTGGATGTCCCGGCATCCATGCGATCGATGACGGCACAGCGCACCCAGGCGCGCACTCCGTCGTACACGGGCTCCCCCGTCGGGAGCCTCGACCAGCTCTGCGCCTGCGCGAAGCGGTCGACCCCGCGGGACGCGCCGAGCTTCGCCACGTCGATGTCGTTCGCGTCCAAGAGGTGGACGACGACGGTCTCGGCGCGGGAGAGAGCATCGGATGACGAGGAGAGCGCCGAGATCGAGAAGATGAGCAGCGGCGGCTCCGCGCTCACCGATACGACCGACGTTGCCGTCAGGGCGACGGGCCCGTCGCCCGCATCGGCGGTGATGACGGCGACGCCGCCGGGGTGTCCACGGAAGAGCGCCTTGAACTCATCGGCCGAGAGAGACGAGGCGAAGCCGTGGCGGGCCGCGGCGCCGGTCGGCGCACCCGCAGGCGCGGTCACCGCCGGCTCCCGGCGGAGACCGTGAGTTCCTCACGGACGATGGCCGCCCCCGCACTCAGCGCGCTGAGCTTGTGCAGCGCGACGCCCCGCGGGAAGGGCGCCATCCCGCAGTTGGTGCTCGGGATGAGCTTGTCCGCGTCGACGAACGCGAGGGCGCGGCGCAGGGTGTCGGCGACCTCCTCGGGTGTCTCGACCGTCTCGTCGGCCACATCGATCGCACCGAGCATGACCTTCTTGCCGCGGACGAGCTCGATGAGCTCCATCGGCACGTGCGAGTGCTGGCACTCGAGCGAGATGATGTCGATGCTCGAGCGCTGCAGCAGCGGGAACGACTCCTCGTACTGCCGCCACTGCGATCCGAGGCTCGCTTTCCAGTCGGTGTTCGCCTTGATCCCGTAGCCGTAGCAGATGTGGACGGCGGTCTCGGCACGCAGACCTTCCGTCGCCCGCTCGAGCGTCGCCACCCCCCAGTCCTTCACCTCGTCGAAGAAGACGTTGAATGAGGGCTCGTCGAACTGGATGACGTCGACGCCGGCGGCTTCGAGCGCACGCGCCTCCTCGTTGAGGATCGTCGCGAACTCCCACGCCAGCTTCTCGCGGCTCTTGTAGTGGGCGTCGTAGAGCGTGTCGACCATCGTCATCGGGCCGGGCAGCGCCCACTTGATCGGACGGTCGGTGCTCTCGCGCAGGAACCGCGCATCGTCGACGAACACGGGGCGCTCGCGGCGCACCTCGCCGACGACCGTCGGAACGCTCGCGTCGTAACGGTCGCGGATGCGCACGGTCTCGCGCTTCGCGAAGTCGACCCCGCTCAGATGCTCGATGAACGTCGTCACGAAGTGCTGACGGGTCTGCTCGCCGTCGCTGAGAATGTCGATCCCGCGTCGAGTCTGCTCCTGCACGGCGATGCGCAGCGCGTCCTGCTTGCCCTCCACGAGCGCCTCGCCCTCCAGCGCCCACGGCGACCAGAGGACCTCGGGCTGCGCGAGCCAGGAGGGTTTGGGCAGACTCCCCACGATCGTCGTGGGGAGCAGCTCGGGTGCGGCGGCGGAGCTCATGCGACCGGCACCGTGGTCTGCGCCGTGTTCTGCGCCAGCCAGCTCTCGAGCACGTCGCGGTGCGGCTCGATGAAGTGCTCCTGCGTGAAGCGCCCCTGGGTGACGGCGAGGCGGCTGCGCTCCTCACGGTCGTAGTCGATCAGTGTGCGCGAGAAGTCCTGCGCGCCGAGCGTCGGACGGTACACGGCGGGGGCTGCGGAGTTGGCGTTGTAGATCTCGGGACGGTAGATCTTCTGGAACGTCTCCATCGTGCTGATCGTGCCGATCAGCTGCAGGTCGGAGTAGTCCGCGAGCAGGTCGCCGCGGAAGTAGAACGCGAGCGGCGCGACACTGCCCCGCGGCATGAAGTACCGCACCTGCAGACCCATCTTGGCGAAGTACTCGTCGGTGAGCGAGTACTCCTCCTGCTGATACTCCACGCCCAGCACGGGGTGGCGGTTGCTCGTGCGGTGATAGGTCTTGCTCGTCGAAACGCTGATGCAGATGACGGGTGCCTGCGGGAACCGACCGCGGTACGCGTCGGAGGCGAGGAAGTTCTGGAACAGCGCGCCGTGGAGCACTCCGAAGCCGTCGGGGAGCACAGGCGCGCCCGTGCGCCCTTCGTTCGCCGCGGGCAGGACGACACTGAAGTCGAAGTCGCGGACGTACGACGAGAAGTTGTTGCCCACGATGCCGTGCGTGCGGGTGCCCGTCCGCGTGTCGACGATGTGGATGTCGAGGACTTCGAGCAGCGGGAACTTCTCGTCCGCGCTGTCGGCGGCATCCGCGCTGTGACGCGGCTGGGCCGCGAACTGCAACTCGACCGAGACGATGTCGAGTTCGACGGTGTAGCGGTCGCCCGCCGGGTTGTCCCAGTCCGCGAGGTCGTTGAAGCGGTTGTCGATCATCGTGAGCGCACCGCGGAGGTTCTCCTGACGGCGCTCGCCGCGCGCGAGGTTCGCGAAGTTGGTCGTGATGCGCGAGCTCTCCGACGGCGCGTACTCCTCGTCGAACCGGGTCGTGCTGATGTTGAACGCGAAGTCCTCCGCCATGAGGGGCCACTCCTGTGGGTCTGCGGCCGCGGGTCGGCCTGACGTGAAACGAGTCGATTCCATCGTGCAGCGGTTCCCGGATATCGGGTAACTCGGTGAAACTATGGATAGGTATAGCCTTGCGCTATGGCTCAGGCACCGAGCGGGCTCACCCTCCAGCAGCTCCGCTACTTCATCGAGGTCGCCGCGGAGGGATCGATCTCCGCGGCCGCCGACGTGCTGTACGTCGCGCAGCCGACGATGTCGGCGGCGATGAAGGATCTCGAGGCCCGCGTCGGCCGCGCGCTCCTCGTCCGCTCGACGCGAGGTGTGCGCCTCACCGATGAGGGGGCCGAGTTCCTCGGCTATGCCCGCCAGGTCGTCGAGCAGGTGGAGCTGCTCGAACAGCGCTACCTCGGCCGTCCGCCCTCGCGGCGCCTGCTCGGCGTCTCGGCGCAGCACTATTCGTTCGCCGTCGATGCCTTCGTCCGGATGGTCAGGGCAAGCGGCGCGGCCGAGTATGAGTTCTCTCTGCGCGAGACGCGCACGTGGGACATCATCGAAGACGTCCGGACGCTCCGCAGCGAGCTCGGCATCCTCTACCGCAACGACTTCAACCGTGCCGTGATGGAGCGGCTGCTGCGTGATTCCGGGCTCGCGTTCCACCCGCTCTTCATCGCCGAGCCGCACATCTTCGTCTCGCGACGGAACCCCCTCGCGACGAAGGCGCGCGCGACCCTCGCCGACCTCGCGGGACTGCCGCGGCTGACCTTCGATCAGGGCGCGAACAACTCCTTCTACTTCGCGGAGGAGATCCTCTCCACGCGCTCCAGCGCACAGGAGATCCGGGTGTCGGATCGCGCGACGATCTTCAACCTCATGATCGGCCTCGACGGCTACACGATCTCGACCGGCATCATCAGCGATCAGCTCGACCCCGAGATCGTGGCCGTCCCGCTCGACGTCGATGAACGCATCGAGATCGGCTGGATCGGGCACGCCGCGATCCCCCTGACGGAGCAGGCGCAGCGCTACCTCGCCGAGGTGCGTGCGGTCGTCGCCGACTTCGGCGTCACGCTCCTGGAGTGAGCGCTGGTCGCGTGAGCGCGCGTACCGTAAGGGGCATGGTCGACACGCTGCCCTACGGATCTTGGCCGTCTCCGTTCACCGCGCAGTGGGCGTCGGCCTCGTCGCCGCGCATCGACGGCGCGGCCTTCGTGGGCGACGAGATCTGGTGGGGCCAGTCCGTTCCCGAAGAGGGCGGCCGCACGACGGTGCGACGGCGGACGGATGCCGGGACCGCCCAGATCCTCCCGCCACCCTGGAGCGCCCGCTCGCGCGTACACGAGTACGGCGGCGGTGCGTGGGCAGCGACCGACGACGGGCGCCTCGCCTTCGTCGAGAAGACCGATCAGCGCATCTGGCTCCTCGTACCCGGCGAAGAACCACGTGCGCTCACCCCCGTGGATGAGGCGACGAGCTACGGCGGCCTGCGGTTCACGCGCGGCCGTCTCCTGGCGGTGCGCGAGTGGCAGGGCGAGGGCGTCGTACGGCACGGAATCGTCGAGGTCGCCCTGGAGGGCGAGGCATCCGTTCGCCAGCTCGTCGCCGACAGCGACTTCGTCGCCCAGCCCGATCTCTCCCCCGACGGCACACACCTCGCCTGGATCGCGTGGGACCACCCGCACATGCCGTGGGATCGCACCGAGGTGCGCGTGGGAGCCATCTCCGACGGCCGCGTCCGGTCCTGGTCCGCCGTGACGGCGGGGACTACGGCGGCTCTCCAGCCCACGTGGCGCAGCGACACGGAGCTCGTCTACCTCGACGAGCCGACAGGCCGATGGAACCTGTGGCGCCGCGCACACGGCGCGGACGGCTTCGAGGCGCCCGCGCCTCTCGCTCCGGCCGAGGCCGACACGGGCGGTGCCCTCTGGTCGCTCGGCATGCGGTGGTACGGCATCCTTCCGGATGGCCGCATCGTCGCCGTCCGCACGAACGGATCCGACGAGCTCGTCCGTATCGACACCGACGGCACCGTCGTCGCGATCGAGATCGCGGCAACGAGTGAGGTGAACGTCGACGCCGTCTCCGGCGGCCGGGCGCTCGTGTCCGGCAAGGCGCCGGGGACGAGCGGCCTGTGGCTCGTCGACGTCGACGCGGGCACGGCACGCCAGGTCGTCGGCACCCCCGACGAGATCGACGCGCACTGGATGCCGCGAACGCGAGCGCTCACCGCGGACGGCCCGCACGGGCCTGTGTACGCGTTCGTACACCCGCCCACCCACCCCGAGCTCATCGGCCCCGCCGACGAGCGGCCCCCGTACGTCGTCCTCGTCCACGGCGGACCGACCGGGCACGAAGGCGGGGTCGCGGACGCGAAGACGATCGCGCTGACGAGCCGGGGCATCGGGGTCGTACAGGTGAACTACGGCGGATCCACGGGATACGGCCGCGACTACCGGGAGCGTCTGCGCGGCCAGTGGGGCGTCGTCGACGTCGACGACGTCGTCGCGGTCGCGACGGGACTCGTCGTGAGCGGCGATGCCGATCCGGGGCGCATCGCCATCAAGGGCGGCTCGGCCGGCGGGTGGACGGTACTCGCAGCACTGGCCCGCACTGACGCGTTCGCCGCCGGCATCAGCCGCTACGGCGTGGCCGACGCGCGCGCACTCGCACAGGATACGCACGACTTCGAGTCGCGCTACCTCGACGGCATGATCGGCCCCCTGCCCGATGCGGAGGACGTCTACCGCGAGCGGTCGCCCCTGACGCACGTCGACGGGTTCACCGCGCCGGTGCTGCTGCTGCAGGGCAGCGACGACCGCGTCGTCCCTCCGGCGCAGTCGGAGGCGATCCGCGATGCTCTCGCGGCGCGCGGCATCCCGCACGCGTACCGCCTATACGAGGGTGAGGGCCACGGCTTCCGTCGCGCCGACACGATCGTCGACGCGACGGAGGCGGAGATCGCCTTCCTGGGTGCCGTGTTCGGGTTCACGCCGCCCGACATCCCGCCGATCGCGCTCGACTGACGCCCGGGCCTCCCGTGACGCCGGTCAGACCGCGAAGGGTGCGAGGCGTCCGCCGAGGATCGCCGGCACGTGCGCGTGCAGGATGGTGCCCTCGGGGCCGTGCTCTTCGCTGACGATGATGCCGTGCTCGTGGATCGCCGAGACGAGGTCGCCGCGGTCGTAGGGGACGACCGCACGCACCTCGACCGCGGGGAGCGGCAGCGTGTCCTCGATGCGGGCGCGGAGCTCGTCTATCCCTTCCCCCGTCCGTGATGAGACGAACAGCGCCTGCGGCGCAAGCCCCCGCAGCACGAGGCGGGTGTCGTCGTCCAGGAGATCGGCCTTGTTGAAGACCACGATCTCGGGAATATCGCGCGCGCCGACATCGCCGATCACGTCGCGGACGGTCTGCAGCTGCGCCGCGGGATCGGGATGGGATCCATCGACGACATGGACGATGACATCGGCATCCCCCACCTCTTCGAGGGTCGAGCGGAACGCCTCGACGAGCTGGTGGGGCAGGTTCCGCACGAAACCGACGGTGTCGGTGAGGGTGTACACGCGCCCGTCGGCGGTCTCGCTCCGGCGCACGGACGTGTCGAGCGTCGCGAACAGGGCGTTCTCGACGAGGACGCCCGCGCGAGTGAGACGGTTCAGCAGGCTCGACTTGCCGGCGTTGGTGTACCCGGCGATGGCGACGGCGGGGATCGTGTGGCGCTTGCGCTCGGCGCGCTTCGCCTCACGGGCAGGGGCGAAGTCGCGGAGCTGCTTGCGCAGCTGCGCCATCTTGGTGCGGATGCGGCGGCGGTCGAGCTCGATCTTGGTCTCACCGGGGCCGCGCGAGCCCATGCCCGCGCCGCCGGCGCCGACCTGGCCACCGGCCTGCCGGCTCATCGACTCGCCCCAGCCGCGCAGGCGCGGCAGGAGGTACTCGAGCTGGGCCAGTTCGACCTGCGCCTTGCCCTCGCGGCTCTTCGCGTGCTGGCTGAAGATATCGAGGATGACGGTCGTGCGGTCGATGACCTTGACCTTCACGACGTCCTCGAGCGCGCGCCGCTGGCTGGGCGCGAGTTCGGTGTCGGCGATGACGGTGTCGGCCCCGACCGCCGCGACGAGATCGCGCAGCTCGGCCGCCTTGCCGCGGCCGATGTAGGTCGCCGGGTCGGGATGCGGCCGCCGCTGGAGCACACCGTCGAGCACGACCGCGCCGGCCGTCTCGGCGAGCGCCGCGAGTTCGCGCAGCGAGTTCTCCGCGTCGTCGTGCGAGCCCTGCGGGTAGACGCCGACGAGGACGACGTTCTCGAGCCGCAACTGGCGGTACTCGACCTCGGTGACGTCCTCGAGCTCGGTGGACAGTCCCGGCACCCGCCGCAGCGCCGCGCGTTCCTCGCGGTCCCACTGGTCGCCGTCGGTGTCGCCGTACGCGACGGTCGCCTCGTCCTGCAGCGCCTGGGCGGCGCCGAACACGTGCACGCCGGAGCGCGACTCGGCGCGCGCGAGCACCCGGTCGACGGGGTCGATCGGTTCGGTGCCCCCGGCGACGCTGTCGGTGGCGGTGTTCTCGGCTTCGGTGATGCCGGTGTCCTGAGTCATTCGTTCCTTCTCGTCAGTGAGCCTTGCAGTCTAGCCGCTCTGCGGACTATCTGGCCGGTGGGCGGCTCCGGTACGCTGACGGGCATGGGGCTCGATCACTACTTCAGTGCGTCCCCGTCCAGTGCAGAGCACCTGCGCCGCATCCCCGTCTCGCTCGCGAGACGCTCCGGCGAGGTGACGACCGCGGGCGGGGTGTTCAGCCCCGATCACGTCGACGGAGGCACGGCGGTTCTCCTCGCGAACACGCCCCCCGCACCGCCCGGCGGCCATCTGCTGGATCTCGGGTGCGGATGGGGCCCGATCGCGATGAGCCTCGCGATCGCGTCGCCGCATGCGACCGTCTGGGCGGTCGACGTCAACGAGCGAGCACTCGATCTCGTGCGTCGGAATGCGCAGGCGTGGGGGCTCTCCAACATCAACGCCGCCCTCCCCGACGATGTTCCCGAGGATGTGGTCTTCCGCACGATCCGCTCCAACCCGCCCATCCGCGTCGGCAAGAACGAGTTGCACGGCTTGCTGGAGCGTTGGATCCCCCGCCTCGACGAGCGCAGCGACGCGTGGCTCGTCGTGCAGCGGAACCTTGGTTCCGATTCATTGCAGAGATGGCTGGATGCCACATTCCACGCAGGATTCTCGGTCAGCCGGGCGGCAACGGCACGCGGATTCCGCGTGCTCAAGGTGCGGCGCCATGGCGCCGTGCGGACCGGCGCGGTCGAGGTGGTTGACGCGTGAGTACGGGTCAGAGCGGCTCCGGCCGGGTTCCGATCGAGCCGCAACGCGTCGATGCCCCGCTGACCTCCTCCGCCGTCCTGCTGACGCTCACTCTCACGCAGGCGGTGGGGGCGGTCGACACGGTGCGCGGCGTCCTCGGGGATCTCGACGACATCGTGAAGAACGTCTCCTTCCGCGATCTCTCCGCCGCGCTCGCCTGCACCGTCGGCATCGGGAGCGATGTGTGGGATGCCGTCACGCGAGCTCCTCGGCCTCGCGAACTGCACCCCTTCCGCGACGTCCGCGGCGCCGTGCACACGGCCCCCGCGACGCCGGGAGACCTGCTGCTGCACATCCGCGCGAACCGCAGAGACCTGTGCTTCGAACTCGAGCGGCAGCTTCTCGATCGCTTCGGCGACGCCGTCGCGGTTGCCGACGAAACGGTCGGGTTCCGGTACTTCGACGCCCGCGACCTGCTCGGATTCGTCGACGGCACCGCGAATCCGGTCGGCGCGGCCCTGCCCGCGGCGACGATCATCGGCGAGGAGGATCCTGCCGGATCCGGTGGCAGCTACCTCGTGGTGCAGAAGTACGTCCACGCGCTCACCGGCTGGAGCGAACTGTCGACCGAGCAGCAGGAGGCGGTGATCGGTCGCACCAAGAGCGATAACATCGAGCTCGACGATGCGGCCGCGCCCGACCAGAAGTCGCATAAGACCCTCTCCACGATCGTCGACGACGCGGGCATCGAGCACGACATCCTGCGTGACAACATGCCATTCGGCTCCCCCGGCGCGGCCGAGTACGGCACGTACTTCATCGGCTACACGCGCGAACTGTGGGTCATCGAGAAGATGCTCGAGCGCATGTTCATCGGCGACCCGCCCGGAAAGTACGATCGCCTGCTCGATGTGTCGACGGCGCTGACAGGAGGCGTGTTCTTCGTGCCCCCGGTGACGCTCCTCGCCGGTCTCGGCGAGTGACTCAGGCGAGCGCAACCTCACCCGAGTAGACGAGCGTCGCGGGGCCTGACAGCAGCACGTGCGAGCCGTCGCGCTCGTCCACGATGCGCACGCCGAGCGTGCCGCCGGGCACGTCGACGATCCACTCGTCGGGCGCGGCGGCACCGGCCCAGTGCCGCACGGCGAGGGCGGATGCCGCGACCCCGGTCCCGCACGAGAGCGTCTCACCCACACCGCGCTCGAAGACACGCATGCGGATCGCGCCCACACCGCCGGTCACGAGCGGGTCGGCGGGCACGACGAACTCCACGTTGGCGCCGTGCGGCGGGAGGGGGGACAGCACGGGCTGCACCGTGAGATCGAGCGCGTCGAGTTCGGAGGTCGCACCGATCGCGACGACGACGTGCGGGTTGCCGACGTCGATGCCGAGGCCGGGGCGGGCGACGTCCAGCCCGCGCGCCCGCACGAGGACGCCCGACTCGTCGACCGCGAACAGTCCCAGATCGACTTCGAACCCGAGCGCGCTGCGGGTGAGCACCTTCGTGCCGGCGCGTGTGCCGATGCGCAGCGGGGCCTCATCGATCGACGCGAGCCCCGACTCGACGAGGTACTTCGCGAACACCCGGATGCCGTTGCCGCACACCTCGGCGGCGGAGCCGTCGGCGTTGCGGTAGTCCATGAACCACTCGGCATCCGCCGTCGCAGCTCCCTCGGGGAGGTGGGTCGAGCGGACGACGCGCAGTGTGCCGTCGCCGCCGATGCCGAACCGGCGGTCGGTGAGAGCAGCCACCTGATCGTTGCTCAGCGTAAGCTCACCGTCCGGATCGGGCAGGATCACGAAGTCGTTGCCCGTGCCGTGGCCTTTGGTGAACGCGACGGTCCGAGTCATGGCATCCAGCTTAGAGGCGCGCGAAAGGCATCAGTCCGCGATGAGTCGCTTGGCGGTCGTCCAGGTCTCGAACGGCTCGTAGCCGACGGCCGCGTAGAAGTCGTGCACGCCGCCGTTCTCGGGTCGCACCATGAGCTGCACCTTGGGGCATCCCATCTCCCGCAAGAGATCCTCCGCACGAGCCACGAGCCGCCGGCCGATGCCCTCGCTCCGGCGCTCCGGCGCGCTGGCGAGGTAATAGAGCCACCCTCGGTGTCCGTCGTAGCCCGCCATTCCACGGGCGCGTGAGGCCGGTCTCCTGCCACAGCGCGACGACGGCATCCGTATCGATGACGGCGAACGGGCGGATCTCGATGGTCATTCGATCGAGTCTGCCAGGGCCGTCGCATCGGCGTCCGGCGCTGTCCACAGGATGTCGGGGTAGCGCCGAAACCACGACACCTGCCGACGGGCGTAGCGCCGCGTGAGGGCCTGGGTCTGCGCGATCGCCTCGTCCTGACCGAGTGTTCCGTCCAGCTGCGCGAGCGCCTGCGCATAGCCGATCGCGCGACCCGCGGTCGGCGAGTCCGCGATCCCCCGCCCCCGGAGGGCGTCGACCTCGGCGAGCAGCCCGTCGGCCCACATGCGCTCGACCCGGTCATCCAATCGAGCGACGAGCTCGGCGCGGTCGACCGCCACGCCGACGATCGTCGTCGGGTCGTGCCAGAGCACCGGCGCCTCCGGTAGGGCGGCGCCGTGGGTGTCAGCCCCCTGCGCGAGCACCTCGAGCGCCCGGACCACGCGACGACCGTTGCGCTCGTCGACGCGGGCGGCCGTCGCGGGATCGAGGGCGCGCAGGCGCTCGTACAGAACTGCGGCGCCGAGGCTTTCCAGCTCGGTCTCGAGCCGTGTACGCACCGCCTCGTCGTGCGGAGGAAAGCGGAAGTCGTAGACGACGCTCGAGACGTACAGCCCCGACCCGCCGACAAGGATGGCATCGGCTCCGCGCGCGAAGATCTGCGCGATGGCAACACGCGCGGCATCCTGATACCAGGCGACGGCGGCTTCGTCGGCGACCTCGAGCACGTCGAAGAGATGGTGCGGGATGCCGCGGCGCTCCGTCGCGGGAAGCTTCGCCGTGCCGATGTCCATGCCGCGGTACAGCTGCATCGCGTCGGCGTTGACGATCTCAGCGGCCCGCCCGCGCGTCACGAGCGCAGCGGCGAGCCGGAGCGAGAGGTCGGTCTTGCCCGTTCCGGTCGCGCCGACAACCGCCCAGAGCCTCGGCGGCCGGGCGGCCCGCGCCGGCTCGGCGGGTGCGGTCACCGCACGTCGGCGGGGCGAAGGGCCGGAATGCCGAGGCCGACCGCGCGGCGTCCGTCTGCCGTGAGCGTCACCGCCGGCGCGGGGACTCCGCAGGACTCCGCCTGCGTACGGTCCCAGGCGTCGCCGGCGCGGGTCCGACGGATCCGCAGCGGAGCGCCGTCGGGGCTGTCGGCGAGGAGGTGGAAGGGTGCGGCATGACTGACCGTCACTGTCACGACGTCGCCGGGTCGAGGGCGGTCGCTGCCGGTGGGGAGCTCGAAGTGGACGAGACGGTTGTCCTCGGCGCGCCCGGTGAGACGGTGCGTCTCGGCATCCTTCTTGCCCTCGCCGGTCGAGACGAGCACCTGCAGCTCACGCCCGACCTGGGCCTGGTTCTCTTCGAGCGAGATCCGCTCCTGCAGGGCGATGAGACGCTCGTACCGCTCCTGCACGACAGCCTTCGGCACCTGATCGGCCATGGTCGCCGCGGGCGTTCCCTCGCGGATGGAGTACTGGAAGGTGAAAGCGCTGGCGAACCGCGCCTGCTCGACGACGCGCATCGTGTCCTCGAAGTCCTCATCGGTCTCACCGGGGAAGCCGACGATGATGTCAGTCGAGATCGCCGCGTGCGGGATGCGCTCGCGCACGCGGTCGAGGATCCCGAGGAACCGCTCGCTGCGGTACGAGCGGCGCATCGCCTTGAGGATGCGGTCGGACCCCGACTGCAGCGGCATGTGCAGCTGCGGCATGACGGCGGGGGTCTCGGCCATCGCGTCGATGACGTCGTCGGTGAAGGCAGCGGGGTGCGGGCTCGTGAAGCGGATGCGCTCGATGCCGGGGATCTCTCCCGCCGCACGCAGGAGCTTTCCGAACGCCTGGCGGTCGCCGAACTCGACACCGTAGCTGTTGACGTTCTGACCGAGAAGAGTCACCTCGATGGCGCCGTCGTCGGCGAGCAGTCGAATCTCGTTCAGGATGTCGCCGGGGCGGCGGTCCTTCTCTTTGCCGCGCAGGTGCGGCACGATGCAGAAGGTGCACGTGTTGTTGCAGCCGACGGAGATCGACACCCAGCCGCTGTATACCGAGTCGCGCTTGGTGGGCAGGGTGGACGGGAAGACCTCGAGCGCCTCGAGGATCTCGAGCTCGGCGTCGCCGTTGTGACGCGCACGCTCGAGCAGCGTCGGCAGCGACCCCATGTTGTGCGTGCCGAAGACGACATCGACCCACGGCGCCTTCTGCTGGACCGCGTCCTTATCCATCTGAGCCATGCAGCCGCCCACGGCGATCTGCATGCCCTCGTGCTTGTCCTTGCGACTCTTCAGGTGCCCGAGCGTGCCGTAGAGCTTGCCCGCGGCGTTGTCACGGACCGCGCAGGTGTTGATGACGACGACGTCGGCCTCCGCACCGGCAGCGGCGGGAACGTAGCCGGCGGACTCGAGCGATCCGGAGAGCCGCTCGGAATCGTGGACGTTCATCTGGCAGCCGAAGGTGCGCACTTCGTACGTGCGCGGGCGACCGTCTGCGGTGACGGCCGCGGAGGACTGCGCGATGAGGGTGGGGGCGGCGGACGGAGAGGTCATGATGGGTCCATTGTACGAGCGGCGCCTCGGAGGGACGCCGGGCGCATGACGGGTGGATGCCTCGCGGAGTCGTGCGTCAGCGCAGGAGCGAGCGAATGCGGCCCGCCGACAGCGCCGTGAACCCGACGGCGACGACGATGAGCACGCCGACGGCAACCCACACCGCCACCTGCGCCGACCCGACGAACAGGTCGATACCGTAGAAGCCGCGGAGCGAATCGGATGCCGCGGCGTCCGGATCAGGGTTCGAACCGGACGCCGCGACCGCGAGTGGGCGCGTTTTCGTCGAGGGCGCGTCGGGCGGCCTCGAGCGACAGCCCTCCGTACCCGCGGCGCGCTAGTTGTCCGGAGAGGCGGCGGAGCGCCACATCACGCTCCAGCCCGCGCATGGCGCGCGCTTTCGTGCGTGCGAACTCGAGCGCCCGCGCGAACTCGTCATGGGGAAGCGCGGCGAGGACGTCATCGATCACATCGCGGGCGATTCCGCGCTGGGCAAGGCTGCGCGCCAACGCGGACCGCCCCTGGCTCTTGCGTTCGATGCCGGAGTGCAGGAGCTGATCGGCCAGACGCGCGTCGTCGAGATATCCGTTGCCGATGAATCGGGCGATGATCTCTTCCCGTGACCCCTCATCGACCTCGCACGCCGCGAGCACGTCGCGCGCTTCACGCTCGGAGAGCGAACGAGTGCGCAGCTTTCGCAGAAGCGTGGCCTCGCCGGCGGCGGCGATCTCCTCGCCTGCCGCATCGGCGGCCGGCGCAAGCGCGCTGTCTCTTTCGTCCGTATGGCCGGCCCAGGTGTTGTTCCACTCAGGTGCTGCGCCGAACAAGGGGATCACGGGGGCGAGAGTCTCCTCGCCCCCGTCGTCACTGTGCATCGCGGCGAAGCACGTCAGGCCGGGCGACGCTCGGCTAGGTCGGCGACGGGCGCCGCACCTTCCGCCGACTTCGGCTGGCCGATGCCGAGCTTCTGAAGGATCTTCTGCTCGATGTCGGCGGCGATATCGGTGTTCTTCAGCAGGAAGTTGCGCGCGTTCTCCTTGCCCTGCCCCAGCTGCTCGCCGTCGTAGGTGTACCACGCCCCCGACTTCTTCACGATGCCCTGGTCGACGCCGTAGTCGATGAGGGAGCCCTCGCGGGAAATGCCGACGCCGTACAGGATGTCGAACTCGGCCTGCTTGAACGGGGGCGCCATCTTGTTCTTGACGACCTTCACGCGGGTACGGTTTCCGACCGCTTCGGTGCCGTCCTTCAGCGTCTCGATGCGACGAATGTCCAGGCGCACGGACGCGTAGAACTTCAGCGCCTTGCCGCCGGCGGTCGTCTCGGGAGAGCCGAAGAAGACGCCGATCTTTTCGCGCAGCTGGTTGATGAAGATCATCGTGGTGCCGGTCTGGTTGAGCCCACCCGTGAGCTTGCGGAGCGCCTGCGACATGAGGCGTGCCTGGAGACCCACGTGCGAGTCGCCCATCTCGCCCTCGATCTCAGCCTTGGGGACGAGCGCTGCGACCGAGTCGATGACGACGAGGTCGATGGCCCCGGAACGGACGAGCATGTCGGCGATCTCGAGCGCCTGCTCCCCCGTGTCGGGCTGCGAGACGAGCAGCTGATCGATGTCGACGCCGAGCTTCTGTGCGTAGTCGGGGTCGAGCGCATGCTCGGCATCCACGAAGGCGGCGATGCCGCCCGCGCGCTGGACGTTCGCGATCGCGTGCAGCGTGAGAGTCGTCTTACCGGAGGACTCAGGACCGTAGATCTCCACGATGCGTCCCCGCGGGAGACCACCCACGCCGAGGGCGACGTCCAGGGCGATGGATCCGGTGGGAATGACGGCGACGGGAGCGCGCTCGTCGCTGCCGAGCCGCATCACCGAGCCCTTTCCGAACTGCCGGTCGATCTGGGCGAGGGCCGATTCGAGGGCCTTCTCGCGGTCGGCGGGTGATGGCATGACGTGCTCCTTCTGTTCGCGTATCCGTCGCCTGTAGGCTGTCGCGCCCCACCCCGACGGGGTGGGATCTGCGACAAGGCGGAGGTGTCGTGGTGACGCCGCCTACGTTACGAAGGGCCTCCGACATCGGTCGGCGGAACCTGCGAAACGGTGGATAACTTCTCCGCGATACCTCTTGTGGAGGAGCCTATGTCAGCGTCGAACAAAAGTACGACGACACGCCGCGCGTCGATGCTCCGACGCTCAGTGTCGGCGCGGCTCCAGATGCCCCACGCCGTGGCGACGCGACTCGGGCACGTCCATCTCGGCGCACAGCGCCAGCCACACGTCGCGCGGCGGCACGCCGTCGGCGATCGCCTGACGGGCCGTGCGGTAGCCGACGGCGCCGAGAGTCAGGTCGCCGACGACGTACGGTGCGCGCGGACCGAACTCATCTGCGACAGCGCGGTCGAACTCGCTGCGCCGCACGTCAGTGCAGCGAGAGCTGCGACTCGATGTCGCGGTCGAGCGCGACGAGGTCGTCGGGGACGACATCGGGGAAGACCTGCAGCCCCTCGAGCACCGAGATGCGATCGCCGACCTCGCGCATGATCGTCGAGATGGGCACATCGAGTGCCTCCGCGACGGACGCGAGGATCTCGCTCGACGCCTCCTTCTGGCCGCGCTCCACCTCGCTGAGGTATCCGAGGGCCACGCTCGCGCGCCCCGCGACCTGACGGAGGGTGCGCCCCTTCTGCAGGCGGAAGTCGCGCAGGACTTCGCCGATCTCTTGACGTACCAGGATCATGTCGGGCCCCCTCCTTACGATGATCGAACCGCGTCCCGGGTGGACTACAGTACAGCACCTTGCCAGTCACACTAGACCCCCGGCCCTGAGGAATGGCCTGGAATCACTGAGACGTAACAGGGAGGACATCTGGCGTATTCCCCGCGCGAGGAATGCTCACCCGGCGGGTGAAGCCGCCTCTCAGAGCGCCTCGAGCGCCATTCGGATCGCCCGGGCGGCTGCCTCCGCGCGGATCGAGGCGCGACCGCCCGTCAGTCGGAGCGACTCGACGCGCGATCCGAGGGCGGTCGCCACCGCGAGGTGGACCGTGCCGACCGGCTGCCCGTCGGGAGAGACCGGTCCCGCGATCCCCGTCGTCGCGATGCCGACGTCTGCCGCTTCTCCCGCACCGGCGACGGTGCGGCGGACGCCCTCGGCCATCTGGCGCGCGACCCGCGGGTGCACGGGGCCGTGCGCCGCGAGAAGTGTCTCGTCGACGCCCAGCAGAGCCGCTTTGAGGTCGGTCGCGTAGGCCACGACGCCGCCGCGCAGCACGTGGGACGAACCCGCGACGTCGACGATCGAGGACAGGACCAGTCCGCCCGTCAGCGACTCGGCGACCCCCAGGGTCCACCCCAGTTCGGTCAGGCGGGCGACAAGCCGCTCCGGCTCGCTCAGCCGCCCGCTGGACACCTGCGTGCGCTCGAGATCATCCGTTCGCTCGAGGTCATCGGCGAGCCCGCCGCCGGGCTCAGGAGCGGGCGTCTGCGACCAGCCGTTCACGCGTTGCCCGTCTCGCGCTCGGGTGCCGCGGACCGGGCCGACCGCGCTCCGCGCACCTCGGTGACGACGTAGTCGATCCCGCTCGCGAGCGTGAGGATCACGGCGATCCACATGGTCACCGCGTTGACGACGTGGATCCAGTCCCCCACGACCGTCCACAGCGGCAGCAGGGCGAGGGAGAGCGCGACGGCTTGCGCGACGGTCTTGAGCTTTCCCATCCACGCAGCCGCGACGACGTGGTTCGACGCGACGATGAGCCGATGGACCGTGATGCCCACTTCCCGCACCAGGACGAGCGCCGTGACCCACCAGGGGAGCTCCGCGAGGATCGACAGCCCGACGAAGGCGCACCCCGTGAGCGCCTTGTCGGCGATCGGGTCGAGCAGTTTGCCGAGGTCCGTGACGATCTCGTAGGTGCGTGCCAGGTACCCGTCGATGCCGTCGGTCGCGATGGCGACGATGAAGAGGACGGCGGCCCACCACCGCAGCGGCCCGTCGGCCCCGGCATCCGCCAACAGCATCCACAGGAAGACCGGGGCGCAGAAGATGCGCACGATCGTGATCGCATTGGGGAGTTGCCTCGGGATCGCCACGCTCAGACTCTATCCGGAGCGGGTCAGTCCCGACCCGTGAGGCCCCACGCGTCTTCGGACTCGCTGCCATCGACGACCTCGTAGCCGTCGTACTGCGACTCGACGGCGTCCGGTCCGTACGGATCGTCGGATGCCGCGCCGCCGGCGGGCGTCGGCGGGTCGTCGCCGCGCAGGCGCGCGAGCACCTCAGGCAGCTGCTCCGGCGTCACGAGCACGTCACGCGCCTTCGAGCCCTCCGAGGGGCCGACGATCTCGCGCGATTCGAGCAGATCCATGAGGCGACCCGCCTTGGCGAACCCGACGCGAAGCTTGCGCTGCAGCATCGACGTCGAGCCGAACTGGGTCGAAATGATCTGCTCGGCCGCCGCGAGCAGCAGCTCGAGGTCGTCCCCGATGTCGGCGTCGATCTCCTTGCGCTCGGCGACAGCTTCGACATCCTTCCGGTACTCGGGCCGCGCCTGGTTCTTGACGTGGTGGACGACCTTCTCGATCTCGCTCTCGGCCACCCACGCGCCCTGCACACGCAGAGCCTTCGAGGCTCCCATCGGCAGGAACAGGCCATCGCCCTGACCGATCAGGCGGTCGGCGCCGGGCTGGTCGAGGATGACACGCGAGTCCGTGACGCTCGTCACGGCGAAGGCGAGCCGCGACGGGACGTTGGCCTTGATCAGTCCCGTGACGACGTCGACCGACGGGCGCTGCGTCGCGAGGACGAGATGGATGCCGCTCGCACGGGCGAGCTGGGTGATACGGACGATCGAGTCCTCGACGTCGCGCGGAGCGACCATCATCAGGTCGGCGAGCTCGTCGACGACGACGAGCAGGTAGGGGTAGGGCTTGAGCACGCGCTCGCTGCCCGCCGGCAGCTGGATCTCCCCCGCGACGACGGCACGGTTGAAGTCGTCGATGTGGCGGAAGCCGAACGACGCGAGGTCGTCGTACCGCATGTCCATCTCCTTCACGACCCACTGCAGCGCCTCGGCAGCCTTCTTGGGGTTCGTGATGATCGGGGTGATCAGGTGCGGGACGCCGGCGTAGCTCGTGAGTTCGACGCGCTTGGGGTCGATCAGCACCATTCGCACTTCGGACGGCTTGGCCCGCATGAGCAGCGACGTGATCATCGAGTTCACGAAGCTCGACTTGCCCGAGCCGGTCGATCCCGCCACGAGCAGATGCGGCATCTTCGCGAGGTTGGCGACCACGTAGCCGCCGCCGACGTCCTTGCCGACGCCGATCGTCATCGGGTGGGTCTGGCTCGTCGCGGCCTGCGAGCGCAGCACGTCTCCGAGGGTCACGATCTCGCGGTCGGTGTTGGGGATCTCCACGCCGATCGCGCTCTTGCCGGGGATCGGCGCGAGGATGCGGACCTCGTTGGATGCCACGGCATAGGCGATGTTGTTGGTGAGCGCCGTGATGCGCTCGACCTTGACGCCGGGACCGAGCGCGATCTCGTACTGCGTGACGGTCGGGCCGCGCGAGAAGCCCGTGACCCGGGCATCCACCGAGAACTGCTCGAAGACGCCCGTGATCGCCGCGACGACGCGGTCGTTGGCCTCGGAACGCGCCTTCGGCGGCGTACCCGCAGCGAGCGCCGTGACGGCGGGGAGGCGGTACGGGGGCGCCGGCGGGCGGCCGTCGTGGTCGTCGCCGAGCGCCGAGATGCCCGGCAGCGTGCCGTCGTCGAGCACGATTTCGCCGCTGTCCTCGCGGATGCCGGTGTCGGCCCCGCGCGCCGCCTTCTTCGCGTGCGCGATGACGGCCGGGTCGATGATTTCGGTCGCGGCATCCGGCAGCGGTGGGAGCGGGGGCGGCGTCGCGATCGCCTGGTCGAACCCACCGTCGCCGGAGGTGCTGAGAAGAGCCGTCAGGTCGTCCGACCCCAGATGACCGTCGGCATCCTCCTCGCGGCCCGTCTTGTTGCGGCGCCACCACGGCGTACCGGCATCCTTCACGTCGTCGCCCTCGAGCTGCGCCGCGCCGAATGCGACGGTCGGGCCCGTCGCCGTGGCATCCTGAGCCGACGCATCGGGGCGCTCGGCTCCGAACATCCACGCGTACAGGTCGCCGAGGCGGCGCCCGATGCGATTCGGCGGCGTCTTGGTGAGGATCAGAACGGACAGCACCGCGAGGATGACGAGGATGAGGTAGGCGCCGACGACCGTCAGGAACGTGAGCGGCTCACCCACCATCCAGCCGAACAGTCCACCGCCCTCACTCAGGGTGGGGAGGCCGGCACTCGGCTGCGGCCGCCCACCGGCGACGTGACAGAATCCCGCGATCGAGAGGACGAAGAGTCCGAAACCGATGCCGATCCGACCGTTGTCGTGCACAGACGGCGGGTGGCGGAAGAGCCACCCCGCCAGCAGCAGGAGGAGCACCGGCATGATGAACGCCACCCGACCGATGAGCGCACCCACCGAGTAGGCGCTGATCGTCGTGCCGATGTCGGTGCCGATCAGGAACCACTCCACCACCGCTCCGACGACGGCGAGGAGCACCAGCAGGAACGGGAAGCCGTCGCGACGCTGGTCCTTCTCGAGCACCTCCGGCCCGAACGCGCGGAACATACCGCCCGTGGCATGCGCCAGTCCGAGCCACATCCGCACGATGACGGGAGGCTTCTCCACGTCGTCGACGTAGCGCTTGGGTGCGGGTTCGGGCTTGCGGGCGCGCGACGAGGAGCCCTTCGCGGACGCGCGGGCGTTCGTGGGCGTCGAGGTGCTCCTGGCCATCACTCCACGGTACGGCCGAGGGCCGGTGATTCCGCGGATTGACGCGGTGCCGATGCGTCAGCGCAGTCGTTTGACCATCGTGTCGCGCCCGTGTCTGGCTTGCGTCACCGCGAACGCCTCGCTGCGGTAGAGGGTTTGCGCGAAGTTGCCGCGTTCGACCGACAGACTGATGCGACCGAAGCCCTCCGCCCGCGCCCGCTCGCACAGCCGCTGGAGCAGGGCACGGCCGACCCCGTGCGCACGCCAGATCGGACGCACGCCGATGATGAGTTCGGGCACGCCCGTGCCGATGTAGCCGAACCCGGGGTCGGTGCGAGGGAGCATCCGATACCACGCGGCGCCGACCGGCTGATCGTGGGCATCCACCGCCACGAAACCGGCATCGCCCGGACGCATCCATCCCGCGACGTAGCGGCTGTGGTCGGGGTGGGTCATCACCTCGTGACGCGGCCGCGCGCCGCCTTGACGCCAGTTCGCCGCCTCCACGACCATGTCGCCGAGGAAGGCCCCGTCGGCCTGCGTCGCGGGGCGGATCGAGAAGCTCGCGGCCATGGGTCGAGGCTACCGGCGCCTTGTTACGCCTCGATGACGAGCGGAACGATCATGGGCCGGCGGCGCAGCTGCTGGTTGACCCACCGGCCGATCGTGCGGCGAACGACCTGCGACAGCGCGTGCGTGTCGCGCACGCCCGACTGCGCCGCCTCGGTGAGGGCCGCGGCGATCTTCGGCTTGACCGAGTCGAAGACGCTGTCATCCTCGGCGAAGCCGCGCGCGTGGATCTCCGGGCCCGTGATGATGCGGCCGGTCGCCGAGTCGACGACGACGATCACGGAGATGAACCCCTCCTCGCCCAGGATGCGGCGGTCCTTGAGGTCGGCGTCGGTGATCTCGCCGACCGTCGAGCCGTCGACGTAGACGAAACCGAGGTCGAGCTGACCGACGACCTTCGCGACGCCGTCACGGAGGTCGACGACCGTGCCGTTCTCGGCGATGATCGTGTTCTCCGCCGGGATGCCGGTGTCTTGCGCGAGCTTCGCATTCGCCATGAGATGCCGGTACTCGCCGTGCACGGGCATGACGTTGCGAGGCTGCAGGATGTTGTAGCAGTAGAGGAGCTCGCCGGCCGCGGCGTGGCCCGACACGTGCACCTTCGCATTGCCCTTGTGCACGACGTTCGAACCGAGCTTCGTCAGCCCGTCGATCACACGGTAGACGGCGTTCTCATTGCCCGGGATGAGGCTCGAGGCGAGGATGACCGTGTCGCCCTCGCCGATCTCGATCGCGTGGTCCATGTTGGCCATGCGCGAGAGCACCGCCATCGGCTCGCCCTGCGACCCCGTCGACATGTAGACGATCTTGTCGTCGGGGAGGTCTTTCGCCTTCTTGTAGTCGATGAGGACGCCGTCGGGCACGTGCAGGTATCCGAGGTCTTCCGCGATCGTCATGTTGCGGACCATCGAACGGCCGAGGAACGCGAGGCGTCGCCCGTTCGCGGCGGCGGCGTCGATGACCTGCTGCACGCGGTGGACGTGGCTCGAGAAGCTCGCGACGATCACGCGACGCGGCGCCTTCGCAATCACCTGGTCGAGCACCGGGCCGATATCGCGCTCGAGCGGCGTGAAGCCGGGCACGTCGGCGTTGGTCGAGTCGACGAGGAAGAGGTCGACTCCGTCCTCGCCGAGGCTCGCGAACGCGCGCAGATCGGTGAGGCGCCCGTCGAGGGGCAGCTGGTCCATCTTGAAATCGCCGGTGGCGAGCACCGTCCCGGCATCCGTGTGGATGGCGACGGCCAGCGCATCGGGGATCGAGTGGTTGACCGCGACGAACTCGAGGTCGAACGGACCGACCTGCTCCTCCTGACCCTCCTCGACGGTCAGCGTGTACGCCTTGATGCGGTGCTCCTTGAGCTTCGCCTCGACGAGAGCGAGAGTCAGCTGCGAGCCGATGAGCGGGATGTCCTGCTTGAGACGCAGAAGGTAGGGCACGGCTCCGATGTGGTCTTCGTGGCCGTGCGTCAGGACCAGCCCCACGACGTCGTCGAGGCGATCACGGATCGGCTCGAAATCGGGGAGGATCAGGTCGACGCCCGGCTGGTGCTCTTCGGGGAACAGCACACCGCAGTCGACGATGAGGAGCTTTCCGTCGAACTCGAAAACGGTCATGTTGCGACCGATCTCGCCGAGCCCGCCGAGGGGGATGACGCGCAGAGTGCCCTTTTCGAGGGCGGGCGGGTCGAAGACGTTCGTGCTCATCGGGTCGTGCCGTGCACCTTCGGAAGGGCGCCGCCGGCGGCGGCGTTGCGGTCGGGTCGGAAGTTCGAGAAGTCGGCGCCGTCGACGTCCCTCACGAGGGCGAGCTCGTCCTCGATGAGGGCGGCTTCCCACTCCTCCGGGCCGACGAGCGGGAGCCGCACGCGCGGGCTTCCGATCCGGCCGAGCCCGTGCAGGATGTACTTCGCGCTCACGGTCCCGGGCACGTGCGTCATGACGGCGCGCACGAGCGGCTCGAGACTCTTGTGCGCGGCGGTCGCCGCGGCGAGGTCGCCGCGGTTCACGGCATCCACCATGACGCGATAGGGAGCGGCGGTGATGTTCGCCGTCACGCCGATGAGTCCCGTCGCGCCGATCGCCATGTGCGGCAGCGCGTTCGCGTCGTCGCCGGAGAAGTACATCAGGTCGGTCTGGTTGAGCACGCGACTCACCTCGCTGAAGTCGCCCTTGGCGTCCTTCACGGCGAGGATGTTGGGGTGCTTGGCGAGCCGCAGGATCGTCTCGTACTTGATCGGCACACCCGTGCGACCGGGAATGTCGTAGAGGATGACCGGAAGGTCGGTGGCGTCGGCGACGAGCCGGAAGTGCGTCAGGATGCCGGCCTGCGTCGGCTTGTTGTAATAGGGCGTCACGATCATGATGCCGTCGGCGCCGGCCTTCTCGCTGGCCTTGTACAGCTCGATCGCATGAGCGGTTTCGTTCGAACCACCGCCCGTGATGATCTTGGCGCGGCCCGCGGCGACGTCCTTGCCGACTTCGACGAGGCGGAGCTTCTCGGGGTCGGTGAGCGTGGACGTCTCACCCGTGGTGCCGGTGACGACGATTCCGTCGGCGCCGGCGGAGATCACGTCGTCCATGTGCTTCTCGACGGCGGGCCAGTCGACCTCGCCGTCGGCCGTCATCGGCGTGACGAGGGCCACGAGGACCTGTCCGAAGGGATTGCCCGAATGCGTCATGGCTCCAGGCTATCTGGTCGGCGGGCGCAAGCCCGGGTTCGGATGCGTGCGCCGCCCGGGGTCAGCGCCCCGTCTTCGCCAACCGCGCCGAGAGGGAGCCCGGAAGGGCACGCATGGCGCCGATCAACAGCTTGTACCGCAACGATGGGATCGAGACGGGCCTCCCCCGCGCGGCGTCGCGCAGCCCCTCGCGGACGACCGATTCGGCGTCGAGCCAGAGGAAGGAGGGGATCCCCTCCTGGCCGGGATCCAGACCCAGCCGCTCGTGGAAGTTCGTGTGCGTGAACCCTGGGCAGACCGCGGTGACCGTGACGCCGCGCGGGGCGTACGCGGCGTTCGCCCAGCGACTGAAAGAGACGATCCAGGCCTTGACGGCGCCGTAGGTTCCGCGCGGCATGAACGCGGCGACGGAGGCCACGTTGATGATGCGCCCGCGCCCGCGCTCGAGCATCGTCCTGAGCGCGGCGTGCGAGAGGCGCATCGTCGCCCGCACGTGCAGATCGAGATGGCGCTCTTCGTCGGCGTACGCGTTCGCCGCGAAGTCGAGGTCGAGGCCGAAGCCCGCATTGTTCACGAGGACATCGATCGGGCGCTCGGCATCGGCGAGACGAGATGCCACGGCATCCAGCTGCGCGGTATCGGTCAGATCGGCCGGCAGCACCTCGACCGCAACGCCGTTCGCGCTGCGCACCGCCGCGGCCACCCCTTCGAGCGCGGTGCGGTCGCGTGCGACGAGGACGAGATCCGCCCCGCGGGCGGCGAGTTGCCGCGCGAACTCCGCCCCGAGTCCTGAACTCGCACCGGTGATGAGTGCCGTCGCCTTCGTCATGGCGCCAGCCTAGGCGGCGCCCTCCCGACGCGCAGCGCGCGGACGCCTAGGCTGACGCCATGACCTGGCGCACGCGAGCTTCCCGCACCGTCTACGAGAACCCGTGGATCCACGTGCGCGAGGACGATGTCACCGGCCCGCACGGTGACGGCATCTACGGAGTGGTGCGCATGAAGAACGCCGCCGTCTTCGTCGTCGCGCTCGACGATGAGGACCGCGTGGTGCTCGTCGCCGTGGATCGCTACACCGTCGGGCTGTCGTACGAGGTACCGGCGGGCGGCTCGGACGGCGAGGATCCGCTCGTCGCCGCGCGACGGGAACTGCGGGAGGAGACCGGCCTGGACGCCGCGGAGTGGACCGCGCTCGGACGCATGAACGCGCTCAACGGCATCGCGGATGCCCCGGAGTTCGTCTTCCTCGCCCGGGGCCTCTCCGCGGCCGTCGACGCGTCGGTCAGTCAGCTCGAGGAAGGCATCCGGGAGATCATGCGCGTCCCGTTCGCCGACGCACTCGCGATGATTCGGCGCGGCGACATCAGCGACGGCGAGACCATCGCTGCCCTCGCCCTCGCGGGCATCCACCTCGGCCGCTTCCGCTGAGCGGCCCAGGCTTCACGGACGGATGAGGGTCAGGAATCGATAGGGGATGCCACTGCGGGAGACCGCCCACCCCGCTTCCGGCGACACGGATGCGACGGACCACCCCTCGTGCATGGGGGCGCAGGTGTCTCCCCCGTCGATCGCGAGGTCGAGTTCGGTCACCTCGAGCACGTCGGCGCGCGGCAGTGCCTCGACGAACAGGCCCGCCCCGCCGATCACCCACACCGTCTCCGCGCCGCGGACGAGCTGCAGTGCGGCATCCAATGAATCAGCCCGCTCCGCCCCCTCATCGCGCCAGGAGTCGGAACGCGTGACGACGATGTTTCGCCGTTCGGGGAGCGGGCGGAAGCGCGGAGGGAAGGACTCCCATGTGCGTCGCCCCATGATGACGGGGGCGCCCGTCGTGACCGCCCGGAAGTGAGCGAGGTCCTCCGGCACGTGCCACGGCATCCCGCCGTCTTTGCCGATCACGCCCCCGCGTGCCTGCGCCCAGATGAGCCCCAGTCGCACGATCAGACGGCGACCGCGGCGCGGATCGCGGGGTGATGCTGGTAGCCCTCCACGACGATGTCGTCGAAGGTGTAGTCGAAGATCGAGTCGGGTGTGCGCGCGAACCGCAGCGTCGGGGAGGGATACGGGTCGCGCGAGAGCTGCTCGCGCACCTGCTCGACGTGGTTGTCGTAGACATGGCAGTCGCCGCCCGTCCACACGAAGTCACCCGGTTCGAGACCCGTCTGCTGCGCGATCATGAGCGTCAGCAGCGCGTACGAGGCGATGTTGAAGGGCACGCCGAGGAACATATCGGCCGAGCGTTGATAGAGCTGGCACGAGAGCTTGCCGTCAGCGACGTAGAACTGGAACAGAGCATGGCACGGCGCGAGCGCCATGTCGGGGATCTGGGCGGGGTTCCACGCCGAGACGATGAGTCGCCGCGAATCCGGGTTGTCGCGGATCTGCTGCACGACCTGGGCGATCTGATCGATCGGCTCGCCCGAAGGCGTGGGCCACGACCGCCACTGCACGCCGTACACGGGGCCGAGCTCACCGCGCTCGTCGGCCCACTCGTCCCAGATGGTGACGCCGTTCGCCTGCAGCCAGCCGACGTTCGATTCACCGCGCAGGAACCACAGCAGCTCGTACACGATCGACTTCAGGTGCACGCGCTTGGTGGTGATGAGAGGAAACCCCTGCGCAAGGTCGAACCGGATCTGCCGACCGAAGACGCTCGTCGTCCCGGTGCCGGTGCGGTCGTCCTTGTGGACGCCGTCGCGAAGCACTTCGCGCAGGAGGTCTTCGTAGGGGGTCGGGATGGATGCCGCGCTCACCCCGCCAGACTACCGGCGGGTGAGGACATCGGCTCGTGTGACGCCGGATGACGATCCGCGCCCGCATTCGCTCCTTCTCGCGACCGCCCCGGACTGCACGCACTAAACTCGCAGGCTGTGACTCCGATCGATGCCATCCTCGTCCTCGCCGCGCTCCTCGCGGTGACGGTCGGCGTGGGCGTCTACACGCGGTGGCAGCAGAACCGCCCCCGTCACCTCGACCCGAGCGAGATCGTCGAGGCGGAGCGGCTGGGTGCCGAGGCGCTGGGCGACCGTGCCACCCTGCTGCAGTTCAGCACCGAGATGTGCAGCCGCTGCCCGGGCGTTCATCGCACGCTCGGCGCGATCGCCGAGGAGCGCGAAGGTGTGCTCCACCTCGACGTCGACCTCACCCACCGTCCCGACATCGCCAAGCACTTCCACGTGCTGCAGACGCCGACGACCCTCATCCTCGACCGCGACGGCGTCATCCAGACCCGCTTCGGCGGTACCCCGAGTCGCGGTGCCGTCGAACTCGAACTCGATCGCGTCAGCGGGAGGGATGTCCATGTCTGAGTCCACGTCGGCCGTGCCGGGCCGCCTCCCCCAGGGCATCGACCCGCGCGGCCCGCGCTTCGCGGCGTCCATCACG
This sequence comes from Microbacterium sp. MMO-20, assembly GCF_037147735.1. Lineage (NCBI taxonomy): Bacteria > Bacillati > Actinomycetota > Actinomycetes > Micrococcales > Microbacteriaceae > Microbacterium > Microbacterium sp. MMO-20. Next base: position 422,042 of record NZ_JBBCUU010000002.1, on the reverse strand, counting down.
GCGGCGCTCCTCCTCGTCGCCGTGTTCCTCGGTCTGACGGGGCTGTCCACCCTGCGCGGAACGGCGATGTTCGTGCCGCGCGGTGTCGTGGTCGACTCCGACGAGTGGGCGATCGCGCACGCATCGCTCGCCGAGCGCGCGATGGCACCCGGATTCCTGCTGCTGCTCGTCGTGGCGCTTCTGTTCCTGTGGGGCGTGCTGTCGCCGCGCACCGCGCCGTGGGGCGTGCTATACCGGCGTGCCGTCCAGCCGCGCCTCGCACCGCCGACCGACCTCGAGGATCCTCGTCCCCCGCGCTTCGCGCAGGGCGTCGGCCTCTTCGTGACGACGGTGGGACTGGTCCTGCACCTCGCGGGCGTGCCGTGGGCGCTCCCGATCGCAGCGGCACTGGCGTTCGTCGCGGCCTTCCTCAACGCCGTGTTCGGGCTCTGCCTCGGATGCCAGCTGTACCTGCTCCTCCAGCGCTTCGGCATCGCCGGGCGGGCCGCCACGGCCTGACCCCCTCCCCGGGGTGAGCGGCGCCGTCTAGGCTCGACGCAGACGTGACCGCAGCACGAGGCTGCCGTCCGAGATCCCGAGGAGACACCATGAGCGTGACCAGCGAAGCGACCACCAGCTGGAAGGGAAGCCTCACCGAGGGCTCCGGCGAGGTCGCTCTGGAGAGCTCGAACCAGGGCCCGCTCGCCGTCAACTGGAAGGCGCGCAGCGAGGGCTCGACGTCGGTCACGACGCCCGAGGAACTCATCGCCGCAGCGCACTCGTCGTGCTTCTCGATGGCACTGTCCCACGCCCTCGCCGGCAACGGGACACCCCCCGAGAGCGTTGAGACGACGGCATCGGTGACGTTCATCCCGGGCACGGGCATCACTGGCTCCCACCTCAACGTCAATGCGGTCGTCCCGGGCATCTCGGCGGAGGACTTCGCGCGCATCGCCGACGAGGCGAAGGCCGGATGCCCCGTCTCTGCCGCGCTCGCGGGCATCGAGATCACCCTCGAGGCGACGCTTGCCTGACACCACCGGGCGCGTCGTCGTCGCCGGGTCCTCGGGACTCATCGGCGGCGCGCTCGTGGCCGCACTCCGCGCTGACGGCGTCGCCGTCACGCGCCTCGTGCGGAGTGCGCCCGAGGACCCGGACGACGTCTTCTGGGATCCTCAGCGTGCTCCCCTCTCCCCCGATGTCCTCGCGGGTGCCCGCGCCGTCGTCGGGTTGAACGGTGCGAGCATCGGTCGGTTCCCCTGGACGAAGCGCTACAAGCATGACCTCGTCTGGTCGCGCCTCGCGCCCACGCAGGCGCTCGCGGCCGCCGTGCGCGCTCTCGGCGCCGGTGCGCCCGCCTTCGTCTCCGGTTCGGCTGTCGGCTATTACCCGTCGGCACCGGGCGAACGTCTGACGGAGCAGTCCCGGCGCGGCGACACGTTCCTCGCCGACCTCTGCGGGGAGTGGGAAGCCGCGGCGCGTGGGGCCGGTCCGCAGGCGCGCGTCGCGATGCTGCGGACCGCACCGGTCATCCACGCGGACGGCGTGCTGAAGCCGCTCATGCTGCTGACGCGCCTCGGTGTGGCCGGTCCCATCGGTCGCGGCACGCAGGTCTGGCCGTGGATCTCGCTCGACGACGAGGTCCGCGCCATCCGACACGTCATCGACGGCGACCTCGACGGCCCCGTGAACCTCACCGGCCCCGAGCGGGCGACGGCGAACGACCTCGGCTTCGCCCTGGCACGGCGGATGAACCGTCCGTTCCTCGTGCGCGCACCCGCGTGGGGCCTGCGGCTCGCCCTCGGCAAGGATGCCACCGAAGCGCTCCTCACGAGCGACATGGACGTCGTGCCGGAGCGGCTTGCGGCATCCGGCTTCACGTTCACGCACCCGACGGTCGAGGACGCGGTGGCCGCCGCCGTCCCCGCCCGCTGATCAGGAGCGGGCGGACTTCTCGAGCCGAATCGCTGTGCGGATGGCCTCGCGCGCCCGGCGTCGGTCGCCCGAGCCGTCATACGCGAGACCGAGACGGAACCAGGCACGCCAGTCGTCGGGGTGCGCCTCCACGTCGGCGCGGTACACGGGGAACAGGGCGTCGGCCTGCGCACGATCGGGGCGACCGCTCACGCGGACGTCGAGCTCTTCGTGCGGCAGCGCGTCGTCGGCCTCCAGGCGCCGCGCGAGCCGCTGTGCACCCACGCCGAAGGCGAGTTCGCGCCAGAGCGCCCACGCGGCGATGAGCGGAAGCACGACGAGCGCGGCTCCCATCGCGACGCCGACGCCGTCGCCCGAGGTCAGCAGCAGCCATGCGCGCTGACCCACCAGAACGATGTACAGGGCGAGCAGCACCGCCATGACGGCGACGCCGACGCGAGCGCTCATGCGCTCGTCGCGCGAGCGACCTGACCCGGGACGTCGCCCTCGTCGATCGGCGCCGGGATATGGGCGGCGCGGCGACCCCCGCCGAGGCCGAGATCGATCAGCGCGTCGAGGCCGACCGTCACGCCGCGCGCATCACGAGCGGCAGCGAGGGCGACGCGGATGCCGGGGGCGTACGCCTGAGCGGGATCGATCGTGTCGTGCACGATCGTGATCGACTCGCCCGGGCCGGAGAGGATCGTCTCCTGTCGAGCGATGACACCGGGCCGGCGGAGGGAATGGATGGGCACGCTCGCGACCTGCTGACCCCGCGCACGCTGATCGATGTGCGGGGCTTCGACGGGCCCGGCGCCGGCCCGGGCTGCGGCGATGAGTTCCGCCGTGCGCACGGCGGTGCCGCTCGGCGAATCGACCTTCGTCTCGCGGTGCGCCTCGATGATCTCGATGGACGGGAACTGGGGCGACGCCGCTGCGGCGAGGGCGCTCGCGATGACCGAGCCGAGAGAGAAGTTGGGGATGAACACCGCGCCGGTCCCCGCGGCCTCGACGAGGGGGCGCACGAGAGCGATGCGCTCGACCGACCAGCCCGATGTGCCGACCAGCACGTTGAGGCCGCGCTCGATCGCGGCGCGGACGACGTCGATGGAAACACCCGGGGTCGACGCGTCGACGACGAGGTCCGCGGCATCCATCTCGGCGAGGTCGCTGCGCGAGCCGAGCACGGCGGCGAGCTCGAAGCCCGGCTCTGCATCGATCACGGCACGGATGATCCCGCCGAGCTTGCCGGTGCCGCCTACGAGGGCCACTCTCGTCGTCATGCGTCTAGCCTAAGTGGATGGTCGCTCTCGAACCCGTCGACGTCGCCGATCCCCGCGCGCACACGCTCCTCACCGAGTACTTCGCGATGCGCGGCGAGACGTTCCCGGCGGGACAGACCTATCGCCCCGTATTCCCGGCGGCCGCGGTGTTCACTCCGCCCGCGGGCGTCTTCGTCATCCTCGTCGACGATGATGGGCGGGATGCCGGGTGCGGCGGCATCCGCCGCGTCGACGACGGCCCCCGCGGCGTCCGATACGAGATCAAGCACCTCTACGTCGGGCCCTCGACGCGCGGCCGTGGGTGGGGTCGCCTGATCCTCGAAGACCTCGAGGAGCGGGCTCGCGAGCTCGGCGCCCGCGAGCTCGTCCTCGACACGCACCACACGCTGGAAGCGGCAGGAGCGCTGTACGCCCGCAGCGGATACGAGACCATCGCTGCGTACAACGACAACCCCAACGCGACGCGCTGGTACGGCAAGGCACTCTGAGCCAGAGCTCAGACCGGGAGCGCCTCGGGGAGGCCGGTACGCAGCTCGACCGGCAGATGCGCGAGATCGTTGTGCGAAGCGAGGGTCCAGGGCCGTCCCGAGCGTTGGGAGAGCACGGTCAGCCCGCAGTGCGCCTGGTTGATCGTCATCCAGCGCCAGTCCGGCGCGTCGAGCACTTCACGCACGAACCACGCGATGACGAAGTTGTGCGTGATGAGCAGCTCATGCGCGTCGGGCTTGCGCACGAGGAACTCCCCCACGGCGTCGGCCATCTGAGCAGCCCCGGCCTCGATGTCGGCCTCGGTGATCGCCCCGAAAAACCCGTCGTAAGCGGGCGGCATGTCCGCGCCGGGTCCGCTCGGGATGCAGTCGAACAGCAGGGCCGACGGCTTCGGCTCGACCGAGGGCAGCCGCTCCGCCACGGCACGCGCCGTTTCGGCGGCACGCTCCAACGGCGAGTGCCAGACGGAATCCAGGGGGACGCCGGAGAGGCGATCAGCGAGCAGCTCCGCCTGGCGCCGCCCGCGGGGCGACAGCGGCCCGTCCTCGAGACCGTGCTCGGCGTCGAGATGCTCGCCGTGGCGCACGAGGTACAGATAATGCGTCACGGCGTCTCGTCTCGACATCGGGGGGAAGATGAGGTCTCAGCCTACGTCAGCTCCGCCACGCCGCCAGGACGGTTGCGCAGCGGAGCGTTCGGCACTACGAGGGCTGCGTGCGCTACTGCGCCGCTTTCGCGATCTCGGCGAGCTGCGCGCGGCTGAGCTTCACCCCGACGCCCTGGACGAGCTCGGCGACGTGCTGGACGGCGTATGCATTCACGACCGGCGCGACGACCGTGCGCTGCGCGAGCAGCCACGCGATCGCGACCGCCGACGTCGGAATCGAGAGCTCCGCGGCGATGCGATCCATCGCCCGGAGCGTCCGCTGACCACGCCGGTTCATCGCCGCTGCGAGTTGCGAGCCCCGGACGGATGCCGCGACCTGCGACCGCGTTCGATGCATGCCGGAGAGGTACCCGTGCTCGAGGGGCTGCGACGGCGTGACCGCGATTCCCTGCGCTCCGGCTACGAGGCGCAGATCCTGGTCGAACGCGCCCTGACGCAGCACGTTGAACGGCACGCTCAGTGCCGAGAAGCGCGGGTACCCGGCCGACGAGAGGATCCGAGCCTCGACGAGCTGAGCTGGGGTGTGGCCGACCGAGCCCAGCGCACGCACCTTGCCTGCTTCGATCAGCCACTCCGCCGTGGCAAGGGTGTCTTCGAGCGGCGTCTGGGCCTCGGCGGTGGCGTCGAGGTACAGCACGTCGATGCGATCGGTCTGCAGCCGCGTCAGGGACGCCTCGACCGAGCGGATGAGATTGACCGACCCGAGGCCGGGGTGGTCGGGGTTCGTCCCCACCCGGACGCACAGCACCGTGGAGTCGCGCGCGCGACGACGCGCCATCCACTCGCCGATGATGTACTCGCTGCGACCCGCGGCATCGGCGTCCGACGCCTTCACGGCGTTGCCGCCGCGCTCGCGGTAGGCATCGAGGATCGCATGGGCGGCCGTCGGATCGACGTGCCAGCCGAACTCCGCGCCACCGAGGATGAGCGGGAAGACCCGCGCGCCGGTCTCTCCGAGCGGCACGCGCATCGCGGCACCGAGCGGTGTTCCCTGAACGGGGATCGGCGCGGAGGGGTGCGGTGCCAGCGTCGTCACCGCGGTCGGCGTGGCGGGCGCGTCGGGAGTGCCCGGCTCGGGGCGCGTCGACGAGGGCGTTGCACCTACGCCGAAGAAACCCATCTCACACCCCCTCACGAAGCTGTTCGTCGTCGGGAGCCGCATCATCCGCATCCCCCGATGCGTAGTTCCGAGGGTAGGGCAGCCCAACGACGCACCCGAGCATTGCGGGGAACCCACGGTAAACATTGCATAACGCTTTGGCGTCGGGATCGCTCCCACCGCTCCACTGTCCCCCGAACGGGTGACAGAGCACGCACCGGCAGGGGAAAGAACGGATGCCCGTCCCTCCGAGTCGGGAGGAGACGGGCATCCGTGGTCGATACGACCTCAGGCGTGATCAGCCTTCGGCGGGTGCGTCACCGGGACCCTCGCTCGCGGCCGCGGAACCCTCCTGGTCGGCAGCCTCCTCCAGCACGGGCTCGAGCGACAGCTTGCCGCGGTCGTCGATCTTGGTGATGCGGACGAGCAGCTTCTGGCCGACGCCGAGGACGTCTTCGACGTTCTCGACGCGCTTGCCGCCGGCGAGCTTGCGGACCTCGCTGATGTGCAGCAGGCCGTCCTTGCCGGGAAGGAGCGAGACGAACGCGCCGAACGCCGCGAGCTTGACGACGGTTCCGAGGAACTGTTCGCCGACCTCGGGGTTCGTCGGGTTCGCGATCGCGTTGACCTGAGCGCGCGCGGCTTCGGCCGAGGGGCCGTCGGTCGCGCCGATGTAGACGGTGCCGTCCTCCTCGATGGAGATCTGCGCACCGGTCTCGTCCTGGATCGCGTTGATCGTCTTGCCCTTCGGGCCGATCAGCTCGCCGATCTTGTCGACCGGGATCTGAACGCTGATCACGCGCGGAGCGGTCGGGGCCATCTCGTCGGGGCCGTCGATCGCGGCGTTCAGCACGCCGAGAATCGTCATCCGGGCATCCTTGGCCTGCGTGAGCGCGGCCGACAGGACCGACGACGGGATGCCGTCGAGCTTCGTGTCGAGCTGGATTGCGGTGACGAATTCGGAGGTGCCGGCGACCTTGAAGTCCATGTCGCCGAGCGCGTCTTCGGCGCCGAGGATGTCGGTCAGCGCGGCGTAGCGCGTCTGACCGTCGACCTCGTCGGAGACGAGACCCATCGCGATGCCGGCGACGGGGGCGCGCAGCGGCACACCCGCGTTGAGCAGCGACAGGGTCGACGCGCACACCGAGCCCATCGACGTCGAACCGTTGGAGCCGAGCGCCTCGGAGACCTGACGGATCGCGTACGGGAACTCCTCGCGGCTCGGCAGCACCGGCACAAGAGCGCGCTCGGCGAGGAAGCCGTGCCCGATCTCGCGACGCTTCGGCGACCCGACACGACCGGTCTCACCGGTCGAGTAGGGCGGGAAGTTGTAGTGGTGCATGTAGCGCTTGCTGGTCGTGGGCGACAGCGAGTCGATCTGCTGCTCCATCTTGAGCATGTTCAGCGTCGTGACACCCAGGATCTGGGTCTCACCGCGCTGGAAGATCGCCGAACCGTGGACGCGCGGGATCACCTGGACCTCGGCATCCAGCGGACGGATGTCGGCGAGGCCGCGGCCGTCGATGCGGACGCCCTCGGTGAGGATGCGACCGCGCACGATCTTCTTCGTGACCGACTTGTAGGCACCCGCGAACTCGAGCGTCGCACCGGCGGGGAGCTCCCCCGCCTCGACGGCGGCGATGAGCTCGGCCTTGACGCGGTCCTTGACGGCGTCGTCGGCGTTCTGGCGCTCGATCTTGTCGGCGATCTGGTACACGTTCACCAGCTCGTCGTACGAGCGGCCCGCGACGAAGTCGTAGACCTCCTGGCTGTACGCGGGGAAGACCGGGTACGGCTGGATCTCCTTTGCGGCGGTGTTCGCCACGACGTTCTGCGCCGCGACGAGCTCCTTGATGAAGGGCTTCGACGCCTCGAGGCCCTGGGCCACGACCTCTTCGGACGGCTTCGTGGCGCCGCCCTTGATGAGGTTCCAGCTGTTCTCGGTGGCTTCGGCCTCGACCATCATGATCGCGACGTCGCCGTCGGGCAGAACACGGCCCGCGACCATCAGGTCGAAGACCGCCTCGTCGACCTGTGCGGCATTCGGGAACGCGACCCACTGGTCGGCGTGCTCGCCGTGGCCCGGGATGAGCGCGAGACGGACGCCGGCGATCGGGCCGGAGAAGGGCAGACCGGAGATCTGCGTCGACAGCGATGCCGCGTTGATCGCGAGCGCGTCGTAGTACTCGCCCGGAGCGATGGACAGGACGGTGACGACGATCTGGACCTCGTTGCGGAGGCCGTCGACGAACGACGGACGCAGAGGACGGTCGATGAGACGGCAGACGAGGATCGCCTCGGTCGAGGGACGGCCCTCGCGACGGAAGAACGAACCGGGGATCTTGCCCGCGGCGTAGGAACGCTCTTCCACGTCGACGGTCAGCGGGAAGAAGTCGAAGCCTTCACGCGGGTGCTTGCCGGCGGACGTCGCCGACAGGATCATCGTCTCCTCGTCGAGGTAGGCGGCGACCGCGCCCTGCGCCTGCTGGGCGAGGCGTCCGGTCTCGAAGCGGATGGTACGGGTTCCGAAGCGGCCGTTGTCGAGAACGGCTTCCGCGGCGGTGATTTCAGGACCTTCCAAGAGGTCTCTCCTTCTTTGTTTAGACTCGCACGCGCGTTTCGCGCGCGAGATCGTGCGAAGGAGCGGAGCAGGCGGATCCAGACGCGCAGCCGTGCCGCGCCGCCAGCGCTGGCCACCAGTAGAAAGCCACCCTGCATGCGCATTCGATACACCGCGCTGTGCGCAGCAGTCGATCACCGCAGAGGAACCCACCACAGGAGACCAGCTTCCCGCCGGTCCGCTCCGGACACCGCAGAGATTCCACGGCATCCTGTTCCACCCTATCAGCCGCGACCCGGCCCACGTAGGCTGGAGGCATGAGCACCGACGACCAGAACGCGACGGACGAGATGAAGCGCAAGTTCAAGGAGGCGCTCGACAAGAAGAACGCGCATCACCGCAGCGGCGAAGCGCACCTCGACGGCGACTCCGCGATCCACGGCACGCACGGCGCCGAGACCAAGCGCACGTTCCGCCGCAAGAGCGGCTGAAAGCCCCGGCAGAAAAGGCCGAAAGACGATGAGCGAACCGAACACCCCCTCCGACGAGCCCGCGGCCCCCGGTCTCGGCGAGGATGTGCCCTCCCGGGCCGAGGAAGACGACCTGACGCGCGCCGAGCAGATCGAGAACGAGCGCAGACTCGCGCTCGAGGTCGAGGAGTTCGAAGGCGGCATCCAGGGCTGAACCGACGGATCGACGACGGAACCACGGCACGCCGGCGCTGTGGGCGGTGATCGCCGTCGCGGCATCCGCCGCGCTCTGCGGCGACGGGCTCTGCTACCTCGTCGGCCGTACCGTCGGCACGACCAGGTGGGCCTGGATGCGGCGCCCACGCATTCAGTCCGCGTTCCTGTGGGCGCAGCGGCGACTCCACGATCGAGCCGCGCTCGTGCTGTTCACAGCGCGCTTCGTCCCCTTCGCGCGCCTCGCTGTCGGCGTGACCGCCGGGGCAACGCGCGTGCGAGCGCGCCGCTTCTTCGCCCTCGCCGCGTGCGCGGCGACGGCATGGGCCGCGTATCAGGCGCTCATCGGCGCCGCCATCGCGGCGATCCTGCCGGGCGGGCCCGTCGTGGCCGTCGTGGTGTCCGTCGCCGTCGCCATCGCCACCGGCGGGGCGATCGATGCGCTCCTCGCGCGGCGGATGCGGACTCAGGCGCCGAGTGCGTCCGCGCCCCACTCGGGCGGGCCGTCGGAACCGGCCGGATAGTCCTCGAGCGGGACATCACCGCGGCGCCAGGCGTCGCGGATCGGCTGAACGATCCGCCAGCATTCCTCCGCGGCGTCACCGCGGACGGACAGCATCGCATCGCCGTCGAGGATCGCGGCCAGCACCTCGACGTAGGCGCGATGGGCCCCGAGCCCGAGATCCGCCTCCAGCGTCGCGCGGTGGAGCGAGAACGGGTCGTCACCGCCGTTCACCGAGACCTCGAGGCCGAGGCGGTCGGGCCCGAGCGAGATCCGGACGACGCCGCCCCGCGCGTCGCCCGTGAAACCCGTCGGCAGGTGCCGCACGGGGCGCAGGGCGACCGTGATCTCCGCCGTCTTCGCACCGAGCGCCTTTCCGGAACGGAGCGTGAACGGCACGCCCGCCCACCGGGCGTTGCGCACCTCGAAGACGACCTGTGCGAGGGTCTCGGTCTCGAGCGCGGGGTCCACGCCGGGCTCGTCGACGTACGCGGGCAGGTCCTCCCCGCCCGCCGCCCCCGCGGTGTACCGGGCACGGTGCGAGAAGCGCACCGGGTTGTCCTCCCACACCCGCACGGCGCGCAGGACCGCGGAGGTCGCCGAGCGCACGTCCTCGGCGGACAGGGCTGCGGGCGGCTCCATCGCGAGGATGGCGAGGACCTGCAGCAGATGACTCTGGATCATGTCGTCGAGCGCGCCCGCGTGGTCGTAGAACGCCGCCCGCCCCTCGAGACCGAGCGTCTCGTCGAATCGGATCTCGACGCGCTCGACGTGTTCGGCGGACCAGATCGACTCGAACACGCGATTCGCGAAACGCACACCGAGGATGTCGAGAACGGTCGAGCGTCCGAGGAAGTGATCCACACGGAAGATGCGCTCCTCCGGCAGGAGCGCGGAAAGGACCCGGTTCAGCTCACGCGCGCTCTCCTCGTCGTCTCCGAAGGGCTTCTCCAGAGCGAGGATCGCCCCGTCCGGCAGCTCCCCCGGGGCCAGGGCTGCGCACGCCGCTGCGGCGGCGGCGGGCGGCACGGCGAAGTACAGCACGAGGCGCCCGGTGGGGGCATCCTCGATCACGCGGCGCAGCCCGGGAGCCGTCGTCGCATCGACCGCCAGATAGGGGATGGATGCCACGGAGGCGAAGGCATCCTCCGCGCCCGCCTCGCGGAAGGCGTCGCGCACGCGTCGACGCCACTGCGCATCGCTGAGCTCGGTGCGCCCCGCGCCGACGAGATGGATCCGGCGGTCCGGCCGACGGACTCCGGCGCGGAGTCCACGCGACGCTACGACGGCGACACCTTCATCCTCGTGACGCGCTGGAGCACCCCGACGGGCGTCACCGAGGTACGCGACTTCCTCGTCGTCCCCCCACACGGACACGAAGCGGATGAGCGGGTCGATCTCGTGCGACGCGTCGTCGGCGTCTCCGGCGACGTGACCTTCACGCAGGACGTGCGGCTGCGCTTCGACTATGCGCGCGCTCTGCCCTGGCTGCGGCAGACCGGAGACGCCGACGCGCCGGAGCTGACGGCGATCGCCGGACCGGATGCCGTCCTCCTGCGCGGGGCCCGCGTGGATGCCACCGATCACGTCCACCGCGGCGAGATCACCGTCACCGCCGGCGAAACGCGCGATCTCGTGCTGACGTGGCATCCGTCGCACCGCCCCGCGCCTGCGCCGCTCGTCGTCGCAGAGGCCGTCGCGCGCACGGAGCAGTGGTGGGCGCAGTGGGCGGCACACATCCGCGTCGAGGGTCCGCACCGCGATGTCGTCGTCCGCTCCCTGCTGACGCTGCGCGCCCTCACACACCACGACACCGGCGGGATCATCGCGGCGCCGACGACCTCGCTGCCCGAGCAGTTCGGCGGCGAGCGCAACTGGGACTACCGCTACGTGTGGCTGCGCGACGCGTCCCTGACGATCGAGGTGCTCCTCGCGCAGGGGTTCCAGCATGTCGTGCAGCACTGGCGGCAGTGGCTGCGGTATCCGAGGCGTCCGCGTCCATGGCTTGGACGCGCCGGACGCAACGGCGGTGCGCTGAGAGCGTATCCGCGCACGTCTGCGTGAGGAGATCGACCACCACGGAGTGAGCGCGAGCGGGCACTTCGTGCAGCACCGCGATACGGACGCCGTGGATGCCTCCCTGCTGCTCCTCCCGGTCTACGGCTTCTGCGCACCCGACGACCCGCGGATGCTCGCGACCGTCGCCGAGATCGAGCGCACGCTCATGCCAGACGGACTCGTTCTGCGCTATCGCACCGAATCGGGGGTCGACGGTCTCGAGGGACAGGAGAACCCGTTCCTCGCGTGCTCGCTGTGGCTCGTCGAGCAGTACGCCGCCTCGGGACGCGTCGCCGACGCCCGGACGCTGCCCGCGCGTGTCTGCGCGTGTGCCAACGATCTCGGCCTCTTCTCGGAGGAGTACGACGTGCGCGCCGGGCGCCAAGTGGGGAACATGCCGCAGGCGCTCACCCACCTTGCACTCGTCCGCGCGGCCGACGCCGTACGGCGCGCCGGCTGAGGAGACGTGCCGCGCCGCTCCGAGAAGGCATCGCGGGTGTCGGACAATGAAGAAGTGACCCGACTCCCCCGCATCGCCATGCCCGCTCGTCTCTCCGATGCCGAGGGCGCCGATGCGCGGGTGGGCCTCGCGAACGTGATCTTCGACGACGTCGCGGCACTCGTCCGCGCGGAGGCGCTCGATGTCGTCGTGGTGCGGGGTGCCGATCTCAAGGGATTCGACGGCGTCGTGCTGCCCGGCGGCGGCGACATCGACCCCGCCCGCTACGGCGGCGACGCCGCAGCACCCGTCTACGACGTCAACGACGCGCAGGATGATCTCGACTTCGCCGTGACAGCGGCGGCCGTCGCTGCAGGGCTCCCCATCCTCGGAGTGTGCCGCGGGCTGCAGGTGCTCAACGTCGCCTTCGGCGGCACGCTCGTCGAAGACCTCCCCGTCCGCCACGACGAGGTCAGGCACACCACGGGGGACGACGGCTGCGGCAATCTGGAGTGGACGTGGCATCCCGTCGAAGTCGCGCCGGCCTCGCGCCTGCGCGGCGAGGTGGATGCCGACGAGATCGCCGTCGCGTCGGGACACCACCAGGCCATTCGAGAGCTCGGCGCGGGCCTCACCGCCACGGCGGTCGCCGCCGACGGCGTCATCGAGGCGGTCGAGCACGCCGAGCTGCCGATCATCGCGGTGCAATGGCACCCCGAAGCCGAGGGGACCCCCGCGCAGCTCGCGGGAGCCCCCTTCGCCGTCTTCGCCGATCTCGTCCGCTCGCGCCGGCTCACCGCGCGCTGACCGCGAACGCGCGACTATTCGCCCGCGAGCCCGCCCAGCAGGTGTCCGCCGCCAGACGCGTTGCCGCCGCCGATCAACCGCTGGAAGCTGTCCAGATAGTTCTCCTGGGCGAACGGGTCGCCGCCTGTCGCCGGCGTGCGCCGCGCGACGGCCTCGGCGAGCTCCCGCGCACCCTTCTCGACACGGGCGCTCAGCGGCGCGACCTGGTCGGCCGCCCCACCCCAGTCGCTCGACGCGGCGAACACTCCGGTCGAGACGGCGTCTGCGTGGAGGTAGGCGAACAGCGGGCGGATCGCGTAGTCGATCGCGAGCGAGTGCCGCGCCGTTCCGGCGTTGGCCCCGATCAAGACGGGCATTCCGGTGAGGGCATCAGGGTCGAGCACGTCGATGAACGACTTGAACAGGCCCGAGTAGCTCGTGGAGAAGATCGGCGTCACCGCGATCAGCGCGTCGGCAGAGACGACGGTGTTGATCGCCGACTCCAGCGCGGGCGGCGCAAACCCCGTGAGCAGATTGTTCGTGATGTCGTGGGCGAGATCACGCAACTCGATCGTGTCGACGGATGCCGTGATTCCCCGCTCCGCGAGCTGGGTGACGGTCGCCGCAGCGAGCCGATCGGCGAGCATGCGCGTCGAGGACGGGTTCGACAGCCCCGCCGCGACGACCGCGATCCGGCGGGGAGAGGTGTCGGTGCTCATCGCGCGGCCGCCGCTCCGAACGCCGCTCCTGCAGGCGCGGGCACGTCCTGATAGGGCGACGGGCCGGACAGGTTGTCGCCGCGATTCGCGCGGGGCGTCGCCTGACGGCTCGGACCGTCGCCGTACGTCTCGCGGACGCGCGCGGGGTGCGTCGGGGCATCCGGCACGTTCGCGGGACGGTTCTGCGCGAGCTCCTTGCGGAGGACGGGCACGACCTCGCCGCCGAGGAAGTCGAGCTGCTCGAGCACCGTCTTCAGAGGCAGGCCCGCGTGATCCATCAGGAACAGCTGCCGCTGGTAGTCGCCGAAAAGGTCGCGCATGCCGGCGTACCGGTCGATGACCTGCTGCGGTGAGCCGACCGTCAACGGGGTCATCTCGGTGAAGTCCTCCATCGACGGGCCGTGTCCGTAGACCGGGGCGTTGTCGAAGTACGGACGGAACTGCTTCACGGCATCCTGCGAGTTCTTCGCGATGAACGCCTGCCCGCCGAGGCCGACGATGGCCGTCTCGGGCGCACCGTGTCCGTAGTGCTCCCAACGCTGGCGGTAGAGACCGATGAGCCGCTGGTAGTGCTCGGCGGGCCAGAAGATGTTGTTCGCGAAGAAGCCGTCGCCGTAGTAGGCGGCTTGTTCGGCGATCTCGGGCGTGCGGATCGAGCCGTGCCACACGAACGGCGCGACGCCGTCGAGGGGGCGCGGAGTCGCGGTGAACCCTTGCAGCGGAGTGCGGAACTTGCCTTCCCAGTCGACGACGTCCTCGCGCCACAGCTTGTGCAGCAGCGCGTAGTTCTCGATCGCGAGGGGCAGGCCCTGACGGATGTCCTTGCCGAACCAGGGATAGACGGGACCCGTGTTGCCGCGGCCCATCATGAGGTCCATGCGCCCGCCGGAGAGGTGCTGCAGCATCGCGTAGTCCTCGGCGATCTTCACCGGGTCGTTCGTCGTGATGAGGGTCGTCGACGTCGAGACGATGAGGCGCTCGGTCTGCGCCGCGATGTAGGCGAGCGTCGTCGTCGGCGACGACGACCAGAACGGCGGGTTGTGGTGCTCGCCGAGCGCGAAGACGTCGAGTCCCACCTCTTCGGCGTGCTTCGCGATCGTGACGGATGCCTGGATGCGCTCGGCCTCGCTCGGAGTATGCCCCGTCGTCGGATCCTGCGTGATGTCGCTGACCGTCATGAGGCCGAACTGCATCTGCTGCCGCTCGGCGCTTGTGGCGCCGTTGGTGTCGACGGTGTCGATGTTCTCGCTCACGGTGTTCCCGCTTTCCGGATGCCTCGGCATCCATTACATGCAGATGAATATATCCCATCCAACGCAGCAGCGTCCAGGTTATTCCCGCCCGGGTAGGGTTGCCTGCGATGACCGATCCGCCCGCCCCGCGCACCGGGACGACACGCGCACCGAAGCGCCGGGTGCCGTTGTGGGACAACGCGCGGTTCGCGTGCATCGCGCTCGTGGTGCTCGGTCACGCCGTGCAGCGGCTGACCTACGACAGCGACGTGGCCCTCGGCCTCTATCTGCTCGTCTACGCGTTCCACATGCCCGCGTTCGCGATCATCTCGGGGTACTTCTCGAAGGGCGATGCTCCCAGCAAGCGTCAGATGGCGCGCGTGCTCACCGACATCGTCGCGCCCTACGTGATCTTCGAGACACTGTGGACGCTCGTGAAGTGGCTCGTCGAGGGGCAGGCCGACCCCAACCTCACCCGCCCGTCATGGACCCTGTGGTTCCTGCTCGCGCTCGCGATCTTCCGCCTCGTCCTCCCCTACCTCGCCCTCCTGCGCTGGCCGCTTCTGTGGACGGTCGCGATCTCGATCGCCGCGGGGTACTGGACGAACATCGACTCGACGCTGTCGCTGTCGCGGACCCTCGGCCTCCTCCCCTTCTTCACGCTCGGGTGGTGGCTCACCGATCGCGACGTCGTCGCACGGTTCGGCCTGCTGCAGCGCCGGCGGCTCGGGGTGCGGATCGCCGCGATCGCACTGTTCGCCGTCGCGGGCTTCGTCGCCTGGTTCTTCGTCGACACGTGGCGCGCGGTGAATCTGCGCGAATGGCTGTTCTACGACGCGAGCTACGCCGATCTCGGCGGACCGTGGTGGTCCGGAGCGGTTCGGCTCGCCCTCATGGCGATCGCGCTCGTGCTCTCGGTCGCCTTCTTCGCCCTCGTGCCGCGCGGCACGTACTGGTGGACGCACTTCGGCCAGTACACGATGTACGTATACCTCCTGCACTCTTTCGTGCTGTACCCGCTGCGCGAGACCGGCGTCCTGCGCAACGCGGAGCCGACCTGGCTGTGGCTGCCGGCCGTCATCGCGGGCTCGGTGCTCGTCGCCCTGGCCCTCGCGACGAAGCCGGTACGCACGGTCTTCCGCCCCCTCATCGAGCCCCGGCCGGCATGGATGTTCGCCGACCGCACGCTCGCGGCGCGGGAGGGCCGGCGCAGCGATCCGACCGGCTCGAAACGCCCCCGGTAACGCGACGCAACACTCGCGCGCGCGGCGCGGCATCGGCTTATCGTCGGGACATGAGCGAGCTGAACCTTCCCGTCCTCGACCTGTCGCAGCTGGACGAGGGCCCGGATGCCGCGGCATCCTTCCGCGCGCAGCTGCGTGCCGCCACCCACGACGTCGGCTTCTTCTACCTCACCGGCACGGGCGTGACGCCAGAACTCGAAGCACGCCTGCACCGGACGGCGCGGGCGTTCTTCGAGCTGCCGGAGGCCGACAAGCTCGCGATCGAGAACATCAACAGCCCCCAGTTCCGTGGCTACACCCGCATCGGCGGCGAGCGCACGCAGGGCGAGGTCGACTGGCGCGAGCAGATCGACATCGGCCCGGAGCGGGGCGTCGTCACCGACGCGGACGCACCCGACTTCGCCCGCCTGATCGGTCCGAATCTGTGGCCCGACGCTCAGCCCGAGCTGCGCGAGGTCGCGACCGAGTGGCAGGAGCATCTGGCGGGCGTCGCACGGAAGCTGCTGCGCGCCTGGGCGCTCGCCCTCGGCGCACCCGAGACGTACTTCGACGAGCACTTCGGCGAACCGGCGACGCTCCTCAAGATCGTCCGTTACCCCGGTTCACGCGATCCCGAGCCCCAGCAAGGCGTCGGCGCGCACAAGGACTCGGGCGTTCTCACTCTACTCTGGGTCGAACCCGGCAAGGGCGGTCTGCAGGTCGAGCGCGGCGGCGAGTGGGTGGATGCCCCGTCGGTGCCCGGCGCGTTCGTCGTCAACATCGGCGAGATGCTCGAGTACGCCACGGGCGGCTACCTCACCGCAACGAACCACCGTGTCGTGTCGCCGCGGTTCCCGGACGACCGCATCTCCGTTCCGTACTTCTTCAATCCCGCCCTCGACGCGCGGCTGCCGCTCATCGACCTTCCCGCCGACCTCGCTGCCGACGCGCGGGGAGTGACGCAGGATCCGTCGAATCCGATCCACTCCCTTTACGGCGAGAACGCTCTCAAGTCGCGCCTGCGCGCCCACCCGGACGTCGCCGAGCGCTGGCACGCCGACCTCGTGGCCGCTCGCGCATAGACCGTGCGCTCACGACGAAGGCCGCCCACACCGTGGGCGGCCTTCTCAAGAATGTTTTGCGCGATTGAACGCTGGTGCGTTGCTTATCGACGGAGACCGAGGCGCTCGATGAGCGAGCGGTAACGGTTGATGTCGACATCCTGCAGGTAACCCAGCAGGCGACGGCGCTGACCGACGAGCAGGAACAGGCCACGACGCGAGTGGTGGTCGTGCTTGTGCTCCTTGAGGTGCTCGGTGAGGTCCTTGATGCGCTGCGTCAGCATCGCGACCTGCACCTCGGGGGATCCGGTGTCACCGGGGTGCGTCGCGTACTCTTCGATGATCGCCTTCTTGACGTCTGCTTCCAGTGCCATAGGTGATCCCCTTCCTCTTTGTTGCGCGGCGCCCGACGCCTGATGCGTGGGCTCTCTTTCTCCGCGGCCGATCCAACGGCAACCCGAAGAGTCTACCAGCGCGAGGGATGCCGCAGCGAATCCGCGCTCCGCGGCGGCCGGTAACCTCGATGAGTGAGCACCCCGAAGCGCCTTCCCCGTCTGCGGCGCGATCATTTCATCGATCTGCGTCCCTTCCGGGTGAGCCCCGCGTTCGCTCGCCTGTGGGTCGGTTCGACGCTCGCCGGGCTCGGCGGTCAGCTCACGATCGTCGCCGTCATGCTGCACGTCTACGAGCTCACCGGCGATACGTTCGCCGTCTCGATGGTCGCCGTCGTCGGGCTCGTCCCGATGATCATCGCCGGCCTCTACGGAGGAATGCTGGCGGATGCCTTCGACCGCCGCCTCGTCGCTCTGCTCGCGGCATCCGTGACGTTCCTCTCGACCCTGCTGCTGGCGATCCTCGCATGGTCGGGGCACGAGAGCGTCGCCTGGCTGTTCGTCCTGTCCGCCGTGAACTCGTCGGCGAACTCGATCGTCGGGGCGACGAAGTCGGCGATCACACCGCGCCTTCTCCCCCGCGAACTGCTGCCGGCCGCGGCGGCGCTCCAGGGCATCACGGTCGGGATCATGGTGATGGCGGGCCCGGCGCTCGCGGGCGTGCTCGTCGCGTTCACGGGCTACGCCTGGACCTACTCGATCGACGTCGTACTCATGACGAGCCTGTTCCTCGGTCTCTGGACGCTGCCCCGCATCCGCCCCGAGGGTGAGATCGTCCGTCCGGGACTCGAGTCGCTCCGTGATGGGCTGAGGTTCTTGCGGCACGCACCGAACATCCGCCTGCAGTACATCCTCGACATCACGGCGATGACGTTCGGCCACCCGATCGCCCTCTTCCCCGCGATCGGCGCCGTGCTCCTCGGGGGCGGCGCCATCACGACGGGAGCCCTCACGGCCTCGATCGCGGCGGGCGCCTTCGTGTCGAGCCTCTTCTCGGGGCCGATCGGACGCTACCGCTGGCACGGGATCGGCATCCAGCGCTCGATCCAGGTGTTCGGCGCGGCGACGGCGGTCTTCGGGCTCGTCCTCGTCGCGGGCGCCCTCGGCTGGTTCGCTCCGCCGCGGGTCGACGAGACGCACGCCAACCTCGTGCTCATCGTGCTCGCGATGATCGCGCTCGCTCTCACCGGAGCCGCCGACAACGTCAGCGCGATCTACCGCTCCACGATGATGCAGGCCGCCGTCCCCGACACGATGCGCGGACGCCTGCAGGGCGTCTTCATGGTCGTCGTCGCGGGCGGGCCGCGCATCGGAGCCCTGTACGCGGGCACACTCGCGACCCTCACCGCGCTCTGGGTCCCGTCGCTCGTCGGCGGGCTCGTCATCGTCACTCTCGTCGGCGTACTGGTGCGGCTGAATCCCGGTTTCCGCGCGTACGACGCGGAGCACCCCGTCCCCTGATCCGCGCTCGACTGCCGCAATCCGGCGGATATCGGTCATCGTGGTCTCCTGCGTGCACCGGTGTCCGCACCCCGGACTATCGTCGCCTCGTGACCCCGCGCACTCCGTCTCCCGCCTCCGCCTCACAGGCGTCGATCGCTCTGCAGTTCGTCCTGTGCGGG
Source organism: Microbacterium sp. MMO-20 (assembly GCF_037147735.1). Classification (NCBI taxonomy): domain Bacteria; kingdom Bacillati; phylum Actinomycetota; class Actinomycetes; order Micrococcales; family Microbacteriaceae; genus Microbacterium; species Microbacterium sp. MMO-20. The sequence continues at coordinate 403,334 of NZ_JBBCUU010000002.1, read as the reverse complement.
ATCGTCTGGGGATCGAGCTTCCTGTTCATGAAGGTCGCGCTCGAGGGGATCTCGCCCGCACAGGTGGTCTGGGGACGGCTGCTGCTCGGCGGAATCACGCTCGGCGTGTTCGTCGTGCTGCGTCGCGAACCACTGCCGCGACGCCTCGCCGTGTGGGGACATATGACCGTCCTCGCCGTCTCGTTCTGCGTCGTGCCGTTCCTGCTCTTCTCGTGGGCGCAGCAGCACGTCACGAGCGGCCTCGCGAGCATCTACAACGCCACGACCCCGATCATGACGGCCATCATGGCGTGGCTCGTCTTCCGCGTCGAGCGTCTGAAGATCGGCCAGATGATCGGCATCCTCGTGGGCATCCTCGGCGTCATGGTCATCATCGCGCCGTGGCAGGGACTCGACCTCTCGCAGAGTGTGCTCGCACAGCTGACGATCCTGGGAGCGACCGCCTGTTACGGGTTCAGCCTCGCCTACATGCGACGCTTCACGTCGAATACCGGGATGAGCGCGCTCGTGTTCTCGTTCCTCAACATCGGGATCGCGGCGGCCATCATGCTGGTCCTGACGCCCGTGCTCGTGCTGACGCCCGTGCACCTCGACATCTGGGTCATCGGCAGCGTCGTGCTGCTCGGATGTCTGGGCACCGGCATCGCGTACATCTGGAACCAGAACGCCCTGCGCGCGTGGGGCCCGACGCGTGCGTCGACCGTCACCTACATCACGCCTGTCGTCGGTGTGCTGCTGGGGGTCGTGATCCTGGGCGAGAGCCTCACGTGGAACGAGCCCGTGGGCGCGGTCGTCGTCTTCCTCGGCATCCTGCTCGCACAGAACCGCCTGCGCCTCCCGCGCCGGGCGGGCAGACGAGCGGGAGGGGATGCCGCGCTCGCGGCACCCCCTCCCGGAGTTCCGGCCAGTGGAGGCCGGTGAGATCGATCAGGCCTCGATCGAGCCCTGCAGGTCGAGCGTGATCGTGACGTCCTTGCCGACGAGCACGCCGCCCGACTCGAGCGCGGCGTTCCAGGTGAGGCCGAAGTCCTCGCGATTGACGACGGTCTTCGCGGTCGCGCCGGCCTTGTAGTTGCCGTACGGGTCGGTGCCGAAGCCGCCGAACTCGAGCTCGAACGTGACCGGCTTGGTGACGCCGTGCATCGTCAGATCACCGTCGACGAGGAAGTCTCCGCCCTCGTAGCGGACGCCCGTCGAGACGAAGTCGATCGTCGGGTAGGTCTCCACGTCGAAGAAGTCGGCCGAGCGCAGGTGGTTGTCGCGGTTCTGGTCGCCCGTGGAGATCGATGCGGCATCCACCGACGCCGTGACCGTCGCCTCGAGGGGGTTCGCGGGCGCCTCGATCGTGGCGCTCTTGAGGCCGAACTCGCCGCGGACCTTGGAGATCATCATGTGGCGCAGGCTGAAGGTCACCTCGCTGTGCGCAGGGTCGAGCACCCAGGTGCCCGCCTTGTAGCCCGGAACGTCGAGGGTCGTGGTGGTGTCGGTCATGGTTTTCCTTCGGTGAAACGGACGATGGTCTGCGGGGTGAAACGCCCCCGCAGACCATCTATTCCCGCGAATATAAAGTTCTTCTGAACGCTCAGCCGACCGCGAGCAGATCGATGATGAAGATCAGGGTCTTGCCCCCCAGGAAATGTCCGCCGGCGGGGCCGTACGCGAGGTGCGGCGGGATGACGAGTTCACGGCGGCCGCCGACCTTCATGCCCGGGATGCCGTCCTGCCACCCCTGAATGAGGCCCCGCAGCGGGAACTGGATCGACTCGCCGCGACCCCACGACGAGTCGAACTCCTCGCCCGACTCGTACTCGACACCCGCGTAGTGGACGGTGACGTTGTCACCGGGCTTCGCCTCGGCGCCGTCTCCGACGATGATGTCGCGGATGACGAGGTCGGTGGGCGCGGGGCCCACGGGGGCGTCGAACTCGGGCTTCGTGCGGTCTTGTGTCATGGCATCCATCCAAGCATGGATGAGATGGTGGTGACAGATTGCCGGGCGTTGACAGACTCAACGCACAGCATCTCTGCCGGGCGTTGACAGACTCAACGCACAGCATCTCTGCCGGGCGTTGACAGACTCAACGCCCGGTGCCGCGGCGATGCCTGCGTGTCTCCCGGGCGTTGAGTTGGTCTGTCGTGCCCCCATTCTCACGGGACCGGCCCGCGGGTGTCAAGGCATCCGTCGTGGATCAGCGCGCGAGAAGCGCCGCGCGTGCCGCGGTCGCACGAGCGAGAAGTACACGCTCGTCCTGGGTCGATCGCGGGTCTCGTCCCGTGCGGGTGCGCTCGCGCGCGGCGGCGAGCGATGTGGCATCTCGAATGAACGCCACCATCGCCGCCGATCGGTCGCCGGGCAGGGTACGCGCCCACGCGCGGGCGCGGCGCCGGCCCGCCGGCGTGGCGAGGAGGTCCACCTCGGCCGGGGTGAACCACCCCGCTGCGGCGTACTCGCTCAGACGCGCCCGAGTCAGCCGCGCCTCTTCGCGCCGTAGCGCGACGATGCCCAGGACGAATGCGACGAACAGCGGCACCTGCAGCGTGACGTAGAGGTGGAAGAAGTCCGCGAACAACGCCGACCCGTTCCAGAGTGCGTGCAGCGCGGCACCGCACAGCATGCCGACGAGGCCGGACGCGGCGGCTCCCGGGGCCCCGGCTCCGCGCCGCGCCGCGAGGCCGAGGGCGTAACCCGTGATCGCCGTGAACATGACGTGGGCGAAGGGCGACAGGATGCCGCGGAGGAAGAAGGTGAACGCCGTATCGGCGACACCGCCCTCGATCAGGCTCGTCGCGAAGTAGAGAATGTTCTCCGTGAACGCGAAGCCCGCCCCCACGAGGGCACCGTAGACGACGCCGTCGACGGGGCCGTCGAACGTCCGGCGGCCGAAGACGAAGACGAGGAACACGCCGAGGCCCTTCGCGAACTCTTCGACCAGCGGCGCCTGGATCACGGACGACACGGCATCGCGCACCGGGTCGTCCGCCGCTGCCGGCACGATCACCGACAGCGCGATGTCGACGCCGAGGGCGATCGCGACGGCGGCGATGGCTCCCCACGCGATCGCGAAGACGACGAGCGACGGCGGCTCCGGCTCCCATCGGTCGACGATCCGTACGGCCCACAGCACGCCCGCGAGCGGCATGAGCGCGAGAACGAGTCCGATGACCGACGCCACGACGCCGAGGTAGGTGAGGACGTAGGCGACGACACCGACGAGGAGCACGAGCAGCACGGCGAACACCCAGATCGGTGCGGCGCGTCCGGCGCGCGGAATCGGGGGCATCGGCGCGCCGACCGGCGCGGGCGAGACAGCCGCGGGAGGGATCGGCGCGGGGGCGACGGCGGCGGGCTGGGCCAGCGGCGAGGGGTGGCTCATGGCGATCAGCCTAGAGGTGCGCGTCGCCGCGCCCGGACTCGCAGGTAGCCTGGACGAATGCGTTTCGCCCACCTCCGGCTGCCCGATTCCCTTGCGACTGGGTCCCTCGCGCCCGAGCTCGCCGTCATCGTCGACGAGCGCGCTGTCGTGGTGGGTGAGCTCTTCGAGGGCGCGCCGCGCGCGCTGCAGCAGCTCATCGACGGCGGTGACGCACTGCTGGCGCGCGTGCGCGCGGCGGCGGCCGACGCGACCGACGCACCGTCGGTCGCTCTCGCCGACGCGGTCTTCGCGCCCGCCGTCACCGCTCCCCCCATCGTCCTCGCGATCGGACTCAACTACGCGGCGCATTCGAGCGAGCTGGGCCTCAAGGCCGACACCGCACCGACCGTCTTCGTGCTCTGGCCGAACTCGCTCGCGGCGCATGAAGAGACGACGTCGTGGCCGAGATCGCTGAGCGAGTCGATCGACTACGAGGCGGAGCTCGGCGTGATCATCGGAACGCCGGCGAAGGATGTCGAGGCATCCGAAGCCCTCGACCACGTGTGGGGCTACACCGTCGTCAACGACATCACGGCGCGCGACATCCAGTTCTCCGAGGCGCAGTGGTCGCGGTGCAAGTCGTTCGACGGCTTCACGCCGAACGGACCGTTCGTCGTGACCGCCGACGAGATCCCCGACCCGCAGGACCTGCACATCTGGGCGGTCGTGGACGGACAGACGGTGCAGGATGCCTCAACGGGGCAGATGATCCGCTCGGTCGCGACCCTGGTCTCGCACCTCTCGCGCTCCGCGACGCTCCTGCCCGGCACCCTCATCTCGACCGGCAGCCCCGGCGGCGCCGGCTACTCGCGCGATCCGCAGATCTTCCTGCGCGACCGCTCCACGGTCACGGTCGGGGTCGACGGCATCGGCGCGCTCACGACGCACTGCCGCATTCTCGGCTGACGCCGACCGCTCAGCGGCCGGACTGCTCCAGCAGCTGCTGGCAGCTCAGTTGCTGGCCGAACACCTCGACCGTCGCGTTGGGGTCGTTCGCGCATACCGTGGCCGCGTTGATCGACTCGATGAAGATGGGGATGAAGATCGCCGCGAGAATCGCGCCGATCACCATCAGGACGGCGCTGATGATGATGGCGGCGAGCGCGAAGCCGTTGCTGCGACCGGCCTTCTTCGACTGCACGAGCGCGACGATCCCGAGGATCAGTGCGATCAGCTGCACGAAGAACGACAGCACGAACGCGACGATCCCGAGGGTCTTGCCGGGAACGGGGGCTCCCGGCGCAGGCGCTCCGGGGGCGTACGCGGGCGCCTGCGCGTAGGCGGGCTGCTGGTAGGCGTTCGCGTCGGGAGCGGGCGGAGCCGCCGGCGCGGTCGGCGCGTACTCGCCGTATGCCGGCGCGGCGGGCGGCGTCGCGTACTCGCCGTAAGCAGGCGGAGCGGGAGGCGTCGCGGGCGCGGCGTCGCCTCCGGAGGGGTTCTGTGCGGCGGGGTTGTGCGGATCGGTCATGGGTCGGTCTCCTTCGCGGGGATCGTGCCGGTGTTTCCGGTCCTCCGACGCTACAGGGTCAGCGCGGGTGGTCAGCCGCCGCAGGTGATCGTCTGTCCGTTGACCTCGTAGACACCGGCGGGGTTGTCGAGACAGAACTGCACGAGATCCCCGGCCGCCGAGGCGAAGACCGAGATGAGCACGATCAACACGATGGTGCCCACGACGATGACCACAGAGCTGATGATGATCGCAGCGAGCGCGAAGCCGTTCTTGACACCGGCCTTACGACTCTGCACGAGGGCGACGATGCCGAGGATGAGGGCGATCAGCTGCGCGAAGAAGGACAGCACGAACGCGACGATGCCGAGCGTCTTGCCGGGAACCGTCGCCGGAGCGGCGGGAGGGCCGGCGTACGCGGGAGCCGCAGCGTAGGCGGGAGCGGGTTCGGGGTTCTGCGGGTCGGACATGTCGTTCTCCTCGGAGGGTACGGCGGCGACGATCGGGCGTGAGAGAAAGCTATCGCCTGGCCGCCGCTGCCCGCCAGTTCCGCGTGTCAGCCCTCGACGAGGTTCTCCACCGGCTGGATCACGGGGATCGCCTGCGTGATCGCCTCGAGCCCCGACAGCCGCGCCGGCGAGAGCTGCTTGTCGACCTCGTCGCGCGACATGAGTCCTGCCTCGACGACGAGATCGCCGACGTTGCGATGCGTCAGGAGCGCCGTCTTCGCGAGGGCGGCGGATGCCGCGTAGCCGATGAAGGGGGTCAGTGCCGTGACGACGCCGACCGACGACCCGACCATCGCACCGAGGCGATCCCGGTTCGCCGTGATGCCGTCGATGCAGTTGACCCGGAGCGTCCGCATGCCGCGGCGCATCCACGTGATCGATTGAAAGATCGAATGGGCGATGATCGGCTCGAATGCGTTCAGCTGCAGCTGACCCGCCTCGGAGGCCATCGTGACGGTGAGGTCGGCGCCGGCGACCGAGAAGGCGACCTGATTCACGACCTCGGGGATCACCGGGTTGACCTTGCCGGGCATGATCGACGATCCCGCCTGCTGGGCGGGCAGGTTGATCTCGCCGAGACCCGCCTGCGGGCCCGAGGAGAGCAGCCGCAGGTCGTTGCAGATCTTCGAGAGCTTCATGGCGTTGCGCTTGAGGGTCGACGAGAACGACATGAACGACCCGGTGTCGCTCGTCGCCTCGACGAGGTCATCGGCGGTCGCGAGATCGAGTCCGGTGATCTCGCGCAGGTGCGCGAGCACGGCGGGCGCGTAGCCCGGGTGCGTCGTGATGCCCGTGCCGATCGCGGTCGCGCCCATGTTGATCTCGAAGAGGAGATACCGGTTCTCGGTGAGACGCTGATGGTCGTAGCCGAGCGTCGTGGCGAAGCCGTGGAACTCCTGGCCGAGCGTCATCGGGACGGCGTCCTGCAGCTGGGTGCGGCCGATCTTCAGGATGTCGTAGAACTCGACAGCCTTGTTCATGAACGACTGCTTCAGCAGTTCGAGCTCTTCGAGGAGGGTGACCAGGTCGAGGCTCAGCCCGATCTTCACCGCCGTCGGGTAGACATCGTTGGTCGACTGCGAGCGGTTCGTGTGGTCGATCGGCGAGAGGAACGCGTAGTCCCCCTTCTCGCGGCCGGCCATCTCGAGCGCGATGTTGGTGATGACCTCGTTCGCGTTCATGTTCGTGGAGGTGCCGGCGCCGCCCTGCACGACGCCCACGACGAACTGGTCGTGGAACTCGCCGTCGATCACGCGCTGGGCGGCACGGTCGATGAGGCTCGCGCGCTCGGCATCCAGCACTCCGATGTCGCGGTTCGCTCGCGCGGAGGCCTGCTTGACCATCGCGAGCGCGACGACGAGGTCGCGATACACCGAGATCGGACGCATGGAGATCGGGAAGTTCTCCAGCGCGCGTGCGGTGTGGATGCCCCAGTAGGCATCGGCGGGGATCTCCATCGATCCCAGCGAGTCGGATTCGGTGCGCATCTTCGCGTCCAGTGCCATGAGTGCGGTCCTTGTGGGTCGTAGCCTCGGGTGGTCCTCCGAGCCTAACCCCGCGCGCCGGCGCCCCCGCTGTACACCACGTACATCGGGGGCGCCGGATCCGCCGTCAGGGCGCTGGCGCGCTCACCGATCGACGCCGGACATGTCGGCGTAGCGTGCACCCACCGCGGGAGTGAGGGCGCTGAGGCGATCCCGCTGCTCGGCGCTGAGAGTGATGTCCACGGCGCCGACGTTCTCCTCCACGCGTTCGAGCCGACGTGTCCCCGGAATCGGGGCGATACCATCGCCCTGCGCGAGGATCCACGCGAGGGCGACCTGCGCGGGCGTCGCCCCGGCATCCGCGGCGACCTCCTCGACGACGTCGACGATCCTCAGGTTCTGTTCGAGCGCTCCGTCCGCGAACCGCGGATTGGTGCGGCGGAAGTCGGTGTCGTCGAGCGCGTCGACTGTGCGGATCGCTCCGGTGAGGAAACCGCGCCCGAGCGGCGAATAAGGAACGAACCCGATTCCGAGCTCCCGGAGGGTCGGGAGGAGCTCAGCCTCCGGCTCGCGCGACCACAGCGAGTACTCGGTCTGCACGGCGGTCACCGGGTGCACGGCGTGCGCGCGACGGATCGTCGCGGGAGCGGCCTCGGACAGCCCGTAGCCGAGGATCTTGCCTTCGGCGACGAGCGCCGCGAGCTCGCCCACCGTCTCCTCGATCGGCGTCGCGGGGTCCATCCGGTGCTGGTAGTAGAGGTCGATCCGATCGGTTCGCAGTCGGCGCAGCGACCCCTCGACGGCGAGCCGGATATTCTCGGGCGATCCATCGAGACCGCGCTCACCGCTCACACGATGCCGGATCGTGCCGAACTTCGTCGCGATGACCGCCTCATCGCGCCGGCCGGCGTCGGCGAGCGTCTTCCCGAGAAGCTCTTCGTTCGTGTACGGCCCGTACATCTCCGCCGTGTCGAGGAAGGTGACGCCGAGGTCGAGAGCCCCGAGGATGGTGCGGGCACCGCCCGCATCGTCGGCGCCCGCCCCGGTGTAGAAGGCGCTGATGCCCATGAGGCCGAGGCCGATCGGGCTGACCTGCAGTCCGGTGCTTCCGAGTGCGATGGTCTTCATGATGAAGCGATCTCCTTGTCGTAGATGTCGATCTTGTGGTCGATGGCGGCGAGGCTCGCCGTGATCTCGGCGAGCTGCTCGCGGACAGCCTCGCGGTGCTGCACGAGCAGCTCCCGCCGCTCGGCGATCGTCGCGTCGCCCTCTCGTGCGAGCTCGGTGTAGCGCCGGATCACGGAGATCGGCATGCCGGTCCAGCGCAGACGCGTGAGAAAGCGCACCCACCCGATGTCGCCGTCCGAGTAGCGCCGGTGAGTCGAGGACGCACGATCGACGGGCCGCAGCATGAGACCGGCGCGTTCGTAGTAGCGCAGCGTGTGCGTCGAGACACCGGTTGCCGCGGACGCCTCGGCGATCGACAGTCCGTCGTGGATGAGGGTCATGAGCCCACGGTAGAACTTCGAGTGCGCTCGAAGTCAAGCCCGGCGGCCGCGAGACCTCAGCGCTTGCGCGAGAAGGCCTCCAGGCGCTCCTCCGGGCTCAACTCCGCCATCCGCTCGAGCCATTCGGCGGTGAAGAAGTCCGCCGTCTCGGCCGCCGACACCGGCACGACGGCGTGCGTGATGGTGTCTTCGTAGACGTGCACGAGATGGAACGACTGCCCGGCATCCATGCCGTTCACCTCCGCCGCCGGGCGCTGCAGGTTCATCGTGTAGCACGTGGCGGATGCCACGCTCACCGGCACTCCCGCGAAGGTGCCCGACGTCGAGTAGTGCAGATGACCCGCGAGGATCGCGCGGACATCGCTGCCGGCGACGACGTCGGCCAGTTCGCGCTGATGGCGCAGCTCGAGGATGTCGAAGAACGGGATGTGGCTCGGCAGCGGTGGGTGGTGCAGGGCGAGGATCGTTCCCAGCGGAGCGGGCTCGGCGAGAACGGCCCGCAACCACTCGAGCTGGGCGGCATCGATGTCGCCGTGATGCCACCCCGGCACGGTGGAGTCCAGCGCGATCAGTCGAAGTCCCCCGAGGTCGTGCACGCCGGTAACGGGGTCCTGAGTGGGTTCTGCGTCGAAGAGCCCCGCCCGGAGGGCCGGTCGTTCGTCGTGGTTGCCGGCGACCCAGACGACGGGAGCACCGAGCCGCTCGGCGACGGGCTCGACGGACTGCCGCAACGCGGCGTACGCCTCGGGTTCGCCGAGGTCGGTGAGATCACCCGTGAACACGATCGCGTCGGGTCGCACGCCCGTACGCTCCACGGCGGAGAGGGTCGCGTGCAGGTTCGCCGCGGTGTCGAAGCGGCCGCCGAGGGGGCGATTGCCGGCGAGCAGATGCGTATCACTCACGTGCACGATCGTGCGCGCGGCGGGTGGGTACTGACCGAACGAGACCTGGGCCATGCGTTCAGCCTAAGCCGGGGTGCGGACGCCCGTCAGCGGACGACGATGAGGTACAGCCCGCCCAGCACGGCGAGCGCGCACAGCGCGAACGAGCCGTACGCACCGACCAGCGCGATCTGCTTCTGACCGTCGGTGAGCGGGCTCTTCTTGGCCGCCTTCGCGGCGGCCTTCGCTGCGCGCCGCGCCTCCTTCTCGCTGATGACCGTGATCGCGTCGGTGAACTCGGCGGGGGCGACGACGGGTGCTCGGCCCGCGCGCACCAGAAGGCGCAATCCGATCGCGTAGAACCCCACGACGAGGAGCGCACCGATGAGAGCCGCCGCGAAGACCTCGACGAAGGCGAGCCAGTCGATTTCGATGCTCATCTCTTCGACCCCTTCGTCTTCTCGGCATCCGATCTGGCGTTCGCGTCGGCCTTCGCTTTGGCCTTGGCCTTGGCATCCTCCTTGGCCGCGTGCTTGCGCGCCGCCTTCTCACGCGCCTGCGCCTCGGCCTTGAGCCGCGCCTCCTCGCGCATGATCGCCCGCTGGCGACGAGTCGGCGGGGCCTTGCGCGGAACCTTGACGGCGAGACCCGAGTCGGCGACCTCGCTCATCGCGTTCGAAGAGTCGACCGTGTTCTTCCGCGAGCGCAGGAAGAGCCCCACGATGACCGCGACCGCGAGGATCGCGTCGACGAGGATGCCCCAATTGCCGAACCACACGACGAGGAGCGCCGCGAACGCGCCGACGGCGGCGGATGCCGGCAACGTCAGCACCCACCCGATCGCGATGCGCCCGACGGTGCCCCAGCGCACCTTCGATCCGCGGCGGCCGAGCCCCGAGCCGATGACCGACCCGGAGGCGACCTGTGTCGTGGACAGAGCGAACCCGAGAGCACTCGAAGCGAGGATGGTCGCCGCCGTCGAGGTCTCGGCTGAGAACCCCTGCGCGGGCTTGACGTCGGTGAGGCCCTTGCCGAGGGTGCGGATGATGCGCCAGCCGCCCATGTAGGTGCCGAGGGCGATCGCGAAGGCGCAGGCGATGATGACCCACAGGTGCGGGTCGGCCTGGTCCGCGTTCTGCCAGCCGACCATGATGAGGGCGAGGGTGATGACGCCCATCGTCTTCTGCGCGTCGTTCGTGCCGTGCGCGAGGGCGACGAGAGACGACGTGAAGATCTGCCCCCAGCGGAAGCCGTCGCGTCCGTCGGGCTTGTTGTCGTAACGCCGCGTGATCGCGTAGGCGAGCCGCGTCACGAGGAAGGCGATCACACCCGCGGTGAACGGGGCGATGAGGGCAGGCAGCACGACTTTGCTCAGGACCATGCCGAAGTCGATCGCCTGTGTGCTCGCGCCGACGAGGGTGGCACCGATGAGCCCCCCGAACAGGGCGTGCGAGGAGCTCGAGGGGAGCCCGAGCAGCCACGTCAGCATGTTCCAGGTGATGGCGCCGATGAGCCCCGCGAAGATGATCGGGAGGAAGTCGAGCGGCGTGATCTGGTCTTCGCGGATGATGCCGTGCGAGATCGTCTTCGACACCTCGGTCGACAGGAACGCGCCGACGAGGTTCAGGCTCGCAGCGAGGAGGACGGCGACCTTGGGCTTCAGCGCGCCCGTCGCGATCGGCGTCGCCATCGCGTTGGCCGTGTCATGGAAGCCATTGGTGAAGTCGAAGAACAGCGCGAGCGCGATCACGAGGACGACGATGAGGGCAGCGGTTTCCACAGTTCGCTTTCGTCGGGTCGGAGTGGGAAGGTGCCGAGGCGATCGGCGGTGCGAACGAAAAGTTCACCGTGGGTTCAATGTCCGGCAACCGGACCAGACAAATCCTCGCACATCACGCGGGGCGCGCGGTGCGCTCGACTACCGTGGAACGGTGACCACCGCGCGCACTCCCGGTCCCCGGACCGTCGCCCGTCCCACCATCCGCTCCCACCACGGCGACGACGTCGTCGACGACTACGAATGGCTGCGCGCGAAGGACGATCCGGACGTCATCGCCCACCTCGAGGCCGAGAACGCGTACACCGACGAGCGGACGGAGCATCTCGCACCGCTGCGCCAGCGGATCTTCGAGGAGATCAAGGGGCGCACGCTCGAAACGGATCTGTCGGTGCCGACGCGGCAGGGTGCGTGGTGGTATTACGGCCGGACGGTCGAGGGCAAGCAATACGGCATCCACTGCCGTGCACCGCTTGCCGCCGATGACGACTGGACGCCGCCGACCCTCACTCCCGGCGTCGATGTGCCGGGAGAGGTCGTGCTGCTCGACGGCAACGTCGAGGCCGACGGTCACGAGTTCTTCTCGCTCGGCACTTTCGACGTCTCGTCCGACGGAGCGCGGCTCCTCTACGGCATCGACAACGAGGGCGACGAGCGCTACACGCTGCGCATCCGCGACCTCGAGACGGGCGAAGACCTCACCGACGTCATCCCCGACACCTCGGCGGGGGCCTGTTTCTCGCCGGACGGACGCTTCGTCGTGTATACGACGATGGACGACGCATGGCGCCCCGACACCGTATGGCTGCACGAGGTCGGCGCGGATGCCGCAAGCGATGCGCAGCTGTTCCACGAGCCCGACGAGCGGTACTGGGTCGGTGCCGGCTTCACGCGCAGCGAGCGATACCTCGTGATCGAAGTCGGCTCGTCGATCACGAGCGAGGAGTTCCTCGTCCCGGCATCCGACCTCCGCGCCGAGCCCCGCTCGATCTGGCCACGCCGCGAGGGAGTCGAGTACTCGGCGACCCACGCGATCGTCGGCGGCGAAGACGTCCTGTACGTGCTGCACAACGACGGCGCACTCGACTTCGAGCTGGTGCGCGTCGCGGGAGCCGACCCGACCGGCGCGCGCGAGATCGTCCTGCCGCACGTCGCCGGCCGGAGGCTGCTGGATGTCTCGGCATTCCGCGATTGGGCAGTCGTGTCCTATCGCCGCGACGGCCTCGCGCGCATGGGAATCCTCTCCTACGAGAGCGGCGATGTCCGCGAACTGTCGTTCGGCGAGGAGCTCTACGCCGCAGGCGCCGGCGGGAACCCCGAGTGGGCACCACCCGTCATCCGTCTCGGCTACGGATCGTTCGTGACGCCCGGCACGGTCTACGACTACGTCGTCGAGACGGGCGAGTTCCTGCTGCGCAAGCGTCAGAGTGTGCTCGGCGGCTACTCCCCCGACGAGTACGGGCAGCGGCGCGACTGGGCGATCGCCGACGACGGGACGCGCGTACCGGTGTCGCTCGTGTGGAAGCGGTCCTTCGGCGATCCCGGCGCCGGCGACACCCGACCCGTGCACCTCTACGGCTACGGCTCGTACGAGCACTCGATCGAACCGGGCTTCTCGGTCGCCCGCCTCTCGCTCCTCGACCGGGGCGTCGTCTTCGCGATCGCGCACGTGCGCGGCGGGGGCGAAATGGGGCGGCAGTGGTATGAGGACGGCAAGCTCCAGCACAAGCGCAACACGTTCACCGACTTCGTCGCGGTCGCACGCCACCTCGTGGACGCCGGGGTCACGACCCCCGCGCTGATGGTCGCCGAGGGGGGGTCGGCGGGAGGGCTCCTCATGGGCGCCGTCGCCAATCTCGCTCCGGAGCTGTTCGCCGGCATCCTCGCCGATGTGCCGTTCGTCGACGCCCTGACGACGATCCTCGACCCCTCACTGCCGCTCACCGTGATCGAGTGGGACGAGTGGGGCGACCCGTTGCACGATGCGTCCGTGTACGAGTACATGAAGTCGTACACGCCGTACGAGAACGTCCGCGAGGGGGTGGAGTACCCGCGGATCCTCGCGGTGACCTCGCTCAACGACACACGTGTGTACTACGTCGAGCCGGCCAAGTGGGTCGCGCGCCTGCGCGCCGTCGGCGCGGACGCCCTGCTCAAGTGCGAGATGGTCGCCGGCCACGGCGGTGTCTCCGGCCGGTACAACGCGTGGCACCAGCGCGCCTTCGAGATCGCGTGGCTCCTCGACGTGGTGGGCCTTGCCGACGCATAGGCCCGGGCGGGCTCGGGTTCGGGCGCGCCGCCTGCCGCGGGCAGGCGATCTGCCGAGCGAAGGCAGGTCTGCGGCGCATCCGCCTTTCGCCGGCCGATCGCCTGGGCTGCGGATGCCTGACGATGGTGCATCGCCTCCTCCACAGCGCCCCGGTTCCCTCGATCTGTCCACAGATCCATCGCTGCAGGACCCGTGAGGCACGCCGCGGCGGATGCTGGGCCCGTGCAGATCACGTTGGACGCCTGGGTGGCATCGGTCGGAGAGGTCGCCCATACGTCGAGCGCCCGAGCGGCAGGCTACTCGAAGCATCACATCGCGGCCGCCGTCGCAGACCGAAGCGTCGACCGCGTACGACGGTCGTGGCTCGTCACGCCCACGTGCGGCCCCGACCGCCGGGCGGCCGCGCGCGCGGGAGGACGGTTGAGCTGCGTGAGCGCCGCCGCCCGGATGGGACTGTGGGTGCCCGAGCTCCCCGTTCTGCCACACATCTCGCTACCGCACTCGGCGGCACGCTCCACCCATGTCGAGGCCACATGGCATTGGGCCACCGGACCCGTTCCCCTCCCGCGAACAGAGCCGAATGAACACCCGATCAACGTCCTGTTCCATATCGCGCGCTGTCTTCAGCGCGCACAGGCGCTCGCGGTGTGGGAATCGGCACTCAAGCGCGGCATCGTGCGGAGCGATGTGCTCGATCGGGTGCAGTGGCGGTGCACCGCGGCGCGCGAGCTCGCTGCAGTGGCCGGCTCACTGTCCGACTCCGGAATTGAGACGGCGTTCGTCTCCCTCATGCGCCGCGCCGGTGTGACCGTGCGCCAGCAAGTCTGGGTAGACGGGCACCCACTCGACGGCGTGATCGGCGAGCGCCTCGGTGTGCAGGTAGACGGACTCGCCTTTCACCAGGCATCCGACCGCCGACGCGATCTCCGTGCCGACGCGCGCCTTGCGCTGCGCGGGTACACGATCCTGCGGTTCGACTACTACCAGGTGCTGTTCGATCCCGCCTACGTCATCGACACCGTTCTGACCGCGATCGCACAAGGCCTCCATCTCGCTCCCCCGCATCGGCGCTGAACGCAGGCGATCTGCCGAACGAAGGCGGATGCCGCAGAAAGCTGCCTCGCTCCGGCAGATCGCCTGCCCAGGCCGAAGAAGCGCGCCGCACTCAGCCGAAGAGCGCGGCGGCCTCTTCGTAGCGGTAGATCGGCACGGTGTTGAGCTCGCCGAGGGCCTCCTCGAACGGCACACGCACGATGTCGGTGCCCTTCATCGAGACCATCTGACCCCACGCCTCTTCCGCGACCGCATCGGCGGCGTGCAGGCCCAGACGGGTTGCGAGCACGCGGTCGAACGCCGACGGCGAACCGCCGCGCTGGATGTGGCCGAGCACCGTAGCGCGCGTCTCGATTCCGGTGATCCGCTCGATCTCGGGGGCGAGCACCTCGCTGATGCCGCCGAGGCGCGGGCGGTTGAACGCGTCGAGTCCCTTGTCGCTGTAGGCCTCGTCCATGCCGGTGAGGGTGAAGCCCTCGGAGACGACGACGAGCGGTGCGCGCCCGCGGTCGTGCGCCTTCTGCACCTGCGCCGTGATCTCGTCGATCGACATCGGCACCTCGGGGATGCAGATGACGTGCGCGCCCGCGGCGATGCCCGAGTGCAGCGCGATCCAGCCGACGTGGCGGCCCATGACCTCGGCGACCATGCAGCGCTGGTGCGAGTCGCCGGTCGTGCGGAGGCGGTCCATGGCATCCGTCGCGATGTTGACGGCGGTGTCGAAGCCGAAGGAGTAGTCGGTCGCGCGCAGGTCGTTGTCGATCGTCTTCGGCACGCCCATGACGTTGATGCCGTCGTTGTACAGGCGGTTCGCGGCGGCGAGCGTGCCCTCGCCGCCGATCGCGATGATCCCGTCGATGCGGTGGCCGTACAGCGTCGCCTTGATGTTGTCGGCGCCGCCGCGGGGACCCTCATAGGGGTTCGTGCGCGACGTGCCGAGGATCGTGCCGCCCACCTTCGACAGGCCCTTCACCTCGTGGCGGGTCAGGGGGAAGAAGTCGCCGTCGACGACGCCTCGCCACCCGTCGCGGATGCCGACGAACTCGATGTTGTAGTTCGTCGTGCCCTTGAGGACGACGCCGCGGATGACCGCGTTCAGTCCGGGGCAGTCGCCGCCTGAGGTGAGGATGCCGATCTTCATGTGGGGATCCTTAAGTTCGGGGAGTTGTTACGGCGTCACTGCCACGAACGACACTATCGCCGGATGCCGCGGCCCTGCCACCGGCGTCGCCGTCGATAACCCGCCCGCCGCTCAGGCGGCGCCGAGCGCCTGCCGCAGCAGGTGCATGAGCGCCGACTGCTGCACCGAATCGCTCGAGGTCGCATCGATCTGCGCCCCGTCGAGCGCCCGCGCCGCAAGCGACTGCTTCGAGTCGATGAGCTCGGCGATCTTCGTGTCGATCGTGTGCGCCGCGATGATCCGCCACGCGGTGACCGGCTCGTCCTGACCGATACGGTGCACGCGGTCGATCGCCTGCGTCTGCTCGGCTGCGGTCCAACTGAGCTCGGCGAGGACGACGTTGGATGCCGCCTGCATGTTCAGTCCGACGCCGGCGGCGGTCAGGGAGCACACCGCGATCGCGACGCCCGGGTCCTCGTTGAACGCGTCGATCGCCTGCTGCCGCGCGGGCGTCGTCTGGTCGCCGCGGATCGACACCGTGCGCAGGCCCGCCTGAGCGAAGTGGGCCTCCGCGGCATCCATGACGTCGATGTGCTTCGCGAAGAAGACGACCTTGCCGACCGAGCGCTGCAGCTGCACGGCGTAGTCCGCCGCGAGCAGGGCCTTCGCCTGGCCGATCTTGCGAACCATCGTGAAGACGTTGTCGGCGCCCGCGCCCTGCGCACCGGCGCCTTGGGCCTTCGACTCCTCGAGCTCGCCGTGCGCGACGAGGCGGACGATGTCCTCGTCGACCTCGCCGTAGAGCACCTTGTCGCCGCGGGCTTCGATGATGCGGCGGTACTTGGCGGCGAGTCGCTCGCCGAGCTCACGCTCGGCGGCGCGGATCGACCGGCCGTACTCGTCGTCGAGCTCGACCGGCAGGTCGGCGATCAGCTTGTCGGGAAGATCCGCGGCGACATCCTTCTTCTTGCGGCGGACGATGCCCATCGAGATGACGGCGTCCCGCGCCTCGGGGTAGAAGGCCTTGTCGGCCGGGGTGAAGCCGGTGGCATCCAGCTTCTCCATGAGCTCGGGCCCGGGCTTCTCCCCGTTGGTCCAACCGAGGAATCGCCAGATCGCGTCGAAGTCCTCGACGTCGTTGATGAGCGGGGTACCCGTCAGGGCGAGCATGAGCGGGTTGCGCACCTGCTCGCGAATGCGCGCGCCGAGGGCGAGCACGTTCTGGGAGCGCTGCGAGGTGAGGTTCTTGATGAAGTGGGCCTCGTCGACGACCATGCCCCGAAGGCCGAGGGAACCCAGCCAGGAGAGGTGCCGGTCGAGCACTTCGTAGTTGACGATGAAGACATCGGCGAAGGCGTCCACCTGGCCGCCGTCACCGTGGATGACCGTCGCGCGGCGCTGCGGCGTCCACCGCTCGACTTCGCGCGCCCAGTTCATCTTGACGACGTTCGGGACGACGGCCAAGAGCGGGTAGGCGTTCGCGACGGATGCCGCGAGCACCGACTGCGCCGTCTTGCCGAGACCCGGCTCATCGGCGAGCAGGAACGATCGGTGGCCCGAGCGCACCGACTCGAGGAACCGCGACTGGTGCGGCATGACGTCGAGGCCCTTGGGCGAGAGGCGGTCGAACTCCGGCACGGGCGGCAGCTCCATCGAGGCGGCCGCTCCCCCGGCGCCGGTCTCGAACGCCTTGTACAGGGGGCCCATGAGCTCCCAGCCGTCGAGACGTCGCCGGGCAGTGGATGCCGGAGTGCGCAGCGTCACGTCGGGCGCGAGGAACGGGTTCGCCTCGCGGCGGGCCTCGATCTGCGGAGGGGTGACCTGCCGCTCGGCAAGGGCGGCGGGGACGACGGAGGCCTGGACGGGGGCCGCGTCGGTGATGATCAGCTCGTCCTCGGCGAGCTCGGCGCCCGACTCGAGCAGCCAGTCGCGGCGCATGCGCTTGGCGACGGGCGACGTCGCCTGGTCGACCTCGAGCAGCTGGATGAGCGAGGTGTCGCGGGCCGCTGTCTTCGCGAGGATCGTCGCGACGCCGTCGAGGCGCTTGAGCAGTTCGGCCCGCGCGGCGGTCGGCACGGCCTCGTCGGCCTTCACCCGCGCGCGCTCCTCGCGCACGAGGAAGGCGATCACCTGGAACTTGACGCGATTGGTCGGTCCGAGCTTGCCGCGCTGCGACTTGGCCTCGACCTCGCGCACCTTGCGGGCGAGGATCGGGATGAGGGGCGCGTCGTCATCGCGACGCGCGGACGACCCGCGGGACTGCCCGCGGCGGCGGGCGGTGGCGGTGGATGCCGTGGGCGGCATGCTCCTCCTGAGCGTGAAGAGCCGGATGTGACCGGCGGGACGCCGACCCGAATGCGCCTACGCGGATACTCGGGCCGACCGTTCGGAGTCCGCGGCGGCTGCCGCGGGGGAATGCGTGATCCGTGCTCCTCGGGCTGCGGGTACTCGCTTCTGCGAGCTGCGGCGACGCGGGTGCGCGGTCTCGGCATCCATTCTAGCGCGGTCAGCGCGCAGTTCGCAGTCGCAGGCTGTTGAGCACCACGAACACGCTCGAGAATGCCATCGCGGCTCCGGCGATCATGGGATTGAGCAGACCCAGCGCCGCCGCCGGCAGCGCCGCGACGTTGTACGCGAACGCCCAGAACAGGTTGCCGCGGATGATGCGCATCGTGCGTCGACTGAGTGAGAGCGCGGTCATGACCGGCTCGAGGCCGCTGCCGGTGAGCGCGATATCGCTCGCGTGCATCGCGGCATCCGTCCCTCCGCCCATCGCGATGCCGAGGTCGGCGGTCGCGAGCGCCGCGGCG
The DNA here is from genome assembly GCF_037147735.1 of Microbacterium sp. MMO-20. Classification (NCBI taxonomy): domain Bacteria; kingdom Bacillati; phylum Actinomycetota; class Actinomycetes; order Micrococcales; family Microbacteriaceae; genus Microbacterium; species Microbacterium sp. MMO-20. The sequence goes on along the minus strand of NZ_JBBCUU010000002.1, from coordinate 385,063 downwards.
TCGTTGACGCCGTCGCCGACCATCGCGACACGGTGACCCGCGGCCTGCAGACGCCCGATCTCGGCGACCTTGCCCTCGGGAAGGACCCCGGCGGTCACTCGGTCGATGCCGGCGGCGGATGCCGCAGCCTCCGCGGCGCCGACGTTGTCTCCCGTGAGGAGGACGACATCGAGACCGAGCGCGTGCAGTTGCGCGACCGTCGTCGCAGCGTCGGAGCGCACCCGGTCCGACACCGCGATCACCGCGCGCAGTGTGCCGTCCCAGCCCGCGACGATCGCCGTGGCCCCGGCATCCTGCGCCTCGTCGACCGCGGACTGCACGGAGGCCGGCAGCACGCCGACGATCTCCGCGGCGAAGTCGGGGCGACCGGCGAACACCACGCGGCCGTCGACCCTGCCACTGACCCCGCGACCGGCAAGCCCCGCGAAATCCTCGACCTCGATGAGGGTGCCGCTCGCCGAGTAGGCGGCGATCGCGCGGGCGATCGGATGCTCGGAGGCGTGCTCGAGCGCGCCGACGAGACGGGTGATCTCCGCGGTATCCGCCCCACCGATCGGAGTGAGGGCGGAGACCGTCATCTCGCCTGTCGTCAACGTGCCCGTCTTGTCGAGGACGACCGTGTCGATGCGCTCGGCCGCCTCGAGCGCCTCCGGGCCGGTGATGAGCACGCCCAGCTGCGCGCCGCGCCCGGTGCCGACGAGGATCGCGATCGGTGTCGCGAGCCCGAGCGCACACGGGCACGCGATGATGAGCACCGCGACCGCCGCGGTGAAGCCCGACGCGATCGACGCACCACTGAAGCCGCCGACGAGCATCCACGCGAGAAGCGTGAGGACCGACAAAGCGATGACGATCGGCACGAAGACGGCGGAGATGCGGTCGGCGAGCCGCTGCACACGGCTCTTGCCAGCCTGAGCGTTCTCGACGAGGCGCGCGAGGTGCGCCAGGCGCGTATCGTCGCCGACGGAGGTCGCCCGCACGACGAGCCTGCCGTCGGCAGCGAGTGTGCCGCCCGTGACGGGGTCGCCGGCGGATGCCTCGACGGGCGCTGCCTCGCCGGTGATCATGCTCTCGTCGAGCGACGCGTGGCCCGAGACGACGACGCCGTCGGTGGCGACCTTCTCGCCGGGCCGCACGAGGAAGCGGTCTCCCACGCGCAGCTGCTCGACTCCCATGCGCGTGCCGTCCTCGAGCTCGACGTCGCGAGCGGCGAGGTCGAGGAGCGCACGCACGGCAGCCCCCGCGCGGCGCTTCGAACGCTCTTCGATCACACGGCCGAGGAGAAGGAAGACCGTGACGGCGGCCGCGACTTCGAAGTACACGAGCGCCGACGGATCGTGGACAGGCTCGAACAGGCCGCCCGTGTGCGTCATCCCGATGCGGCCCGCACTGCCGAACACGAGCGCCCAGACGCTCCACAGGTATGCGGCGCCCGTGCCGAGCGTGATGAGGGTGTCCATCGTCATCGCCCCGTGCCGGGCGCTCGCGAACGTCGCGCGGTGGAAGGGCCATCCGCCCCACAGCACGACGGGAGTCGCAAGCGCGAGCGACACCCACTGCCACCCGGGGAACTGCCACGCGGGGACCATCCCGAGGGCCACGACAGGGGCTGCGAGCACGGAGCTCACCGCGAGTCGGGTCGTGAGCGCGGCGCCGTCCCCCGGTCCGTGTGCGCCCGCATCCGACGGTTCCGTCTCGGGCGCGCGGCGGACCACCGCGTCGTAGCCGGCCTCGCGGACGGCAGCGACCAGTCGCGCCGGTGCGAGATCAGCGGGGTACTCCACCCGCGCCGATTCGGTCGCGAGGTTCACGGCCGCCGTCACGCCGTCGACCCTCTGCAGGCGCTTCTCGACGCGGGCGACGCAGCTCGCGCACGTCATCCCCGTGATGTCGAGGACGGCCTCCGCGCGCGGCGCGGTGCCTTCGCGCGCGTGGCGCTCGAGTTCGCTCATCGTCCGGCGACGAGCGTGTAGCCGGCCTCCTCGACGGCGGAGGAGACCGCGACCGTCGCCAGCGGCCCCGCGGATGTCACCGTGACCGCTCCCGTCGCGATGTCGACTGCCACCTCTTCCACACCGTCGAGCGCACCCACCTCGCGGGTCACCGCCTGTGCGCAGTGGCCGCAGGTCATGCCCTGCACGGTGTACGTCTGCTCGATCATGTCGTCTCCTCGCCCGCCGCTTCGCGTTCGACGCGGCGTCCACTGACGGCAACCATAATACCCCCATGGGGTATTCCCGAGCGTAGTCTGGCATCATGCCCACGATCACCGAACGCGCCCTCGCGGCGACCATCGACCACGCGATCCTCAAGCCCGAGCTCACCCGCACCGAGGTCGACGCCGAACTCGACATCGCCGCGGAGTGGAAGGTGTTCAGCGTGTGCGTGCGCCCGAGCGACATCCCGCACGCCGTGGAGCGACTCGCGGGCAGCGGTGTCGCCGTCGGCACCGTGATCGGATTCCCCCACGGCACGACATCGACGGCGGCGAAGGTGGCGGAAGTTCGCCAAGCGCTCGCAGACGGCGCGTCCGAGTTCGACATGGTGATCAACATCGGCGCCCTCCGCTCCGGATTCGACGACGCGGTCGCCGCCGACATCGCCGCCGTCGTCGAGGCGGCATCCGGCCGCGTCACGAAGGTGATCCTGGAGACCGCGCTCCTCGACGACGAGCAGATCGCCCGGGGCAGCCGCCTCACCGAACGCGGCGGCGCCGACTTCGTGAAGACCTCGACGGGCTTCGCCGGAGGCGGCGCGACCGCCGAGCACGTGCGCCTCATGCGCGACAACGTCGGCGAGGGCGTGCAGGTCAAGGCCTCGGGGGGCGTACGCAGCTACGCCGACGCGCTCGCGATGCTGGACGCCGGCGCAACGCGCCTGGGCACGAGCGGCAGCGCCGTGATCCTCGGCGAGGCGCGGCGCGTGGATGCCGGGGAGGAATCCACCGGCGCCGTCGACGCGTCCTCGTACTGACGGCGGCAGGGCCGGAGCCGCGCGTCAGGCGCGCAACGCCGTGCGTACACGCGCGACGTCGTCGGTCATCTGGGCGATGAGCTTCTCGATGCCTTCGAAGGCGACCATGCCGCGGATGCGATGCGTGAACTGGATCTGGACACGATGGCCGTAGAGGTCGAGGCCCGTCTCATCGAGAACGTAGGCCTCGACCTGGCGCCGTTCGACGTCGTCGAAGGTCGGGTTCGTCCCCACCGAGATCGCCGCCGGGTATCTCGTCACGGCGGCAGCGGCATCCGCCTCGCCTGCGGTCGCGCCGAGGTCGATCAGCCACCCTCCGTACACGCCGTCGGCCGGGATGAAGCCCTCGGCATCCGGTTCGAGATTCGCCGTGGGGAATCCGAGCTCGCGGCCGCGCTTGAGGCCATGGACGACCTCCCCCTGGACGGAGTGCGGTCGGCCCAGGAGTCGTGCAGCCCCCTCGACATCGCCCGCCGACAGCAGATCGCGCACCCACGTCGACGAGACGCGGCGGCCACCGCCCTGCACATCGCTCACGACATCGACCGCGAAGCCGTACTCCGCGCCGAGGTCTTCGAGGAGTGCGGGCGTCCCCGCTCCCCCGCGACCGAAGCGGAAGTCGTCGCCGACCATGACGGTCACGACACCCAGCGCTTCGACGAGCATGTGCTCGACGAAGGCGCGCGGCTCCAGGCTCGCGAGGCTCTCGTCGAATCGCAGCACGAGGGTCGCGTCGACACCGGCGTCGGCGAGCTGAGTGAGCTTCTGATCGACGCTCGACAACGGATCCGGGCAGAGTTCCGGACGCAGCAGACTCAGCGGATTGCGGTCGAAAGTCACCGCCACGACGCGCGCCCCCGCATCGGCGGCAGTGACGCGGGCGCGGTCGATGACGGCGCGGTGACCCGAGTGCACGCCGTCGAACTTGCCGATCACGACGACGCTCGGCCCGAAGTGCGCGGGAACCTCGCCCGGTTCGCGGAAGACGATCACCAGTGGGACCCTTCGATGACGGCCTGAGGCACCTCAGGCTCGGGGATGCCGTGCCGATGGCGCACGAGCCACCACACACCGATGAACGGCAGCACGAGCGGCACCCAGAAGTATCCGTAGCCGAAGCCCGACCACACCGTCGCGTCGTGCGCGAACAGCGCGGGATGCGTCAGGCTGAGCGTGCCCACGACGAGCACACCGACGAGCTCGAACGAGATCGCTATCCACGCGACGACGTACCATCCCGCGCGGCCCGCAAGGATGAGCGCGACGGTCGCGAGGACGTACACGAGGGCGGATGCCGCCGACAGCGTGTACGCCAGCGGCGCGTTCGCGTAATCCTCGACGATCTGCACGAGCGAGCGGCCCGTCGCCGCGAGCGCCATGATCGCGTAGACGACCACGAGGACCCGGCCGATGCCGGTCATGCGGGTGCGGGACGTGGGCGACATGACCTCTCAATGATAGGCGGGGCGTCAGAGGGCCGGCGTCGTCCAGATGACCTCCATGCGCCACACCATGACAGCGACGGCGAGTGCGGCGACGCCCATGATGACGGTGCTCCAGCGGCTGCGTTCCAGGAGGGCCCAGAACACGGCGGCGGGCGGGAGAAGGACGGCGGATACGAGGTACACCCAGAACTCCAGCGTGCTGCCGAGCGGAGGGTTGCCCGCGAGCGCCGCGACGATCGCGATGACCACCTGCGCGACGAGGAGGAGCAGGATGAGCGCCATCCCGCCCACCGTGACGTCGCCCGGCCGTCGCCCCGCGAGGCCCGCGACGACGGCGACGAGGCCGACGACGACGGCGACGATCACCTGCGCGATCGCGAACCACCAGATCATGCCGATTCCTCCGCCATGTTCATCGCGCTCTTGAGGTCGCCGCCGCGGCGCTCGACGATCCCGACGAGTCGTCCTCCCGGGTCGATCGCGGCGGGGGTCGCGCTCGCCAGCCCCTCGAGCCGTGCGGCAGCGCCCACGAGGCGCTTGCCGTGGCGGAGGTCACGAGCCTCCTCCGCCGTGACCGGCAGCGCCCCCAGGACGGCCGCCGCGACCTCGGCGGGAGGGGCGAGCGCGGCATCCGGTGCGACGTCGACCGCGGCCGCGACGTCGAACGGGCCGATGCGCGTTCGGCGCAGCGCCGTCAGATGACCGCCGACACCGAGATCCGCACCGAGATCGCGGGCGAGCGCACGGATGTACGTGCCGCTCGAGCAGTCGACGACGACGTCGAGGTCGATCCCCTCGGCGGCGGTGCGCATGCGCGTCACCGCGAACCGGCTGACCGTGACCTCGCGCGCCTTGAGTTCCACCTGCTCGCCCGCGCGAGCGAGGTCGTAGGCCCGCTTGCCGCCCACCTTGATGGCCGACACCGTGCTGGGCACCTGCTGAATCCGACCCGTGAGCGCGGCGATACCTGCAGAAACGGCGTCGGGTGTGACTGCAGCGAGAACGGCGGCATCCGCCCGCGCGATCTCCGTGCCGTCGGCGTCGTCGGAGTCGGTCGACGCGCCCAGACGGATCGTGGCCTCGTAGGTCTTGTCGAGCCCCACGATGAACGTCAGCAGGCGCGTCGCAGGGCCCACCCCGAGGATCAGGAGCCCCGTCGCCATCGGGTCGAGCGTGCCGGCGTGGCCGATCTTGCGCGTGTTCAGCGCGCGCCGCGCACGGGCGACGACGTCGTGGCTCGTGACGCCGTCGGGTTTGTCGACCAGCAGAATGCCGTTCGGGGCGCTGTCGGGGTGCGACTGAGGCATCCTCCCAGCCTAAGCGGCGCGTCCTCGCGCGCGTGTCGCGGGGTGCTCAGCCCGACGTAGGCTGGCGTCGTGCCCGACCTCGCAACGCCGCTCATCGCGTGGTATCGCGGGGCCGCGCGCGATCTGCCGTGGCGCCGCCCCGGGTTCGGGGCGTGGGGCACGCTCGTGAGCGAGTTCATGCTGCAGCAGACGCCCGTCACGCGCGTCATCCCCCACCTCGAGGCGTGGCTCGCCCGATGGCCGACGCCCTCCGCGTTGGCCGCCGACCCTCCCGCCGCGGCGGTCACGCAATGGGCGAACCTCGGCTACCCGCGTCGCGCGCTGTGGCTCCACCGCGCGGCCGTCGAGATCCATAGTCGCCACGACGGCGTCGTTCCGCGCGATGTCGACGATCTGCTGGCCCTGACCGGGATCGGCGACTACACCGCCCGGGCCGTCGCCGTGTTCGCCTACGGCGACCGGCATCCCGTCGTCGACACCAACACGCGCCGCGTCCTCGCGCGGGCGATCGGCGGACGCGCGCAGCCCGGCCCTCCGAGCAAGGGCGACCTCGCTGCGATGGCGGCGATCCTGCCCGACGACGATGCGGATGCCGCGATCGTCAACGCCGCGGCGATGGAGCTCGGGGCCGTCGTCTGCACGGCGCGCACCGCCCGATGCGACGCATGCCCGCTCGCGCATGCGTGCGCGTGGCGCGCGGCCGGCTACCCCGACACGGGCGACGACCGCCGTAGACAGGCCCGGTACGAGGGCAGCGACCGGCAGGCCCGCGGGGCGATCCTGCGCGCACTGCGCGCGGCCCCCACGCACGAGATCGCACAGGATGCCGTAGCCCCGGACTGGCCGGATGCCGTGCAGCGCGACCGCGCGATCGACTCGCTCATCGCCGACGGCCTCGTCGAGGCATCCGACGGCGCCCTGCGCCTGCCCATGGGGGATGCCCCCGCGGATCAGTCCTCGTCGGCCTCGTCGCGCGGCTTGATGTAAGGGTCGGCCTCGCCCGCGTAGGCGGCGCCGGCGGCGAGGCCGGCGACGGCGGCATCCCGCTCCTGCGCCTCGCGCAGCAGGTCCGCGATGTGCCCGGCGTTCTCGGGCAACGCGTCGGGGATGAACTCGAGCGACGGCGTCAGCCGCACGCCGAGCTGCTTGCCGACTTCGCTGCGTAGCATTCCGGTCGCAGCCTTCAGCGCGGCGGCCGTGTCCGCACGGGCCTTGTCGTCGCCGTAGACGGTGTAGAACACCGACGCATGCTGCAAATCGCCCGTGACGCGCACGTCGGTGATCGTCACGAACCCGAGCCGCGGATCGCGCAGCCCCTTCTCGAGCCGCTCTGCGATGAGCACGCGGATACGGTCGGCGAGCCTCGCCTGTCGTTCGTTCGACATGGTTCCTCCTTGGGATGGACGGAGGATGCCGCACCCGGATCATCCGGGCGCGGCATCCTCGTCGTGATGCGATCAGCCGCGGGGCTTCTCCACCATCTCGGTCGTCTCGATCTCATCGCCGACCTGGATGTCGTTGTACTTGCCGAGTCCGATACCGGCCTCGAAGTCCGTGCGGACCTCGGTGACGTCATCCTTGAAGCGACGCAGCGACTCGATGGCGAGACCATCGGCGATGACGACGCCGTCGCGGATGACGCGCGCCTTGGCGTTGCGCGTGATCGTGCCCGAGCGGACGATGACACCGGCGATGTTGCCGAACTTCGAGGAGCGGAACACCTCTCGGATCTCGGCGACACCCGACTGCTTCTCTTCGAACTCCGGCTTGAGCAGGCCCTTGAGCGACTGCTCGACGTCGTCGATCGCGTTGTAGATGACCGAGTAGAACCGCACGTCCACGCCCTCGCGGGAGGCGCGCTCGCGCGCCTTCGTGTCGGGCCGGACGTTGAAGCCGATCACGATCGCGTTGTCGATCGTGGCCAGGTTGATGTCCGACTCGGTGATCGCACCGACGCCGCGGTGGATGATCCGTAGCTGCACCGAATCGTCGACCTCGATCTTGAGGAGCGACTCCTCGAGCGCCTCGACGGCACCGGAGACGTCACCCTTGATGATGAGGTTGAGCGACTCCACCTTGCCCTCTTCGAGCGCCCGGGTGAAGTCCTCGAGCGAAATGCGCTTGCGAGCCTTCGCCAGCTGGGCGTTGCGCGCGGCGGCTTCACGCTTCTCGGCGATCTGACGAGCCATGCGGTCCTCGTCGGTGACGATGAAGGTGTCGCCGGCGCGCGGGACCGAGTTCAGACCCTGCACCTGGACCGGACGCGAGGGGTAAGCCTCCTCGACAGCGTCGCCGTTCTCGTCGATCATCGCGCGGACGCGGCCGTAGGCCGTTCCCGCGACGATCGCATCGCCGACGCGCAGCGTTCCGGACTGGATGAGCACCGTCGCCACCGAACCGCGGCCCTTGTCGAGCTTCGCTTCGATCGCGACACCGCGCGCCGCCTTGTTCGGGTTGGCCGTGAGGTCCAGGCCCGCGTCAGCGGTGAGGAGGACGGCGTCGAGGAGGTCCTGGATGCCGGTGCCTGCACGCGCCGAGACGTCGACGAACATGACGTCGCCGCCGTACTCCTCGGCGACGAGGCCGTACTCGGTGAGCTGCTGGCGCACCTTGGCCGGGTTGGCGTCGGGCTTGTCCACCTTGTTGACCGCGACCACGATCGGCACGTTCGCGGCCTGGGCGTGGTTGAGCGCCTCCACCGTCTGCGGCATGATGCCGTCGTCGGCGGCGACAACGAGGATCGCGATGTCGGTCACCTGCGCGCCTCGGGCACGCATCGCGGTGAACGCCTCGTGACCGGGGGTGTCGATGAACGTGATGGCGCGCTCGATGCCCTCGTGCTCGGTCCACACCTGGTAGGCACCGATGTGCTGGGTGATGCCACCGGCCTCACCCGCGACCACGTTCGTCTGACGGATCGCGTCGAGAAGGCGCGTCTTACCGTGGTCGACGTGACCCATGACGGTGACGACCGGCGGACGGATCTCGAGGTCGTCCTCGCTCTCCTCCTCCAGCTCCTTCTCGAGGTCGAGACCGAAGCCCTCGAGGAGCTCCTTGTCTTCGTCCTCGGGCGAGACCATCTGGATCTTGTAGCCGAGCTCCTCGCCCAGGACCTCGAAGGTCGCCTCGTCGAGCGACTCGGTGGCCGTGGCCATCTCGCCCAGGTTGAAGAGGATCGTCACGAGCGTGCCGGGCTGCACGGTGTAGCCGCGGATCGCCTCGAGCTTGTCCGCGAAGTCGGCGATCGACGCACCGCGACGAAGGCGGATGATCTCGCCGTTGCCCTTCGAGACGTTGACGCCGCCGACGACCGGGGCATCCCTCATCTCGAATTCTTGCCGCTTCGCCCGACGCGACTTGCGCTGCTTGCTCTTGCCGCCGCCCTTGCCGAACGCACCCGCGGTGCCACCACCGGGACCACGACCGCGCCCCCCGCCGCCGCCGGGCCGACCGGCGAACCCGCCGGGAGCTCCGCCGGGCGCACCGGGACGCTGGAAGCCGCCCGCGCCGCCGGGACGACCGGGGCCGCCGGGACGCTGCTGAAAGGGCGCGCCGGGACGGCCGGCACCACCGGGACGACCCGCACCGCCGGGACGCGGGGCTCCGGGGCGCGGAGCACCCGGACGCGGCGCCTGCGGACGCGGGATGTTGCCGGGAGTCGGACGCTGGCCCATGCCCTGCGCCGACGCGAACGGGTTGTTGCCCGGGCGCGGACCGGCCGGACGCTGGCCCATGCCCTGGCTCGAGGCGAACGGGTTGTTGCCGGGACGGGGAGCGCCACCGGGGCGCGGCGCCGACGGGGCCGCCGGGCCGGGTGTGGGCGCAGGCGCACCGCCGCCGGGCGTGGCCGGCGCCTCGGACGTCGCGGGAGCAGCAGGGGTCGCCGTGGCCTCGGCCGCCGCGGGGGCGGCCGGAGTCGCAGGACCCGGCACCGGGGCTGCGGGCTTCGCGGGTCCGGGACGGGCGCCCGTCGTCGGGCGTGCCGACGACGCGGGAGTTGCGGGGGATGCCGGCGCGGGCGCGGCCGCGCTCTTACCGGCGCCGTCCGCCTCGAGGGCGGTCCGGAGCTTTCGCGCCACCGGGGGCGCGATCGTCGATGAGGGGCTCTTGACGTACTCGCCGAGCTCCTTCAGCTTCGCGAGGGCGACTTTCGAGTCGACGCCGAGCTCGGAAGCGATCTCGTGCACACGTGGGTTTGCCACATTTCTCCTGTCTGGGGTCCACCCGGACAGGGTGGACCGCTACTTGCGGACGGGTCTCATTTCGAGCCGTTCACTTTGCGTCCATAGCCGTTCAGCCTTTTCGCTGGTGGTTGTGAGGAAGGGTCTGCGCATCCCAGGCCGTCGTGTCGAGGGCTCCGGTCACGCGCAGTGCTCGTCCGAAGGCCCGGCGACGTAGGGCAGCCGCCACGCACGCGTCCGTGTCATGCACCCACGCGCCCCGACCCGGAAGGACGGCCTTCTCGTCTGCGACGAGCACACCGTCCCGCTGGACGACCCGCAGCAAGGCGGATCGCGGGGCACGCACGCGGCATCCCACGCACGTTCGAACAGCTTCCATCCTACCCCCGGTCAGGCGTCCTCGAGAATCGAGTCGGGCTGGATGTCGATCTTCGCGCCCGTGAGCTTAGCGGCGAGGCGGGCGTTCTGGCCCTCCTTGCCGATCGCGAGAGACAACTGGTAATCGGGCACGAGCGCACGCACGGCCTTCGTATTCGCGTCGAGCACGTAGCTGGAGGTCACCTTCGCGGGCGACAGCGCGTTCGCGACGAACTTCGCGAGTTCCGGATCGAAGTCGACGATGTCGATCTTCTCGCCACCGAGCTCTTCGGTCACCGCGCGCACGCGACGCCCCATCTCGCCGATGCATGCGCCCTTCGCGTTGATCGCGGGATCCTTGGCGATCACGGCGATCTTCGTGCGGTGTCCCGCTTCGCGGGCGAGGGAGGTGATCTCCACGAGTCCCGAAGCGATCTCGGGAACCTCGAGCGCGAAGAGCTTGCGGACGAGTCCGGGGTGCGTGCGCGAGACGGTGATCTGCGGGCCTTTGAGTCCCTTCGACACCGACGTCACGTACACGCGCAGTCGCGCGCCGTGCGGGTACTCCTCCCCCGCCACCTGCTCCTCGGGAGGCAGGATCGCCTCGACGGTGCCGAGGTCGACGTGCACCATGCGGGGGTTCGGTCCCTGCTGGATGACGCCGGCGACGATGTCGCCCTCCTTGCCGCGGAACTCGCCGAGCACCTGGTCGTCGGCGATGTCGCGCAGACGCTGGCTGATGACCTGCTTTGCGGCGAACGCGGCGATCCGTCCGAAGTCCTCGGGGGTCGACTCCTCCTCGCCGATGACCGCTCCGGTCTCATCGGTGAGCGGGATGAACACCGCCACGTGACCGGTCTTGCGGTCGAGCTCCGCGCGGGCGCCGTCGGGCAGCTCACCGTCTGGCGAGGTGTGCTTGGCGTAGGCGGTGAGGATCGCCTGCTCGATGATCCGCACGAGCTCATCGAAGGGGATCTCCCTCTCGCGCTCGACCGTCCGCAGCAGTCCCAGATCGATGTCCACAGGTTCCTCCCCTATTCAGCTCTCACCGCGGCGCTCGCGCACGCAGCATCCTTCGAGGATACCGGATGGCCCGGAAAGGGACGCCGCACGGCCCCACCGGTGGTGCGACCCCCTCTGCCCCCGCGATACTGAGGCGATGGACACGCAGCACGTCGCCCGGCCGCGCCCGCGGACGGCCGACCCCGGACTCATCGGACTCCTCGGCTTCGTCATCGCGACCCTCACGGCACAGCTCGCGCACCTGGGCGTGCAGGACGAGAGCGCGGTGTTCTGGGTCGGTGCCGCGTTCGGCGGGATCGTCCAGGTGACCGCGGGCATGCTGTCCTACTTCATCGGCGATGACTTCCATTTCCTCGTCTACAACGCCTTCGGGTGGTACTGGATCTGCATGCCCGGGTTCCTGCTGGGCGGCCAGCTGGGCTTTTTCGAGGTCTCGGGGCCGGCGAAGCCGTTGTTCATGCTCATCTTCTCGCTGCTCGCCTTCGGCTTCGCCGTCGCCGGCGCGACACACAACTCCGTGCTGCCCTCGACGCTCCTGTGCGTCGGCGTGGGATTGGGGCTCGAAGCGATCGGCGCCTTCGCCGGCCTGCCGGCGTTCGGGATCGTCGGCGCCTGGTTCCTCGTCGGCGCCTCGGCGCTGGCGACATACATGCTCATCGAGAAGTTCTTTTGGCGCACGATGGCTCGCCGGGTCGTTCCTCTCGGTCGCCCTTGGATCCGCACGGTGGACGGCAATGAGGATCCCGAGTCGTGATGATGACGGATGCCGCGCGGCAAGCGGCGCGCGACGTGCAGGCGAGTCCGTTGGTGCGCGCGCTCGCGCGCGGAGGGTACGCCGCGAGCGGGGTCGTCCACGTGCTGATCGGCCTTCTCGTGCTTTCGCTCGCGTTCGGCGGATCGGGTGAGGCCGACCAGTCCGGTGCCCTGAGGGCGATCGCGGGCGCACCGCTCGGCCTTCTCGCCCTCTGGGTCATCGCGGTCGTCCTCGGAGCCCTCGCCCTGTACCACCTCGTCGAGGGAGTTGTGCTGAGGAGCGGGCCCGGCGCGAAGGGGAGCGCGAAGGCGTGGGGGCGACGGTTGTCGGAACTGGGCCAAGGGGTGATCTTCGGCGCCCTGGGAGCGGTCGCAGCGTCGGCGGCACTCGGCGCGCACCTGAACGGGAACGAAACCGCCAAGGCGGCGAGCCGCGGCGTCCTGTCGTTGCCGGGTGGACCGGTTCTCCTCGGCGCCGTGGGCCTCGGCGTGGCGGGCGGCGGGGTCGCGTTCGGGGTGATGGGCATGCTGCGATCCTTCGAGAAGAAGAAGACGATCCCCCGCGACGGTCTCGGACCGTTCGTGAAAGGTCTCGGTGTGGTGGGCTACCTGGCAAAGGGAGTGGCCCTGACGATCGTGGGGGTGCTGCTCGTGATCGCCGCGGTGACCGCCGACCCGTCGCAGGCGGGTGGCCTGGATGCCGCCTTCGATGCCTTGCACGCCGTCACCCTGGGGCCCGTGATCGTCGCCGCCGTCGGCGTGGGGTTCGTCGCGTACGGAGTGTTCCTCTTCTTCCGCGCGCGCTACGCACGTCTCTGACGCGCGTCGGCCACCGATCAGGCGGACGGCGCCGAGACGGGCGCCGTCTGCGCCGATGCCAGCGCGTTCAGGGCTCGGATGAGGCGGTGCAGCCCACCCACACGGAATTGATTCATCTGCAGCATGATCCGCGGGAGGTCGAGTCGGTCGCCGTCGCGGCGCTCGGCGGGGAGGGGCGCGGTCGTCGTGATGCGCCCGGAGCCGTCGTCGCCGGGGAGGACGAGGTCGCCGAAGCGCTCGTTGAGCTCGGCGATCTCGGACGCGGTCGGCTCGTGCCGCAGACGCAGCACGAGCCTCCCCTTGACCCAGCGGAGCGAGTCGTAGTTCCGGTAGAACCCCGTGATCTCGGCGACGGCGGCATCCACCGAGTCGGTCACGAGCACGCGATCGAGGTCGTCCGGCGAGATCACGCCGGTCGGGATGAGCTGCTCGGTCGCGAAGCGTATCAAGCCGGCCCAGAAGGTGCCGCCAGGGCGGTCCAGGAGCACGATCGGCGTCGGATCGGCTTTTCCCGTCTGCTGCAGGGTGAGCAGCTCGAACATCTCGTCGAGCGTTCCGAACCCGCCGGGCACGCAGATGAACGCGCGAGACTCCTTCACGAGCATAAGTTTCCGTGTGAAGAAGTACTTCATCGCGACCGAACGCGAGTTCTTCGCGATGACCGCGTTCGGCTTCTCCTCGAAGGGCAGCCGGATGCTCACGCCGAGCGAGTGCTCCGGCCCGGCGCCCTCCGCCGCTGCCTGCATGATGCCGGGGCCGGCGCCGGTCACGACCATCCAGCCGCGTTCGGCGAGCGCCCGGGCCGCCGCCGACGCCGCACGGTACAACTCGTCGTCGGGTCGTGTGCGAGCGGATCCGAAGATCGTGACCTTCGGCACGCCCCGGTACGGTGCGAACAGTCCGAAGGCCGCGCGCATCTCGCTGAGCGCCGCGGAGGTGATCTTGAGGTCGAGCCGGTCGGTGTCGTCGAGGCCGAGGCCCACACCGGTCGCGAGGATGCGCGCGACCAGATCACGGTCGGTCTCGATACCGGCATCCTCGAGGATGCGACGCAGGTCAGCGGTGACGTCGGAAGGGACCGGGGTGGAGCTCGGGGTCATACGCCCACCCTGTCACGCTCGGGTGAACAGCGCGTGCACGCGCGGATCGCCGCTTGTCAATCCCGTGCCCGCGACGGTCCTGGGCTGAGAGTGTCGACGCATGACCGAGATCACCGGACCCGAAGCCCTCGCCCGTGTCAAGGAACTCGTCGAGGACATCGACTTCACGATGCTCACGACCGAGGACGACGACGGGCACCTCGTGAGCCGTCCGATGTCGACGAGGGAGATGGATGCCGCGGGCGACATCTGGTTCTTCACATCGGAGGACACGGAGAAGGTCGACGAGGCCCGCACGCATCGCGATGTGGGACTGTCGTACTGCGACGCGAAGGGCATGCGCTACGTCTCGGTGGCCGGGACGGCCTCGATCGTCCACGACAAGGGGAAGATGGCCGAGCTCTACTCCCCCTCGCTGGATGTCTGGTTCGAGGACGGGCTCGAGACGCCCGGGATCGTCCTGCTCAAGGTGACGCCGAAGGTGACCGAGTTCTGGGAGCCGTCCAAGGGCAAGATCGCGATGGCTGCGGGCATGCTGAAGGCGCTCGTGTCGAAGGACACGCCCGACGACGACATCATGAATCACGACAAGATCAGCTGCTGAAGTCGGCGCCCACCCGCACGACGAGGGATTCGACCTCAGCGCGCGTCGCGGGACGCCGCGCGGTCGCGCGCGATCTGCTCTCCGAGCACCTGACCGCCGCTCGTCAGGAGCGCCCGCCGCCACGGCAGGACCCCGTCGATCTCGATCTGGATCGACATCGACAGTACCGTCCGTATCAGCACGATGAGGCCGAGGATCACGGCATCTTCGAGCGACGGTTTGGAGGTGATCGTTCGGATGAGATCGGCCGCGACGAGCACCTCGAGCCCCAGCAGGATCGCCGCGCCGAGCGTGGTGCGGAGCGTCTGGAAGGCCGCCTGCCCGCCATCGCCGCGCCGCAGCGATCGGACGCCGAGGACGACGGCGACAACGAACCCGACGCACATCGCGAACGCGCCGATCACCTCGAACACGACAGCGACGGTCGTGAACACCGGCTCGATGTGCATGCCCCCAGCCTAGGCCCGCGGGCGCGTTGCGAGCCGGACGGAACAGCGGGCATTCCGGCGTCAGCGCGCGCGGAGCCGCTCCACGACCTCGGATGCCGGCACGACCTCGCGCTCGCCCGAGCGGCGATCCCAGAGTTCGACCTCGCCGTCGGCAGCGCCGCGACCGACGATCACGATCTGCGGCACGCCCACGAGCTCGGCGTCGCCGAACTTCACGCCGGGCGACACCTTCGGACGGTCGTCGTACAGCACGTCGAAGCCGGCAGCATCCAGCTCGTCCGACAGCGACGCCGACAGCGCGAACGCGGCCTCGTCACGGCCCGTCGCCACGACCTGCACATCGAACGGGGCGACCGATGCCGGCCAGATGAGGCCCTTCTCGTCGTTGTTGAGCTCCGCGATGATCGCGAGGATCCGCGTCACACCGATTCCGTACGACCCCATCGTGACCGTGACGAGCTTGCCGTTCTCATCGAGCACCTTGAGCCCGAGGGCCTCGGCGTACTTGCGTCCGAGCTGGAAGACGTGGCCGATCTCCATGCCGCGCGCGAGGGTCACGGGGCCCGAGCCGTCGGGCGCCGGGTCGCCCTCGCGGACGGTCGCGATCTCGACGACCCCGTCGCCGAAGAAGTCGCGCCCGGCGACGAGCGAGTGCACGTGCTTCTGGTCGATGTTGGCGCCGGTGATCCACGCGGTGCCGTCCACGACGCGCGGGTCGAGAAGATAGCGGATGCCGGTCGCCGACTCCTCCCCGAGGATCGCGCCCTCCGGGGACCACGGTCCGATGTACCCCTTGACGAGCAGCGGGTTCTTCTCGAAGTCGTCGGCGGTGGCGGGCTGGACGTCGGCGGGAGCGAACGCGACCTCAGCGCGCTTGTCATCGACGTCGCGATCGCCAGGGATGCCGACGATCACGAGCTCGCGCGTCCCGTCGAGATGCGTCAGCGCCAGGACGACGTTCTTCAGAGTGTCGGCGGCCGTGTACTCCCCCGCCGACGTGTCGAGCACGGCGTTCGTGTGCGTCACGAGCGTCGCGATCGTGGGGGTGTTCGGGGAATCGAAGATCACGGGCTGCACCGCGTCGTCGAAGGGCACCGCGTCGGGGACGGGAGTCGAGTACGCCTCGACGTTCGCGGCATACCCGCCCGCCGAACGCACGAAGGTGTCCTCGCCGACGGGGGTCGGGTGCAGGAACTCCTCCGACTTCGAGCCGCCCATCGCCCCGGCGTCTGCCTGGACGATGACGTATTCGAGACCGAGACGCTGGAAGATGCGCTCGTAGGCATCGCGCTGCGCTTGGTACGAAGCATCGAGCCCCGCGTCGGAGGCGTCGAAGGAGTACGCGTCCTTCATCGTGAATTCGCGGCCGCGCAGAAGCCCCGCGCGGGGACGAGCCTCGTCGCGGTACTTGTCCTGGATCTGGTAAAGCGTGACCGGCAGGTCCTTGTACGAGGAGTACAGGTCCTTCACGAGGAGCGTGAAAGCCTCTTCGTGCGTGGGGGCGAGCAGGTAGTCGCCGGTCTTGCGGTCTTGGAGGCGGAACAGCAGATCGCCGTACTCCTCCCAGCGCCCCGTGGCCTCGTATGCCTCCCGCGGCATCAGCGCGGGGAAGTGAACCTCCTGCGCACCGGCGGCGGCCATCTCCTCACGCACGACCTTCTCGATCCGCGCCTTGACGCGCAGGCCCAGCGGCAGCCACGCGAAGATCCCCGCCGCCTGCGGCCGGATGTACCCGGCGCGGATCAGCAGCTTGTGGCTCGCGACCTCGGCCTGAGCCGGGTCTTCGCGGAGCGTGCGGAGGAAGAAGTTCGACAGACGGGTGACCACGAGGGTCAAGCTTAGCCGCGCGCCGCGGCGTCCTTTCCGGCGATGACGGACAGGACGCCCAGTGCGGTGTCGACGACGCTCACCCCCGCGAGGCGCTGGCCCTGCAGGTGAAGGATGTTCACGCCGTCGGAGAGATACACCTCGCCCTTCGACGTCACCCGCGCCGGGTGACCGCCGACCGTGGCGTCGACCGAGTCGGGGATGCTCGCGGCGAGGGTCTTCCACGCCCAGGCGCCGTTCGGCACGGCAATGACGCTGAAGTCGGAGCCGCGGTCGCCGTCCTGCGTCGGCGTGCGTGCCCAGTCGCACCGCGCGATCGTCGACGACGCGATCGAAAGCCGGGTGTCGACCGAGGATGCCGCGGGCGGAGCGAGCGCCGTGCGCGCCTCGTCCGATCCGAGCAGCGACGTCACGCCGATCGTCTCGGCGATCGCGGTGCAGTCGAGCGGATTGCTCCAGGTCGTCGGACGCGACTTGGCGGGCTGCCCCTCGGTCGCCGATTGTGCGACGGCGGTGGCGATGGCGGTCAGCTCGGCGAGCGCGGACGGGTCGTCGACAGAGGTCGGGAAGGATGCCGCGGCGAGCACTGTCTGCCCCGCTCCCGGAGCCGACGCGTGGCACTCCATGGACCCCGTGCCGCGATCGCACGCCGCGCTCCCTGCGAGGGTCGCGACGTCGCCCACGACGGTCGCGGCGGGCAGGACGTAGACATCCACCGCCAGGCGCGGCGTGAGCAGCGAGCACGCCAGGCCCCCCGCCGTGTCGATCCCGATGTGCCACATCTCGTCGAGCGTCGTGGCGCGCTGGATCTCACCCGCGGCCGCTGTGACGGCCGGAGCGGCCCCGAGCGCCGCGCAGCCGCCGGCGACGGGAGACGTGGGCGTGAGCGGCGCAGGCGTTCCGGACGGCGACGGGGTGGGCGAGGCCGTGGGAGTGGCCGACGGCGACGCGGGATCTGCCTCTGCGGCGCCTGTGCACCCGGCGAGAATGCCGGTGAGGAGGATCAGCGAGGCCAGTGCCACCGGGACGGACGCGGACTTCGACCTCGTAACGCTCACCGCAGAATGCTAACGGGCCGAATCTGTGCCCGCGATGTGCGCGGACAGCGACGGGCCGTGGCGGGTGCGACCTACACTGACCCCGTGTCGCACCGTCGCCCTCGCATCGTTCCTACGCCGGCGCGCGGCGCACTCGCCGCCTCGCTCATCGAGCTGCGGAGATCACTCGATCTTCCCGACGCCTACCCCGCGGACGCGCAGGCCGAAGCGGACGCCGCCGCGCGTGACATCCCCGTCGATCCGGGCGCCGCTGCGCTCCCCGATCTGCGCGACATCGACTTCCTCACGATCGACCCGGCCGGTTCCACCGACCTCGATCAGGCGCTGCATCTCGAACGCACCGCGACGGGTGCCGTCCTGCATTACGCGATCGCCGACGTGCCCGCGTACGTCTCGCCGGGCGGACCGTTGGATGCCGAGACGCGGCGTCGCGGTCAGACGATGTATGCCCCCGACACGCGAATTCCCCTGCATCCGCCGGTTCTCAGTGAGGGTGCGGCATCGCTTCTGCCCGGTGTCGACCGGCGTGCATTCGTCTGGCGGTTCGAGCTCGACGATGGCGCACGGCCCACGCGGGTGACAGTGACGCGGGCGATCGTGCGCTCGCGCGCACAGTGGTCATACGACGACGCGCAGCGCGCGATCGAGGCCGGCGACGCGCCGGGGAGTCTCCTCGCCATGCCATGGTTCGGCGCCGAGCGCGCGTCGCGAGAACGCGAACGCGGCGGGGCGAGTCTCAACATCCCCGAGGCCCGAATCCTGGCGGTCAGCACTGCCGAGGGTGACGGCTACACGATCGAGCGCAGCTACGGCGTTCCGCTGGAGGACTGGAACGCGCACGTGTCACTTCTCACCGGCATGGCCGCGGCCGACATCATGATCGCCGGCGGCGTGGGGATCCTCCGCACGATGCCGCCCGCCGACCCCGATGACGTCGCCGCCTTCCGCGCGCAGACGGTCGCCCTCGGCATCCCGTGGCACGCGGACGTCGCCTACGGCGACTATCTGCGCGGTCTCGACCGCTCCCCCGCGGCGCGGGCCGTCAAGGAGTACGCCGCCGGTCTGTTCCGCGGCGCCGGCTACGTCGCGTTCGACGGCGAGGTGCCCGTCGAACGCGCGCAGGCGGCGATCGGCGCCCCGTACGCGCATGCGACGGCGCCGCTCCGGCGCCTCGTCGACCGCTGGGCGCTCATCGTCTGCGAAGCGCTCGCGAACGGTCGGGAGGTGCCGGACTGGGCGCGCTCGTCGCTGCCGGAGCTTCCCGCCCTCATGTCCCGCTCGTCCCAGAAGGCCGCGCAGCTGGATGCCGGCGCGCTCGATCGCGTCGAAGCGGCCCTGCTGCGGGGCCGCGAGGGCGAGGTCTTCACCGGTGTGGTGCTCGCCCAGCGCGGAGACGGTGCGCGCGTGCAGATCGCCGATCCGCCGGTGGAGGCGAAGGTGCCCGGTGCGGATGCCGCGCCGGGGAGCACCGTGCGGCTTCGGCTGGTCGCGGCATCCATCGCCGACGGCACCGTCGCTTTCGCGCCAATCGCGGCAGAGTCTTCCTCAGAACAGAAAGTTCACTGAACTTCACACGCCGGATCGTCGGAAGAGCATCGGTTCTTGGCGCACAGTGGTGTCAACGCCCACCGCTTCACCGCAGACGCGAGAGCGGACGACCACGACGAAGGACAGACAATGACTGCCTACACCGACGCCATCGAGGCGATCACGGCTCTGAAGGAACAGAACGGACCGGCCTGGGACGCCATCAACCCCGAGTACGTCGCCCGCATGCGCCTCCAGAACCGGTTCAAGACGGGCCTCGAGATCGCTCAGTACACCGCCGACATCATGCGTCGCGACATGGCCGAGTACGACGCCGACTCGTCGGTCTACACGCAGTCGCTCGGCGTATGGCACGGCTTCATCGGGCAGCAGAAGCTGATCTCGATCAAGAAGCACTTGAAGTCGACGAACAAACGCTACCTGTACCTCTCCGGCTGGATGGTCGCGGCCCTGCGGAGCGAGTTCGGCCCGCTCCCCGACCAGTCGATGCACGAGAAGACAGCGGTTCCGGCCCTCATCGCCGAGCTGTACACCTTCCTCCGCCAGGCCGACACGCGCGAGCTCGACCTGCTCTTCACGAAGCTCGATGACGCGCGCGCCGCGGGCGATGAGACCGCCGTGGAGTTCATCCAGTCGCAGATCGACAACCACGAGACCCACGTCGTTCCGATCATCGCCGACATCGACGCCGGCTTCGGCAACCCCGAGGCGACCTACCTGCTCGCCAAGAAGATGATCGAGGCGGGCGCGTGCGCCATCCAGATCGAGAATCAGGTCTCGGACGAGAAGCAGTGCGGCCACCAGGACGGCAAGGTCACCGTGCCGCACGAGGACTTCCTCGCGAAGATCAACGCCGTGCGGTACGCC
This sequence comes from Microbacterium sp. MMO-20, assembly GCF_037147735.1. Classification (NCBI taxonomy): domain Bacteria; kingdom Bacillati; phylum Actinomycetota; class Actinomycetes; order Micrococcales; family Microbacteriaceae; genus Microbacterium; species Microbacterium sp. MMO-20. The sequence goes on along the minus strand of NZ_JBBCUU010000002.1, from coordinate 364,752 downwards.
TTTCTCGAGCTCGGCATCGACAACGGCGTGATCGTCGCCCGCACCGACTCGCTGGGTGCCGGCCTCACGCAGAAGATCGCCGTCTCGCAGACGCCGGGCGACCTCGGCGACCAGTACAACGCCTTCCTCGACGTCGAGGAGATCTCGGCCGACGCGCTGAGCGACGGCGACGTCGTGATCCGCCGCGAGGGCAAGCTCCTGCGACCCAAGCGCCTAGCGTCGAACCTCTACCAGTTCCGCTCCGGTACGGGCGAGGCCCGCTGCGTGCTCGACTGCATCACGTCGCTGCAGAACGGCGCCGACCTCCTCTGGATCGAGACCGAGAAGCCGCACGTCGCGCAGATCGCCGCGATGGTCGACGAGATCCGCAAGGTGATCCCGAACGCGAAGCTCGTCTACAACAACAGCCCGTCGTTCAACTGGACGCTGAACTTCCGCCAGCAGGCGTACGACGCCCTCGTGGAGCAGGGCGCGGACGTCTCCGCCTACGACCGCGCAGACCTCATGAACGTGTCGTACGACGACACCGAGCTCGCCCGCCTCGCCGACGAGAAGATCCGCTCGTTCCAGAAGGACGGCTCGGCCCGTGCGGGCATCTTCCACCACCTCATCACCCTGCCGACCTATCACACGGCCGCCCTGTCGACGGACGACCTGGCGAAGGGCTACTTCGGCGACGAGGGCATGCTGGCTTACGTCAAGGGCGTGCAGCGCCGCGAGATCCGCGAGGGGATTGCGACCGTGAAGCACCAGAACATGGCCGGCAGCGACATCGGCGACAACCACAAGGAGTACTTCGCCGGGGATGCCGCCCTGAAGGCCGGCGGCGCGCACAACACGATGAACCAGTTCTGACGCGCACCCCGCGCCTTACACATCACAGAAGGGCCCCGCTGCGGCGGGGCCCTTCTCGTTGTTCAGCCAACCGGATAAGCGTGCGATATATTGCATACTGTGCCCCTGCCTCCAAACCCGCTCCCGCGCAATCTGCTGCGCGAGGACGTCCACGCGCAGCTGAAGAACGCCATCGTCGACGGCACCCTTGCCCCCGGCGAGCAGCTTCGCGACGGAGACCTCGCCGCGCGCCTCGGCGTCAGCCGCACGCCCGTTCGCGAGGCGCTGCTCGAACTCGCGCGGGCAGGACTCGTCCGCGCCGTCCCCGGCCGCTCCACGGTCGTCGCACCGATCGACCCGGCAGCCGTCCGCGACGCGCAGGCCGTGGTGGCCGCAATGCACGCCCTTGCCGTCCGGCTGGCGGTACCGCACCTGACGGCATCCGATCTCGACGAGATGCGCGCTGCGAACGCGGACTTCGCCGCCGCACAGCGGCGCGGCGACCTCGACGGAGCGATGGATGCCGACGCCCGCTTCCACGCGGTACCCGTCGCGCGATCGGGCAACACCGCGGCAGCCGGTGTGCTGGCGCAGTACGAACCGGTTCTTCAGCGCGCGGAGAGGCTGCGCTTCGCCTCGCACGAAGGCGCCGCATCGGCCGAGCGGCATGAGCGTCTCATCGACCTGTGCGCCGACGGCGACACCGAAGGCGCCGCCGCGCTGGCTGCCGAGATCTGGCAGACCCTGCCGTCCGCGAGCCCCACCCCCGCACCCCCCTCCGCCCTCTCCGAACAGGACCTTCCATGAAACTGCACGAGTTCGCCCGCTACCCGCTGACGTTCGGCCCGAGCCCGCTGCAGCGGCTCGACCGCCTCTCCGACCACCTCGGCGGAGCGCGCATCTGGGCCAAGCGCGAAGACGTCAACAGCGGTCTCGCCTTCGGGGGCAACAAGGTGCGAAAGCTCGAGTACATCGTCCCGGACGTCCTCGCATCGGGCGCCGACACGATCGTCTCGATCGGCGGATACCAGTCCAACCACACGCGCCAGGTCGCCGCCGTCGCCGCCCACCTCGGCCTCAAGGCCCGCCTCGTGCAGGAGAAGTGGGTGCCGTGGGATGACCCCACGAATGACAAGGTCGGCAACATCCTGCTCTCGCGCATGATGGGCGCCGACTCGCGCCTCGACGACGCCGGATTCGACATCGGCATCCGCGACTCGTGGAAGCAGGCTCTGGAAGAGGTCGAAGCGGCGGGCGGTACCCCGTACCCGATCCCGGCCGGGGCGAGCGAGCACCGCCTCGGCGGACTCGGCTTCGCGAACTGGGCGTTCGAGCTGGCCGAGCAGGAGAAGCAACTGGGCGTCTTCTTCGACACGATCGTCGTGTGCACCGTCACGGGATCGACCCATGCCGGCATGATCGCCGGTTTCGCGGCGCTCGAGGAGCTCACCGGCATCAAGCGTCGGGTCCTCGGAATCGACGCGTCGGCCACTCTCGAGAAGACCCGAGACCAGGTGGCCCGCATCGCCCGGCACACGTCCGAGCTCATCGAGCTCGGACGCGATCTGCGCGACGACGAGATCCAGGTGCTCGAGGGCTGGGCGGGCGAGCTCTACGGCATCCCGGTGGACTCGACGATGGAGGCGATGGCGCTCGGCGCTCAGCTGGAGGCGATGATCACCGACCCCGTGTACGAAGGCAAGTCGCTCGCGGGACTCATCGATCTCGTGCGCTCCGGCGACATCTCGAAAGATTCCACAGTCCTCTACGCGCACCTCGGCGGGCAGCCCGCGATCAACGCGTACCACTCCCTGTGGGACCCGTCGGCGTGATCGCGCGGAGTAGGGTCCGCCTCGGAGGCCGCGTCAGGCCGTGACGACCTGCGCGGTGCCGAGCGGCGCGTCGGGGCCCATCTCGGCGGCGAGGCGGTTTGCCTCTTCGATGAGCGTCGCGACGATCTCGGCCTCGGGCACGGTCTTGATGACCTCGCCCTTCACGAAGATCTGACCTTTGCCGTTGCCGGATGCCACGCCGAGGTCTGCCTCGCGGGCTTCACCGGGGCCGTTCACGACGCACCCCATGACGGCGACGCGCAGCGGCACGGTCATGTCCTTGAGGCCCTCGGTCACGTTGTCGGCGAGCGTGTAGACATCGACCTGCGCGCGCCCGCACGACGGGCACGAGACGATCTCGAGCTTGCGCTCGCGCAGGTTCAGCGACTGCAGGATCTGGTGCCCGACCTTGACCTCTTCGGCGGGCGGCGCGGAGAGCGAGACGCGGATCGTGTCGCCGATGCCCTCCGACAGCAGGATGCCGAACGCGGTCGCGCTCTTGATCGTGCCCTGGAAGGCCGGCCCCGCCTCGGTGACTCCGAGGTGGAGCGGCCAGTCGCCGCGTTCGGCGAGGAGGCGATACGCCTTCACCATGACGACGGGGTCGTTGTGCTTGACCGAGATCTTGAAGTCGTGGAAGTCGTGCTCCTCGAAGAGGGAGGCCTCCCAGACGGCGCTCTCGACGAGCGCCTCCGGCGTCGCCTTGCCGTACTTCTCGAGCAGGCGCTTGTCGAGGGATCCGGCGTTCACACCGATGCGGAGGGACACGCCGGCATCCTTCGCCGCCTTCGCGATGGCGCCGACGTTGCCGTCGAACTCGCGGATGTTGCCGGGGTTCACGCGCACGGCGCCGCACCCGGCGTCGATCGCCTGATAGATGTACTTCGGCTGGAAGTGGATGTCGGCGATGACCGGGATCTGGCTCTTCTTCGCGATGATGTGGAGCACATCGGCGTCTTCGGGCCGGGGCACGGCGACGCGGACGATCTCGCAGCCAGACGCCGTGAGCTCGGCGATCTGCTGCAGCGTCGCGTTGATGTTGTGCGTGGGTGTCGTCGTCATCGACTGGACGCTCACGGGCGAGTCGCTGCCGACTCCGACCGAACCGACCTTGATCTGACGGGTCTTGCGGCGGGGGGCGAGGACTTCCGGCACGCGGGGCATCCCGAGGTTCACTGCTGGCACGAGATCAGCCTACGCCGCACCGGGGGCGCGAAGGCTGAGGATGCCGCGGGGAAGGTGGGGGCTCCACGGTTCTGATATCGTGACGGCATGTTCGCGAGCACCTCCTGGTGGCCCACCCGCTGAGGCGGTGTGCTCGCAACCCTGACACAGACCGCCCCGCACTCTACCGGGCGGTCTTCTCGTTTCGCGATGAGGCAGCCCGCCTGAACGACAGAAAGGCCCGGCATGCCCGACGCCCTCGACGACGCGATCTCCTCCGGTCGCCCCTTCGCCCTCCTGGCCCGTGACGGCGAGACCGTCGAGGTTCTGACCGGAGATGTCACCGACGTCGCCCTCCTCGCCGACATCCCACTGCACGACGCGAGCGGTAACCCGCGCGAAGTCCTCGCCCTCGTGCCGTACCGCCAGATCGTCGAGCGCGGCTTCGCCTGCCACGATGACGAGGCTCCGCTGCGCTGCCTCGTGATCGACACGCACGAGCGCCTCGCGCGGGATGCCGCGATCGCGGCACTCCCGGACGCTCCGATCCCGCTCGACGATGCCGAGTTCGACATCACCGATGCCGACTACGCCGACATCGTGCGGACCGTCATCGCCGACGAGATCGGCCGTGGCGAGGGCGCGAACTTCGTGATCCGGCGCGACTACACGGCATCCGTCGATGGTGACGCGCTGACCGCGGGGCTCACGTGGTTCCGCGCTCTCCTCGAGCATGAACGCGGCGCCTACTGGACCTTCCTCGTCTCGACGCCGGGCCACCTCACGGTCGGCGCGAGCCCCGAGGCGCACGTGAGCGCGCAGGCAGGGGTCGTCACGATGAACCCCATCTCGGGCACCTTCCGCCACCCCGCCGGCGGCGCGACGGCCGCGAGCCTCACCGAGTTCCTCTCGTCGACGAAGGAGACCGAGGAGCTCTTCATGGTCGTCGACGAGGAGCTCAAGATGATGAGCGCCGTCTGCAGCGACGGCGGCCGGATCACCGGGCCGCACCTCAAAGAGATGTCTCGCCTCACGCACACCGAGTACATGTTGCGCGGCCACAGCATGATGGACCCTCGCGACATCCTGCGTGAGACGATGTTCGCGCCCACGGTCACCGGGTCGCCGATGCAGAACGCCTGCACCGTCATCCGACGGCACGAGAAGACGCCGCGCGGCTATTACTCCGGCGTCGCGGCACTGTTCACCCCCGCTGCGGGCGATACGCACGACCTCGATGCACCGATCCTCATCCGCACGGCATACCTCGAGGACGGTCGCCTGCGCGTGCCGGTCGGCGCGACGCTGGTGCGGCACTCCGACCCCGACGGCGAAGTGGGCGAGACCCACGGCAAGGCGGCGGGCGTCCTTGGCGCGATCGGGGCGATCGCCCGTGACGAGGCTGCCGAGCGGGCGGCGCTCGACGAGGATGCGCCGGCGCTCCCGAAGGCGTCGCTCGCCGACGATCCCGCAGTGGCGACCCTGCTGGCTGCTCGAAACGAACGGCTCGCGCCGTTCTGGCTCAACCCGCAGAACACGCGCGCTGACGATGACGTCGCCCTCGCGCCGGGCGCCGGGCGCACGGCGCTCGTGGTGGACGCCGAGGACCGCTTCACCACGATGCTCGCGCATCAGCTGCGCCACCTCGGTTTCGCGGTCGAGATCGCCCCGTGGGACGTCGTGCAGGATGCCGCGATCGACGCCGCCGACGTCGTCGTGGCGGGCCCCGGGCCCGGCGATCCCCGCGACGATGCGAACCCGCGCATCGCACGCATGCGAGACGTCGTCGCGCGTCGGCTGACGTCCGGCCGACCACTGCTGGCGGTGTGCCTCAGCCACCAGATCCTCGCGGACGCGCTCGGCGTCGCGCTCGCGCCTCTCGCCTCACCCCACCAGGGTCTGCAGAAGAGCGTCGACGTGTTCGGGCAGCCCGCCTCGATCGGGTTCTACAACACGTTCACGGCGCGCGTGTCGCCCGGGACGACACAGCTCGGCGACACCGAGATCGCCGCCGACCCGGCATCCGGCGACGTCTATGCACTGCGCGGACCCGCCTACGCCTCGGTGCAGGGGCACCTCGAGTCGATCCTGTCCCGCGACGGACTGGAGACGCTCGAGCGTCTCATCCTGCACGCGTTCGCGCCGACCGCATCCTGACGGGAGCCGGAGCGGCTCAGCCCAGCAGCTGCACCGGATTGACGATGTCGGCGAGGATCAGCACGCCGCCCATCACGGCGAGCGCGATCACGACGACGAAGGTCACGGGCACGAGCCCCGTCGCGTCGACGGGCCGCGGCGGCGGGCGTCGGAAGAGTTTCGCCCATGCTCGCTTGAGACCGTCCCACAGCGCGACGACGACGTGACCGCCGTCGAGGGGCAGCAGCGGGATCAGGTTGAAGACGAACAGCGCGATGTTCAGCGCCCCGAGGATGCCGAGAAGGCTCGACACCCGGTTGAGTATCGGTGTGTCGGTCGCGGCGACCTCCCCCGCGAGCCGCCCGGCGCCGACGACCGACAGCGGGCTGTTCGGGTCGCGCTGCTGACCGGTGACGAGGTCGACCGCGGTGTCCCAGACGCGGACGGGAAGCTGCCAGATGATCCCGAACACCTGACCGGTCTGCGCGAGCGCGGCCTGTGGCCCGTCCCAGATGGGCTGCGGAACGTACTCGACGGTCGCCGTCATTCCGACGAACCCGACCTCTGCGGTCGTGACCGTGCCGTCCTCTGCCTGCACCTGGCGTTCCGCGAGCATCGGAGTCACCTGCAGCGTCTGGCGCTCCCCCGCGCGTTCGACGACGACGGAGAGGGTCCGGTTCGGCGAGGCCTGAATGATGGCGGATGCCTCGGCGAACGTCGATACCGCGGTGCCGTCGACGGACACGATCTGGTCACCGGGAAGGATCCCCGCCGCCGCCGCCGGCGAGCGCGGATCGTCCGCGCCGCACGTCGTCTGGGTGGAACCGGCGGGCAGCACGCACTCGTTGACCGAGGCGATCGTCGTCGTCGCGGTCTGTAGGCCGATTCCGCTGAAGACGATGCCGAAGAGCACGATCGCGAGCACGAAGTTCATGATCGGCCCGCCGAGCATGATGACGATGCGTTTGTAGACCGGCAGGGCGGAGAAGGTCCCGTCGTCGCTCCCGCCCAGGGTCTCGTCGTTCGCGGCGCGCGCATCCTGGACCATCGCGGAGAAGAAACGTCCGGGCGTGCGTTCCCTCGCCGTCGCCGCGTCCCCGGCGTCGGGAGAGCGCGGATACATGCCTGCCATCGAGATGTAGCCGCCGAGCGGGAGCGCCTTGATCCCGTACTCCGTTTCGCCGATACGGCGCGACCACAGCGTGGGCCCGAACCCGATCATGTATTTCCCGACACGGACGCCGAAGAGCTTTGCCGGGACGAGGTGCCCGATCTCGTGCAGACCGATGGAGACCGCGAGGCCGACGACCAGCAGCAGGACCCCGATGATGAAGGCGATGACGGTCACAGCAAGCGACGTTACCGCGGGCCGCTTTGCGTTTGCCGTTAGGCTCCTCGTGTGGCACACGGCGGATCGGGCAGAGGACTGCGGGCACTCCGCGGTTCCGCCGCCGCCGCGATCGCCGTCCTCATCGCCTCCACCGCGCACACTCTCTCCGGCGGCGACGCGCCCCCGTTCTGGCTCACCTTCGCGGTGACGATCCTCGCGGCGCCCGTGTGCGTCGCACTGGTCGGTTCCCACACCCGTCGCACGCACGCCCTTCCTCGTCTGGGTCTCGCCGTCGCCGTGGCACAGCTGGCGCTCCACACCGCTTTCGCCGCCGTCGGCGGCCAGGGCCCCGCGGGCGCGCGTGCGGGGCACCACCACGCGATCGACCTGAGTGCTCTCGTCACCGGCGGGGAGCCGGGCGCCACCGTGACCGCCACGATGCTCGCCGGCCACGTCGTCGCCGCCCTCTTCACCTTCGTCGCCCTCGCGTGGGGCGAGCGTCTCGCGGCGGTCATCGCTCGCGGCGTCCGCCGGTTGCTCAGCCGCACCGCCCCAACGCACCGCGCCCGTTCGGCCACGGTGCCCCCGACCGGGCACCGCGCGCCGCACCTGACCTCTCGCCTCGTGCACTGCGCACGCCGGCGCGGCCCGCCGCTGCGCCACGCGCTCCCTCGCATCGCTTGACCGGACTCTCCGGCGGCGGTGCTTCCAGCGCGGCATCCTGCCGCAGTCAGACGACCCTGCACAGAGAGACCCCTCATGACCCGCACTCCTTCGCGCGCGCGTGCGCGTGTCCTCGCCGGCGTGATCGCCGGGTCCGCCCTGGTGATCGCTGCTCCGCTCGCGGCCTCCGCCCACGTCCACGTCACCCCCGAGGAATCGACGGCCGGCGGGACGACCCGCCTGTCCTTCTCCCTCAGCCACGGTTGCGAGGACTCCCCCACGACCGCGCTCGTCTTCACGATCCCGGAAGGGATCGACGGAGTCACCCCGGTGCTCGACGGCGCCTGGACCATCCAGCGCACCCTCGGCTCGGACGGCATCCCCACCGCTGTCACCTACACCGCCGTGAATCCGATCGAGTCGGGCGTGTCGGCCACTGTGTCGCTCGACGTCATCTTCGCCTCTTCCGCGTCGGGGACCTCCGTCGCGTTCCCCGTCCTGCAGAAGTGCGTCAGCGGCGAGACCGATTGGTCGCAGGTCGCCACCGAAGGACAGACCGAAGACGACCTCGAGGCGCCCGCTCCCGTCGTCGCCGTCGGCGATGTTGTCACCGACGGCGGACACGGGCACAGCGACGACCACGACGAGGCGGAGGCGACGGATGCCGCGTCGCCCGGTCACAGCGACGCCGCCGCGACGACCGACGCGGATCCGGTCGCCCGCTGGCTGAGCGGCGGGGCGCTCGTCGCCGCGCTCGCCGCGCTCGGCGTGGCCGTGTTCGGACGCCGCCGCAGCAGCTGACCCGGGAGGACGAGCGTCGCGCACCTCCTCAAGCCGGTCCCGACGCAGTTCGCGAGACGCCCCCATGCGTTGTGGTCAGTCCACAATCCGCGGGGGCGTTCCGCGTGTCCTCCAGAAGGAATCGTGCACGATCTGATTGTGGTCTGACCACAGATCTATTCTGGAGTCACGGCCTCGCGCGAACAGGCGCAGACCCCCGACGACTGAGGAAGCGAATCATGACCACCGTCACCCCCGCAGCTCAAGACGCGCAGCCCGCCGCATGGAGCGGCTTCAAGGCCGGCCCCTGGCAGGATCAGATCGACGTGCGCGACTTCATCCAGCGCAACTACACGCCCTACACGGGCGACGCCGCCTTCCTCGCGGGGCCGACCGCGCGCACGACGCGCATCTGGGACACCCTGTCCGGAATGTTCCCCGAGGAGCGCGCAAAAGGGATCTACGACGTCGACCCGCACACTCCGGCGGGCATCACAGCGCACGGCCCGGGCTACATCCGCGAGGGCGACGAGATCATCGTGGGTCTGCAGACGGATGCCCCCCTCAAACGCGCCATCATGCCCAACGGCGGCTGGCGCATGGTCGAGGGCGCCCTCGAGACCTACGGATACGAAGTCGACCAGACCCTCAAAACCGTCTTCAGCGACTATCGCAAGACCCACAACCAGGGCGTCTTCGACGTCTACCCGCCGAATGTGCGTGCCGCGCGCTCGTCGCACATCATCACGGGGCTCCCCGACGCGTACGGCCGCGGCCGGATCATCGGCGATTACCGCCGTGTCGCGCTCTACGGCGTCGACCAGCTCATCGCCGCGAAGAAGATCGACAAGCTGGGTCTTGACACCACGCCGTTCACCGAGCAGATCGCCCGCGAGCGCGAGGAGCACGCCGAGCAGATCCGCGCCCTGCAGGAGCTGAAGCAGATGGCCGCCTCGTACGGCATCGACATCTCGGGCCCCGCGACGACGGCGAAAGAAGCGGTCCAGTGGCTGTACTTCGCGTACCTCGGCGCGGTCAAGGAGCAGAACGGCGCGGCGATGTCCCTCGGCCGCACGTCCACCTTCCTCGACGTCTTCATTCAGCGCGACCTCGAGGCGGGCACGCTCACCGAGACCGAGGCGCAGGAGATCATCGACGACTTCGTGATCAAACTGCGGATCGTGCGGTTCCTCCGAACACCCGAATACGACGCGCTGTTCTCCGGCGACCCCACGTGGGTCACCGAGACGATCGGCGGCATGGGAGAGGACGGGCGCCCGCTCGTTACCAAGAACTCGTTCCGCTACCTGCAGACGCTCTACAACCTGGGCCCCGCCCCCGAGCCCAACATGACGGTGTTCTGGAGCCCCGACCTGCCCCAGGGCTTCAAGGACTTCTGCGCTCAGGTGTCGATCGACACGTCGGCCGTGCAGTACGAATCCGACGAGATCATCCGCCCGGCCTGGGGCGACGACGCCGCGATCGCCTGCTGCGTGAGCCCGATGCGCGTCGGCAAGCAGATGCAGTTCTTCGGAGCGCGCGTCAACCTCGCGAAAACGCTCCTCTACGCCATCAACGGCGGCCGCGACGAGGTCTCCGGCAAGCAGGTCTCCCCCGTCGCCGCCCCCGTCGGCGAGGGCGCGCTCGACTACGACGACGTGATGGCCCGGTTCGACAAGACGATGGACTGGCTCGCCGAGACCTACGTCGAGGCGCTCAACTGCATCCACTGGTCGCACGACAAGTACGCCTACGAGCGGCTCGAAATGGCCCTGCACGACAAGGACGTGCTGCGGACGATGGCCTGCGGGATCGCGGGCCTCTCGGTCACGACCGACTCGCTGTCGGCGATCAAGTACGCGACGGTCACGCCGGTCTTCGACGAGCGCGGGATCGTCGTCGACTACACGATTTCGGGCGAGTTCCCGACGTACGGCAACGATGACGACCGCGCCGACGACATCGCGGTCGACCTCGTCGAACGCTTCATGGCGAAGATCCGCCGCCACCCGATGTATCGGAACGCCCTGCCGACCCAGTCGGTGCTGACGATCACGTCCAACGTCGTGTACGGCAAGGCGACGGGCAACACCCCCGACGGCCGCCGTGCCGGCGAGCCGTTCGCCCCGGGAGCCAACCCGATGAACGGACGCGACACGCATGGCATGCTCGCTTCGGCGCTATCGGTGGCCAAGCTCCCCTATTCCGAGTCCCAGGACGGCATCTCGCTGACCAACACCGTGGTCCCTGCCGGTCTCGGCCGCACGAAGGATGAGCAGGTGGCGAACCTGGCGGGGCTGTTGGACGCGTACGTCGGGTCGGAGGGGTACCACATGAACGTCAACGTGTTGAACCGCGAGACGCTCGAGGACGCCATGGAACACCCCGAGAACTACCCGCAGCTGACGATCCGCGTGTCGGGCTACGCCGTGAACTTCGTGCGGCTGACGCGCGAGCAGCAGCTCGACGTCCTGTCGCGCACGTTCCACGGCTCGATGTAACCCCACCCCCACCCCCACCCCAGCAGACCCCCGAGAGGAGCAGAAATCATGGTCGCCACACTCATCGGCACCGCGATCGAGGCCCCCCTCGGGGGTCTTGCGGTCGCGGACGTCGACCGTCACGAGCGCCTCGCCGCGATGCGCGAGGGCCGGCTCGGGTCGGTGCACTCGTGGGAGCTCGTGACTGCCGTCGATGGACCGGGCACACGGCTCACTACGTTCCTGTCCGGCTGCCCTCTGCAGTGTCTGTACTGCCACAACCCCGACACGCTGCAGATGAAGGACGGGCACCCTGTCACGAGCGACGAGCTCCTGCGCCGCATCGCGCGGTACGCCGGAATCTTCCGCGCCACCGGTGGCGGCATCACGCTCTCGGGCGGTGAAGTGCTCATGCAGCCCGCGTTCGCCGCTCGCATTCTGCGCGGAGCGAAGGAACTCGGCATCCACACCGCCCTCGACACGTCGGGCTTCCTCGGCGCCGCGGCGACGGACGACATGCTCGCCGATGTCGACCTCGTCCTTCTGGATGTGAAGAGCGGTGACCCCGACACCTACCGGCGGGTGACGGGGCGCGAGCTCGAACCGACCCTCGACTTCGGGCGGCGCCTCGCGGAGATGCCGCACGGACCCGAGGTCTGGATCCGTTTCGTACTCGTTCCCGGACTTACCGACGACGCCCGGAACGTCGAGCGGGTGGCCGCCTACGCGGCCTCCCTCAACGAGATCATGCCCGGCACCGTCACACGCGTCGAGGTACTGCCCTTCCACCAGATGGGCCGCGACAAGTGGGCTGCACTCGGCCGCGACTACGCCCTCGCCGACACCGAGCCGCCCACGCCCGAGCTCACCGAACGCGTGCGCGCCCAGTTCCGCGCGCACGGCCTCACGACGTACTGAGGCCCTCAGCCGGCGGAGATGAGCCGATCGGCCGCATCGCGCGCCCATACCTCGGCCTCGGCGAGTGAGCCCCGGTCGAGCGTCGCCGGCGCGATGTGCGCGTCGACGACGCGACGAACGGTGTCCAGGATGCCGAGGAACGGCAGCGCACCCTCGTGGAAGGCATCCACCGCCTGCTCGTTCGCCGCATTGAAGACGGCGGGGTACGTACCGCCGGCGCGCCCCACGTGCTTGGCGAGCTCGACCGCGGGGAACGCCTCGGCATCCAAAGGCTCGAAGGTCCATGTCTGCGCCGTCGTCCAGTCGAGAGGCACGCCGACGCCAGCGACCCGGTGCGGCCAGTCGAGGCCGAGCGAGATCGGCAATCGCATGTCCGGCGGGGATGCCTGGGCGATCGTCGACCCGTCGACGAACTCGACCATCGAGTGGACGATCGACTGAGGGTGCACCGCGACATCGATGTCGTCGTAATCGACGCCGAACAACAGATGCGCCTCGATGACCTCGAGGCCCTTGTTGACGAGCGTCGCCGAGTTCGTCGTGACGACACGTCCCATGTTCCACGTCGGGTGCGCGAGCGCCTCGGCGGGGGTGACTTCCTGCAGCGACTCCCGCGTGCGCCCACGGAAGGGACCGCCGGATGCCGTCAAAACGAGCCGACGCACCTCGCCCGCCGTGCCACTGCGGAGCGCCTGCGCGATCGCGGAGTGCTCCGAGTCGACGGGCACGATCTGCCCGGGCGCGGCGAGCGCCGTGACGAGATCGCCCCCCACGATGAGTGACTCCTTGTTCGCGAGCGCGAGTGTGCGCCCCGTCTCAAGCGCCGCGAGGGTCGGGCCCAGCCCGACCGAACCCGTGATGCCGTTGAGCACGACGTCGGCCTCGACATCGCGGACGAGCTGCTCGGCGGCATCCGCTCCCAACGCCGTCGCCTCGTGCGCGACCTCGAACTCGACGGCCTGCGCCGCGAGGGACTCCGCGTCGCGCCCCGCGGCGAGACCCACGACCTCGAACTGGTCGCGGCGCTCGCGGATGACGTCGAGGGCCTGCGTCCCGATCGAGCCGGTGGAGCCGAGGATCAGGACGCGCCGCATGCGCTCAGCCTACCCGCGCGCGCCGATCAGCCCTGGGCCTTCTGCGCACCGATGATGTCCACGACGAAGACGAGCGTCTCGCCCTTCAGATCGTTGGCGTTGATGTCGCCCTCGCCGTATCCGTCCTTCGGCGGGATGACGACGAGCACCTGAGACCCGACGGTCTGCCCTTCGAGGGCCTTCTGGAAGCCCGCGACGACGCCGGTTGTGGAGAAGCTGGTCGGCACGCCGCCCTTGTCCCACGTGGAATCGAAGGTCTTGCCGTCCGACCAGCGGACGCCCGTGTACTGCACGAGCACGGTGTCGCCGCTCTGGACGGTGTAGCCGTCGCCCTTCTTGAGCGTTTCGAGCGTCGTCTCGGTAGGCGCATCGCCGCCGGGCAGCGTGATGGTCGGCGCACCGTTGTCAGCGAGCGCGACGGTCGGCAGGCCCTCGGTCGTGGGCTGCGGCTCGCCCCATGCGGCGGTCGGGACGATGGAGAGCAGATCGATGACGTACACCTGACCCGACGCCGACTCCGTCGCGGGGAACGTCGCGACGACCCGCTCACCGGGCGCACCGCAGCCGAAGATCTGGCCGAGCGGGGCGTCCGCGGAAATCTGCTGCGGCATGAGCTCGGCGGGGTTGTACCCGACGTCACCGATCTTCTCCCCGGTCGTGGCGTCGAAGGCGCTCATCGCGTACGTGACGAAATCGCCGGCCTTGAGCGGCGTGCCGGTGCCTTCGGAGATCACCGTCGCCTGCAGCTCGGGGATGTCGAGCGGAGCGGAGAAGGTCGCCGTCGACGCGGTGCCGACATCGCCGGTCACCTGGACGGCGCTGGAGGCATCACCCGAGGCCGCGCGCGCGTCGCACAGGTCGACGGCCGCGCTCGCGCTGGGGGATGCCGAGGGCGCGGGCGCGCCGCCTCCGGCGCACCCGGCCAGCAGGAGCACCGACGCAACGGTGGCGGACAAAGCGGCGATCGGGCGCAGGCGCACGGAGAACCTCACAGAGATGGGATGAAGGGACGCCCCATCATGTCGCACTTTGTTCTGCGCCCGCTGAGAACCGCGGCATGGAACGTGCAGCACGAGGCCATACGCGAAGCGGCATGGAATCGGGAGTACCCTCGACGGGTGGCAGAAGAGCAGGCCGGCGCACCGGACGCGCAACAGCCCCATGCCCCGCAGGCGGACGCCGACGTCGCCCCGGTCGGGTTCACGTACTACGTCGGACGCGGCGTACTCGTCCCCCTCGCACGGCTGCTCTACCGGCCGCGCATCGAAGGGCGCGGCAACATCCCGCGCACCGGCAAGGTGATCTTCGCGAGCAACCACCTGTCGTTCATCGACTCGCTCATCATCCCCATGTTCTCCCCGCGCCCGGTGTATTTTCTCGCGAAGTCGTCGTACTTCGACGGCAAGGGCTTCAAGGGATGGGTGAGCCGTCAATTCTTCACGGCCATCGGTGCCACGCCCGTCCAACGCGGCGCCGGACAGGCGGCGCTCGACGCACTCGATCAGCAGCGGCGCATCCTGCACTCGGGGCGGGCGATCGCGCTCTACCCCGAGGGCACACGCTCGCTCGATGGCCGACTCTACAAGGGACGCACCGGCGTGGCATTCCTCGCGTTGGAAGAGGGTGCGCAAGTCGTGCCCGTCGGACTCATCGGCACGAACGAAGCGATGCCCGTCGGAGCGAAATTCCCCAAGCGGCATCCTCGCGTGACGGTGCGCTACGGCGAGCCGATCGACCTGTCCCATCTCGGGGCGGCCAACAGCGGGCGCGCGCGGCGGCAGGCGACCGACGAGATCATGGCGGCCATTCACGCCCTCTCCGGTCAAGAGCTCGCGGGAACCTATAACGAGGCGCCCGCTTCCAACCCGGTCGAACGCCTCAAGCAGGTCCTTCCGCACGAGCGGCGCTGACGGTTGCCTCGTGGCGGACCGGGAAGTTCACCGAGTTCGCGATGAAGCACCACTCGTGCGCCTGCGCGTGCGCGGCTTCGGCGGCGGAGATCATGCCGGCCTCGGCCACGACGACGCGGGGATGGAGCACGACCTCGTGGAACGCTCCCCCACCGCGGCCGTCCTCGACCATGACCCCCGTGGCCTCATCCGTGTACTCGAGGACGGTCACGCCCGCCACGACGCACGCGTGGAGGTACGACAGTAGGTGGCACTCCGAAAGCGCACCCAGCAGAAGGTCTTCGGGGTTCCATTTCGCACGGTCGCCGCGGAAGGGTCGGTCGGCGGATGCCACGATCGGATCCTTTCCGTCGACGAGGAGCGACACCGAGCGGTCGTAGTCGCGATATCCGCTCGTTCCGGAACCGCGATTGCCGGTCCACTCGCTGCGCAGGAGGTAGCGGTGCTCGCCGAACGTGGAACCGGTCATGGCGCCAGTCTGCCACCACCCCGGCGGTAGGCTGTCCCGGTGCCCGAGACCATCACCGTTCCCGCATCCGTCGAGCTCGCCGTCGTCGAACGCAGCGGCTTCGTCGAGTCCCGACACGCAGGCTCTGCCATCGTGCTGGACGCGGAGGGCGTGCCGCTTCTGACGCTCGGCGACGTCGAGACGCCGATCCTGCCGCGCTCGAGCCTGAAGCCGCTGCAGGCGCTCGGCTCACTGACGGCGGGCGCCGTCCTGGACGGCGAGCGCCTGGCCCTTGCCACGGCGAGCCACACCGGCACCGACCGCCACGTCGCCGTCGTGCGGGAGATGCTCACGGCGGGCGGGCTCTCCGAGTCGGACCTCGGCTGCCCCGCGGCGTGGCCGAGCGACACCGCGACCCGTGACGAGCTCGTGCGCGAACTGGGGCAGCCCGAGCGCATCCGCATGAACTGCTCCGGAAAGCATGCGGCGATGCTCCTCGCCTGCCGTGCGAGCGGCTGGGACACGGAGACCTATCTCGATCCGGCGCATCCGCTCCAGCTGCACATCCGCGAGGTGATCGAGCGCCTGACGGGCGCGAAGATCTCCGTGACGGCGATCGACGGCTGCGGGGCACCCGTGCACGCGATGAGTCTTTCGGCGCTCGCTCGCGCGACGCACCGCATCGGTACGTCGTCGGAGCGGTCGCCCTTCGCCCTGCATCGCACCGCGGGCGCCCTGGTGCGCGCGGTGCGCGAGAATCCGTGGGCGATCGACGGCCCTGGCCGACAGGACACGATCGCGATCGAGCGCCTGGGGGTGTTCGCGAAGGGCGGCGCCGAGGGGATCATGATCATGGTCGCGCCGAACGGCACGACGGTCGCCCTCAAGGTGCTCGACGGGTCGGGCCGCGCGGCTACGGCGATCGCGATCGCCCTGCTCGAGCGCGTGGGCGCGCTCGCGGCCGGCGATGTCGCGCAGACGCTCGCGCACCTTCCGCTCGAGGTCCTCGGCGGCGGACGCGACGTCGGCACGATCAGGGCGACCGTCTGATCCGCGCCGCGCTCAGGCACCGGGCAACCGTACGCGACGAGCGGGGGTCCCCGGCTCGACCAGCCACGCGCGGCCGGCTCCGGAGGCGGCGAACGGAGGGAGCTCGCGCGACCCAGTGACGGCTCGGAACTCCGCCGCGCACGCCGCATCGACGACGATCGTTCCACGCTCGCGCGCGAGGGCGAGCAGCCGCCACTGCGCGAGCCACGCCTCGGGGGTCCCGACGACGATGTCGGCGCTGTCATCGCCTGTGACGCGACCGTCCACGATGTCCGAGATCTCGCGCACGCGCACGCCGTTCCGGGCCCACGCGGCGCGAACGGCCTCGGCGTGCGCCCCCGGCGGCAGGACGAGGGCGAGCAGCCGACCCGGTGCGTGCGCGGCCCACGGAGCCTCGACCCGCTGCGTCGCGCCGGCATCCGCACCCGTACCATCCTCGACCACGGCGACCTGGACCAGCGTTCGCCCCCATCGGCCCCGCCCAGCGCGGGCATCCGGCGCGAAGTCGGCGGCCTCACCGCCGGCGGCGACGTGATCCGCGCGCGTAGCGAGGGGCAGTATCAGCCGCTGCGGCACCAGGTCGAGCACGCGCCCGAGTGCGCCCGCGAGTCTGGACACCGCAATGACGATCCTCACCTCGCGCGCCCGCGCCTCGCGGCACGCGCGTTCGAGTGCAGCGAGCCATGCGACGCCGTGTTCGGCGCCCAGACGGGCCACCAGGCTGTCGGCGTTATCGATCAGCACGACGGATCCACGCGGCGCACTCTCGAGGTTCATGACGGTGTCCCATGCTCCCTCCGGATCGGCCGGCACCCGGATCGCGGCTCGGGCCTGGGCGCCGATCGTCCGAAGCACGGTCGTGCGCCCGCTGCCCGGGCCGCCGACGACGACGAGCCCCACCGCACCAGCGGGAAGAATCACCGCGGACTGCCGCTGTTGCTCGGGTTCGTCGCCCACGCCGACGAGGATCTCCGCAGCGGATGCCGCCGTCAGCGCACGCGCGGCCGCGAGATCGATCACATCCGGCAGCGGCGGAAGCCACGGCTGCCGCGCGGGCTGCAGACCCGACGTCTCGGCACGCACGGCGCCGATGGTTTCGGGCGGGCACAGCGCGACGCGCAGGCGTCGCGGCTCGGTGTCCGCCGCGCGGCGGATGAGCGCGATGCCTCGCGCCGCCGCCGTCCCCGCCAGACGTACGGCGTCGTCGTGCCCAAGGACCGCCCGCGAGTCGGCGGCATCCGTCACCCGGAAGGCGATGCGCAGCGGAGCGTTGGCGAGCACACCGTCGCGGAATGCGCCCGCGGCGCGCTGCGAGGCCAGGACGAGGTGCATGCCGAGCGCGCGCCCGCGGGCAGCGATGTCGGCGAAGAGGTCGTGCAGTTCGGGTCGTGCGGCGACGAGGGCGGCGTACTCGTCGACGACGATCACGAGCCGCGCGAGATCCGCGCCGGCCTCATCGATGTCGCGCGCTCCTTCCCGGGCGAGCACACGTTCGCGATGGCGGATCTCTGCGCGCAGGCTCTCGACGGCCCGGAGCGCCCGTGTCTCGTCGAGGTCGGTGAGGACGCCCGTCACGTGCGGCAGCCCGGCGAGCGCGTCGAACGTGCGCCCGCCTTTGAAGTCGACGAGAAGCAGAGCGAGCTCCTGTGGCGTGCGCGTACGGCACATCGCGACCATCCACGTCGTCAGCAGCTCGCTCTTGCCCGACCCGGTCACGCCCACGACGACGGCGTGCGGCCCGTCCGCAACGAGGTCTACGACGACCGGCTCACCGGCACTCACCCCGATCGCGGCGGCAAGGGTCGTGCGTCCGCCCACGCGCGGCGTGAGGTCGTCGAGGAGAGTGGTCCCGTCGACCCGCTGCCCGAGCGTCGCCGCGCGTGCTGCGAGTAGGGCTGCGGCGCGCTGAGCCTGCGCACGCGACACCGCCTCGACGACCACATCGCGTGAGGATCCGTCGTGATCGAGACGCGCTCGCCCCGCGGGCTCGATGGTCAGGACAGCGGCGCAACGGGGCGGCGGCGGAGCACCCTCGGCGACGCGGACGATCGGAAGGTCGGCGTCTTCGGGGACCGGCTGATCCGCTGTGCCGACGAAGACGACGAGGCCGCGCGTCGCCTCACGGTGCGGCATCTCCACGGCGCACGCCTCGTCGCCGACGAGGCGCACGCTCCCCGGTGGATGCGCGAGGCACACTTGCAGCGCGAGTGCACGCACGACCGCCGCCGATGCGACGGGCGGCCCGCAGACCGCGATGCCCGCCGCGAACGGCACCGTGACCGGTACGCCGTCGATGCGCTGGGCCCGTCGACGCAGATCTCGCACTGCGCTCGCATGTCGGCCGTCGTCCCCGGCGTCAGACCCGGTGGCGCCCTCGACGCGGACCGCGCTCGCCCCGAGCCCCCGACCGACGACCACCACGTCTCCTCGACCGGGAACCACCCGCCAGATCTCGTCGGTGTCGGACGCGTAGCCTGCGACGTCGGGGGTGCGGCGCCACGCGCGCGCACGTTCGATGTCGTGCCGGGCCTCGACCTCGGCGGCGAGCGCGACGAGAACCGCTGCGCCCTCCCGGTGCGCACGCCGACGGGCGCGGCGTGCCGTGCGCACCCCGTCCGCGAATCCCGCGACGGCCATGAGCGGCCCGAGCGCGGCGAACCACAGCGCGAACGTCGAGCCCGTCACCTGCCACAGCACGACGGCGCCGATGACGGGGACGAGGGCGGCCGCGACCGGAATCGACGGCCGCACGGCAGGGGCCGGCGCGGGCGGGAGTCGCAGCGGCTCATCAATGACGTCGTGCATGCGCGACAGTCAAGCGGGCCGCGGGGGCGCGCCGGGCGCGCAGGCCCGGATCGGTGGAGGGATTGCGTCAGAGTCCGGTTGTGGAGGAGTCGATGGATGCCGAGGCATCCGACCGGGTGGCAGCCGAGGTCGTGCGGTGCGCGTTGAGCACGATGATCGTCACGTTGTCACGGCCGCCGTTCTCGAGTGCCGCCTCGAGCATGTCGTCGGCGGCCTCGGTAGGATCGTCGTGCTGCAGGAGGAAGTGCAGGATGCCGTAGTCGGTGAGTTCCTTCGTGAGTCCGTCGCTGCAGATGACGAAGCGGTCACCGTCGACGACCTCGAGACGCACGTAGTCGGGCGCGACGCCGTCAGAAGGCCCGATCGCGCGCGTGATGACATTGCCGTACGGGTGGTTCTCGGCTTCTTCGGGGGTGAGGCGACCCGCCGCGATGAGCTCCTGCACGACGGAGTGGTCGGTCGTCACCTGGGCGAGACCGCCGTCACGGAAGAGATACACGCGCGAGTCACCGACGTTCAGAGTCACCCACGTCGGCTCATCTCCGGTGAGGTCGAGGTAGACGCCCGTGACGGTCGTCCCGGTGCCCTCGTCGGTCGTCTCGGGGTGCGCCGCGATGTCGTTCACGGCGCGCGCGAGAGCCTTCTCGATGGTTTTGGGAGCGACGTCGCCCTTCGCCGCGACGGCTCGCAGCCGATCGACGGTCGAGGCACTCGCGATCTCCCCACCGATGTGCCCCCCCATGCCGTCGGCGACGACGAAGAGCGGGTACTCCGCCAGAACGGCGTCTTGATTGGCGTCGCGCCGGCGTCCCCGATGGGTCAGCGCGGACCAGGTCAGCTCGAGCGCACCGTCTTCGAGGGGGACGGTGCGCGACTGGGTCGCGGCTTCGGTCACGCTCACACTCTAGTAGACGCCTCCCCCGCCTCCTGGGCGACGGGCTCATCGAACTGCGCGTTGTACAGACGCCAGTACGCCCCGCGCGCACGCAAGAGCTCATCGTGGCTGCCCTGTTCCACGATCGCACCCGCCTCCATGACGAGAATGAGGTCGGCGTCGCGGATGGTCGAGAGCCGATGCGCGATGACGAACGAGGTGCGGTCGCGGCGCAGCCGCGACATCGCGCGCTGGATGAGCAGCTCGGTCCGCGTGTCGACCGAGCTGGTCGCTTCGTCGAGGATGAGGATCCGCGGATCGGACAGGAACGCCCGGGCGATCGTCACGAGCTGACGCTCACCCACGGACAGGTTGGTGGCCTCGTCGTCCAGAACGGTGTCGTAGCCGTCCGGCAGCGCGTGCACGAATCGGTCGACGTACGCGGCGGTCGCGGCGGCGACGATCTCCTCCTCGCTCGCGTCGGGGCGGCCGTAGGCGATGTTCTCACGGATCGTGCCCGCGAACAGCCAGGTATCCTGCAGCACCATGCCCGTACGCCCACGCAGGTCGTCGCGCGTCATGAGACGCGTATCGAGGCCCCCGAGGGAGATGACACCGGCATCCACGTCGTAGAACCTCATGATGAGGTTCACGAGCGTCGTCTTGCCCGCACCCGTCGGGCCGACGATCGCGACGGTGGACCCGGGGTCGGCATGCAGCGAGAGGTTCTCGATGAGCGGGTTCTCGGGCGCGTAGCGGAACCCGACCTCCCGGAATGCGAGGTCGGCGGCGCTCCCGGGCACTGTCTCGGCGGGGTCGGCGTCGGGCGTCTGCTCCTCCTCGTCCAGCAGTTCGAACACGCGCTCCGCGCTCGCAACGCCCGACTGCAGAAGATTCGCCATCGATCCGAGCTGGCTGAGCGGCTGGGTGAACTGCCGCGAGTACTGGATGAACGCCTGGACATCACCGATCGACATCAGTCCGCCGGCGACCTGCAGCCCGCCGACGACCGCGATCGCGACGTACACGAGGTTCCCGATGAACATCATGGCCGGCATGATGATGCCGGAGAGGAACTGGGCGCCGAAGCTTGCCCGGTACACCTCCTCGTTCTCCGCGGCGAAGTCGGTCTCGACCTCGCGCTGGTGTCCGAACACCTTGACCACGTTGTGGCCCGAGAAGGTCTCCTCGACGCGAGCGTTGAGGATGCCGGTGGCTTTCCACTGCAGGACGAACAGCTTCTGCGACCGCTTCGCGACGAGCATCGTGATGGCGATCGTGAGCGGAATCGTGACGAGGGCGATGACGGCGAGGAGCGGCGAGATGAGGAACATCATGACGAGCACGCCGACGACGGTGAGGAGCGACACGACGACCTGCGACAGCGTCTGCTGCATGGACTGGCCGATGTTGTCGACGTCGTTCGTCACGCGGCTGAGCAATTCGCCCCGCTGGACCCGGTCGAAGTAGGACAGCGGCAGGCGGTGGATCTTGTCCTCGACCCGCACGCGCAGTCGGTTCATCGCACGCTGCACGATGCCGTTCAGCAGCCGCGCCTGCAGCCAGCCGAAGACGGCAGCGAGCACGTACACGGCGATGACGGCGACGATGACCGCACCGAGATGCGCGAAGTCGATTCCGGCTCCCGGGGTGAAGTCCATCGCCGAGAGCATGTCGGCCTGCTGCTGGTTGCCGCTCGCGACGAGCTGGTCGATGACCTGCTGCTTGGTCGTCCCCGCCGGCACCTGCATCGAGATGAAGCCCGCGAAGATGATGTTGGTGCCCTCTCCGAGGATCTTCGGCCCTGCGACGCTCAGCGCGACGGACAGGATGCCGAGAACGAGGACCCCGGCGAGCTTCGGCGTGTCCACGCGCAGCGTTCCGAGCAGACGCTTCGCGCTCGGGCCGAAGTTCTGCGCCTTTCCTGCGGGCGCCATGCCGCGGCCGAAGGGCCCACCCGCCCCTCCCGGGCCACGACC
The DNA here is from genome assembly GCF_037147735.1 of Microbacterium sp. MMO-20. Taxonomy (NCBI): domain Bacteria; kingdom Bacillati; phylum Actinomycetota; class Actinomycetes; order Micrococcales; family Microbacteriaceae; genus Microbacterium; species Microbacterium sp. MMO-20. The sequence continues at coordinate 342,455 of NZ_JBBCUU010000002.1, read as the reverse complement.
GCCGCCGGGTCCGTGCCCGCCGCTCATGCCGCTTCCTTCGCGGAGAGCTGGGAATCGACGATCTCTCGGTACGTCTCCGACGTCTCCAGCAGTGCGTCGTGCGTGCCGATGCCGACCATGCGTCCATGGTCGACCACGATGATCTGGTCGGCGTGCTGGATCGTCGAGACCCGCTGCGCCACGACGATCCGCGTCGCATCGGGGATGTTCCGGTCGAGGGCGCGGCGGAGCGCGGCATCCGTCTTCAGATCCAGCGCGGAGAACGAGTCGTCGAAGACGTAGATCTCGGGTTTCTTCACGAGGGCGCGCGCGATCGCGAGGCGTTGTCGCTGGCCGCCCGACACGTTCGTGCCGCCCTGCGCGATCGCCGCCTCGAGGCCGCCGTCGAGGCTCTCGACGAAGTCCTTCGCCTGGGCGAGCTCGAGCGCGCGCCAGAGGTCTTCATCGCTCGCATCGCGATCGCCGTAGCGGAGGTTGGATGCCACGGTGCCGGCGAACAGGAAGGCGCGCTGCGGCACGAGACCCACCCGAGCCCAGAGATCGTCCGGATCCATCCGGCGCACATCCACGCCGTCGACGCGGACCGCCCCGCCTGTGACGTCGAACAGGCGCGCGACGAGACCGACGAGCGTCGTCTTGCCCGACCCGGTCGATCCGATGATCGCGGTCGTCGTGCCGGGCTCCGCCGTGAAGGTGATGTCCTGGAGCACGGCGTCGTCGGCGCCCGGGTAGGTGAAGGACACGTGATCGAACTCCACGCGTCCCGCGCCGCGCGGGACGTTCGCCGCGTCGCTCGGCGCGTCGACCGAGGGCTCGGTGTCCAGGACCGCGCCGATGCGATCGGCGCACACCGCGGCGCGCGGGATCATGACGAACATGAAGGTCGCCATCATGACGCCCATGAGGATCTGCATGAGGTAGTTGAGGAAGGCGAACAGGGTGCCGATCTGCACGCCGTGGTTCTGCACCTGATCGGCGCCGAACCAGATCACCGCGGCGGAGGAGAGATTCATCACGAGCATCACGACGGGGAACATCAGCGCCATGAGGTTGCCCGCGCGCAGCGCCGTGTCCATGACGTCTGCGCTGGCAACCGCGAAGCGCGCGCGCTCCTCGCGCTCTCGCACGAAGGCCCGGATGACCCGGATGCCGGTGAGCTGCTCGCGCAGGATCTGGTTGAGTCGGTCGATGCGGGCCTGCATGCGGGTGAACGCCGGCACCATGCGCACGACGATCAGCGAGACCGCGACGAGGAGGACGGGGATCGCCACGAGCATGAGCCAGGACAGCCCGGCATCCTGACGCACCGCCATGATGATGCCGCCGATCGCCAGGATCGGCGCCGACACCATGACGGTCGCCGACATCTGAACGAGCATCTGCACCTGCTGGACGTCGTTGGTGTTGCGCGTGATCAACGAGGGCGCACCGAACTGGCCCACTTCGCGCTGCGAGAACGCGACGACCCGATGGAAGATGTCACCGCGCAGCCGCTTGCCCGCGTCCATCGCCAGTCGCGACCCGAAGTACACGGCGATGAGCGAGCAGACCACCTGGAGGAGACTCACGCCGAGCATCACGGCGCCCGTGCGCCAGATGTAACCGATGTCGCCGGTGATGACACCGTTGTCGATGATGTCGGCGTTGAGAGTCGGCAGGGCGAGCGAGGCGATCGACCCGCCGAGCTGGAACACCACGACGAGCACGAGGAGCGGCCAGGCGGGCGTCAGATAGCGTACGAGGATCTTGCCGAGCATGCGCCCGCCTCTCCGCGCACGGTTCCCGGCCCGGGCGCGCATCGACGCTACGCCCGCGCGCGCACCCCCGGCAAGCCCGGTCGTGCGCTGTCGGCGAACGACGAGGCGGGAGGGGTGATCGCCACCCCTCCCGCCTCGTCAGCGCTTCTCAGGCCTTCGGCGTGTCGCCGTCTGCCGCCGGCGGCGCCGGCGGTTCGGTCGTCGCCGGAGCCACGGGCGGCGCGGGCGGGGCCGCCGGAGGCTGATAGGTGGGTGGGGCGGCAGGCGGCGCGTAGCCCGTGGGCGCAGCAGGCGGCTGGTAGCCGGCCGGAGGCTGGTAGCCGGCCGGAGGCTGATAACCGGCGGGCGGGGCCGCGGCCGCGGTCGGCTGCACCGGGATGCCCTGCCACACGGTGCGGTCGGCGAAGAATCCGTTCGACGCCCACGGGGCGGGAGCGATGTTCGGGTTCCAGCGCGACTTATCGAAGGCGTTGATGCCGAGCCAGATGAGCGACAGGAAGATGTAGAGGATGACCCACGGGGTCTCCTTCTGCAGCTTCTGGCCCACGCGCCAGGCGGCCATCGCGCCCGCGGCCAGCGGCACGAGGCCGATGATGACCCCGAGCACGGGGATGCCGCTCAGCAGAGCGCCAGCGGCGATCGCGATCAGCATGACCCACGGGCTCAAGTCGCCGAGCTTGGCGAACACGAGCAGGTTGTACACCGGCACCCACGCACGCCAGCGGCCCTGTACCCCCGCCTTGTCGAAGACCTTCATCAGGAACCACGAGCCGATGACGTAGAACGCGACGGCGATGAGGAAGAAGAAGAACCCGAGAGCGGCGAGAATGGCGAGGGATCCGGTGTCGGAATAGGAACTGTCCATCGTTTGCCTTCCAGTCTGAAGGAGCTGCGCCGTTGCGGCGCACGGGCACACGGTCCCGTCAGGACACATCGTAGGGGTGCGCCGTGCCCGACGACCAGACTGCGACACTCGCGTGTCGGGCGGCCCTGTCGCTAGCCTGGCGAGAAACATCCGCCGAGAGGACCGCCATGACCGACCCGTCGACGCCCACGCCCCCGCCGCTGCCGGACCGCACCGCCGCCGACGCTGCAGCGGATGCCGCCCACCCTGCCGCCGAAGAGGGCCCGACGCCGGGCATCGCGGGCGTTGACGACACGGGCGTCCGCCGCCTTTCCGGCGATCTCGACGACATCGGCCGCGGCTTCCTCGCCGCCCTCTTCGACATCACCTTCACGCGCTTCATCACACGCCGCCTTGCGAGCGTGTTCTTCCTCGTCGGGCTCGTCGCGATCGGCATCGCCTTCGTCTCGACGTTCGTCGGCGGCATCATCTCGGGCATCGGCGCGCTCGGGTGGAACCCCGGCGGCGGCATCGCCCTCATCCTGTCGACGATCGTGGTGGTGCCCGTCCTCGCGTTCTTCGCGGTCGTGCTGCTCCGTTTCGTCATCGAGGCGGGCGTCGCGCTCGTCGCTATCGCCGAGAACACCGAGCGCACCGCCCAGAACACGCTCCGCGACTGAAGTCAGACGACGAGGTCGAGCTCGCCCGGCGCGCCCGGGCGCACGAGAAGTCCCGCGCCGCTCGCCCACGCGAGGAAGGCCGCCGAACTGCCGATCCTGGGCCGATCCTCGGCCAGCCGGCGCACAAGAGCACCCTTCGCATGCTTGTTGAAGTGGTTGAGCGCCCGCGTCGCGCCCGCGCCGGCGTCGGTGACGACCCGTAGGTAGGCCGACGGCGTACCTGCGGGCACGGGCCCCAGCGCGACGTAAGCTTCCGAGCGGAGGTCCAGCACGAACCGCGGCGCTGCATCAGCGAGCGCCGCGCGGGCGGCATCCGCCCACACGCGCCGCAGCGGAGGGATGCCGGGGATCGACACCCCGGCAGCCAATCGGTACGCCGGGATCGCATCCAGCGCCCCCACGGGCCCGAACGGCGCAGACTGGATCAGGACGCGCGCGCCGAGCCAGCGGCGCCCGGCGGCGTCGAGCGACGCGGCATCCAGAGCGTCGTAGAGGACGCCGGTGTACCGGTCGACAGCAGGCATGGTCCGCGCGGTGCGCAGCGCGGCGTTGTCGGCGATCTCGCCGCGCTGGCGTGCGCTGAGTTTCAGCACGCGCGCCGCCGCGTCCTCGTCGGCGCTGAGCGCGACGAGAGCGCCCGCGACCGCTTCTCGCTGAGGCAGGAGCCTCGGCAGCGCGAGCGCGGAAAGATCGAGCGGCCGTGCCCGGCCGCCGGATCGCTTCGTCTCACTCGGCGGCAACAGGATCAGCATCGGAGGACCTCAGGCGCAGGGACGACGAAGCGCCGACCGGATGGACCGATCGGCGCTTCGCGGGGTGATCAGGACTCGAGCGCGGCGTGGCCGGCGACGATCGTGAGCTCGTCGTTCTCCATGGAGAGGAAGCCGTCCTGCGCGGACGCGACGACCTTCGTACCGTCGGCCTGCGTGATGCGCACCTGGCCCTCGGCGAGGATGGCCAGCACGGGCTCGTGACCGGTCATGAAGCCGATCTCGCCCTCGACGGTCTTCGCGACGACGAGAGATGCCTCGCCGTGCCAGACCTCCTCCTCGGCGGAGACGAGGGTGACGACGAGAGCCATGTCAGCTGTTCTCCTTCTGGATCGCCGCCCACTTCTCCTCGACGTCGGAGATGCCACCGACGTTGAAGAAGGCCTGCTCGGCGACGTGGTCGAAGTCGCCCTTGACGATCGCATCGAACGACTCGATGGTCTCCTTGATCGGGACCGTCGAGCCCTCGACACCGGTGAACTTCTTCGCCATGTAGGTGTTCTGCGAGAGGAACTGCTGGATGCGGCGCGCACGCGACACGACGATCTTGTCCTCTTCGGAGAGCTCGTCGACACCGAGGATCGCGATGATCTCCTGCAGTTCCTTGTTCTTCTGCAGGATCTGCTTCACGGCGGTCGCCACGCGGTAGTGGTCCTCACCGATGTAGCGCGGGTCGAGGATGCGGCTCTTCGAGGTCAGCGGGTCGATGGCCGGGTAGAGACCCTTCGACGCGATCTCACGCGAGAGCTCGGTCGTGGCATCCAGGTGGGCGAAGGTCGTCGCCGGAGCCGGGTCGGTGTAGTCGTCGGCGGGGACGTAGATCGCCTGGAGCGACGTGATCGAGTGACCGCGCGTCGAGGTGATGCGCTCCTGGAGCACACCCATCTCGTCGGCGAGGTTCGGCTGGTAACCCACCGCGGAGGGCATGCGGCCGAGGAGCGTCGACACCTCGGAACCCGCCTGCGTGAAGCGGAAGATGTTGTCGATGAACAGCAGCACGTCCTGCTTCTGCACGTCGCGGAAGTACTCCGCCATCGTGAGCGCGGAGAGGGCCACGCGCAGACGCGTCCCCGGCGGCTCGTCCATCTGACCGAAGACGAGAGCGGTCTTGTCGAAGACGCCCGCCTCCTCCATCTCACCGATGAGGTCGTTGCCCTCACGGGTGCGCTCGCCGACGCCGGCGAACACCGAGACACCACCGTGGTCCTGCGCGACGCGCTGGATCATCTCCTGGATGAGGACCGTCTTGCCGACGCCCGCGCCACCGAAGAGGCCGATCTTTCCACCCTGCACGTACGGGGTGAGGAGGTCGATCGACTTGATGCCCGTCTCGAACATCTCGGTCTTCGACTCGAGCTGGTCGAAGTTCGGCGCCTGGCGGTGGATGCCCCAGCGCTCGGTGACCTCGATGGTCTCACCGGGAGCGGCGTTGAGCACGTCACCGGTGACGTTGAAGACCTTGCCCTTGGTCACGTCGCCCACGGGGACCGTGATGGGGCCGCCCGTGTCGCGCACCTCCTGGCCGCGGACCATGCCGTCGGTGGGCTTCAGCGAGATCGCGCGCACGAGGTCGTCACCGAGGTGCTGCGCCACCTCGAGGGTGATCTCGGTCGACTCGTCACCGATCGTGATCGTCGTCTTGAGCGCGTTGTAGATGTCGGGGATCGCATCGTGCGGGAACTCGATGTCGACGACCGGGCCGGTGACGCGAGCAACGCGCCCGACGACCGTCGTCTCGGCCTTGTCGGCAGTGGCGGTGGCAGTCATTGTCTGTCTCTTTCGGTGGGAATTACTTGCCGGATGCCAGGGCGTCGGCGCCGCCGACGATCTCGGCGATCTGCTGAGTGATCTCGGCCTGACGCGCGTTGTTGCGCAGGCGGGTGTAGTCGGTGATGAGCTTGTCGGCGTTGTCCGACGCGCTCTTCATGGCCTTCTGCGTCGCGGCGTGCTTGGCGGCCGACGACTGCAGGAGCGCGTTGAACACGCGGCTCTGCACGTAGACCGGCAGCAGCGCATCGAGGACGACCTCGGGGCTCGGCTCGAACTCGTACAGCGGGTAGACCTGGTTCGCGCTCGCACCGGCGGACTCGACGACCTCATCGGCCTCGACGATCTCCAGCGGCAGCAGGCGCACGGTCTGCGGCTCCTGGGTCATCATGCTGACGAAGCGGTTGAAGACGAGGTGGATCTCGTCGACGCCGCCCTGCTCCTCGCCGCCGCGGTCGTAGGCGTCGAGGAGCGCGCCCGCGATCTGCTCGGCGGTGTTGAAGTGCGGGGTGTCGGTGTCGCCGATCCACTCCCCTGCCGCCTGCATCCGGCGGAACTGGAAGTAGCCGACGGCCTTGCGTCCGACGAGGAAGTACTCGACCTCCTTGCCCTGCGAACGCAGGAGCTCGCCCAACTGCAGACCCTCGCGGAGGATCTGCGAGTTGAACGCGCCCGCCAGGCCCCGGTCGCTCGCGAAGATGACGACCGCCGAGCGACGGATCACCTCACGCTCGGTCGTGAGCGGGTGCTGAACGTTGGAGTGCGTCGCCACGGCGGAGACGGCCCGCGTCACAGCCCGCGCGAAGGGCGAGGACGCGCGCACGCGCGCCATCGCCTTCTGGATGCGCGAAGCCGCGATGAGTTCCATCGCCTTCGTGATCTTCTTGGTCGTCTGAGCGGAAGCGATCTTCTGCTTGTAGACCCGGAGTTGTGCGCCCATGGATGTCCTGTATCAGTGAGGGATGCCTCGGCGTCAGCCGCGGCGGCCCTTGACGATCTGCTCCTGGTTCACGTCTTCTTCGTGCGCCGCGGCGACCTCTTCGTGACCCGGCTTGTTGATGGCCTGGCCCTTGCCGCCCTGGAACTCGAGGATGAAGGCGTCGGTGACCTTCTCGAGCTCGGCAGCGGTCGCGTCGTCGAGGACGTTCGTGTCGCGCAGCGTGTCGAGGATCGTCGTGTTGCGCTTCAGGTAGTCGAGCAGATCGCGCTCGAAACGGAGCACGTCCTCGACCGCGATCGAGTCGAGCTTGCCGTTCGTGCCGGCCCAGATCGACACGACCTGCTCCTCGACGGGGTACGGGTCGTACTGGGGCTGCTTGAGGAGCTCGGTCAGACGCGCACCGCGCTCGAGCTGACGGCGGGATGCCGCGTCGAGGTCGGAGGCGAACATCGCGAAGGCCTCGAGCGAGCGGTACTGCGCGAGCTCGAGCTTCAGGGTGCCGGAGACCTTCTTGATCGACTTGACCTGAGCGTCACCACCGACGCGCGACACCGAGATGCCGACGTCGACCGCGGGACGCTGGTTCGCGTTGAACAGGTCGGACTGCAGGAAGATCTGACCGTCGGTGATGGAGATCACGTTGGTCGGGATGTACGCCGAGACGTCGTTGGCCTTCGTCTCGATGATCGGGAGACCCGTCATCGAGCCGGCGCCGAGCTCGTCCGAGAGCTTCGCGCAGCGCTCGAGCAGACGCGAGTGCAGGTAGAAGACGTCACCCGGGTACGCCTCGCGGCCCGGCGGGCGGCGCAGGAGGAGCGAAACGGCACGGTAGGCCTCGGCCTGCTTCGACAGGTCATCGAAGATGATGAGGACGTGCTTGCCGCCGTACATCCAGTGCTGGCCGATGGCCGAGCCGGTGTAGGGGGCGAGGTACTTGAAGCCGGCCGGGTCGGACGCGGGAGCGGCGACGATCGTCGTGTACTCCATAGCCCCGGCATCCTCGAGCGCACCCTTGACGGAGGCGATCGTGGAGCCCTTCTGACCGATCGCGACGTAGATGCAGCGGACCTGCTTGTTGACGTCGCCCGAGTCCCAGTTGGCCTTCTGGTTGATGATCGTGTCGATCGCGATGGCCGTCTTACCGGTCTGACGGTCACCGATGATGAGCTGGCGCTGGCCGCGTCCGACGGGGATCATCGCGTCGATCGCCTTGATGCCGGTCTGCATCGGCTCGTGGACCGACTTGCGCTGCATCACGCCCGGCGCCTGCAGTTCGAGCGCGCGGCGCCCTTCGGTCGCGATCTCACCGAGACCGTCGATCGGGTTGCCGAGCGGGTCGACGACACGGCCGAGGTAACCGTCGCCCACGGCGACGGAGAGGACCTCGCCCGTGCGGGTCACCTTCTGGCCCGCCTCGATGCCGGAGAAGTCGCCGAGCACGACGACACCGATCTCGGCCTCGTCGAGGTTCAGCGCAAGACCCTCGATGCCGTTCTCGAAACGGACGAGCTCGTTCGCCATGACGCCGGGAAGACCCTCGACGTGCGCGATGCCGTCCGCCGCGTCGACGACCGTGCCGACCTCGGTCGCTGCGGCCCCTGCGGGCTCGTACGCGGCGACGAAGTCTTTCAGCGCGTCACGGATGACGTCGGGGCTGATGGTGAGATCTGCCATGGTGTTCCTTCTGTTCTAGCCAGCGAGGCGCTGGCGCAAGTCGTTGATTCGGGAGGAGACCGTCGCGTCGATGACGTCGTCTCCGATCTCCACCCGCACGCCGCCGAGGACGGTCGGGTCGACGACGACGTTCAGGGTGACGTCGTTGCCGTACTTCGCGCCGAGCGCGGCCGCGAGGCGACCCTGCTGCGCGGCATCCAGGGCGGTCGCGACGCGGACCGTCGCGACCGTACGCCCCCGCTGGTCGGCGACGATCTTGAGCGCCCGGCTGAGGAGCGCACGCACGCGCCGCTCACGTGGCTGCTGCACGAGCTCGCTGACGATGAGCACCGTCGCTGCGTTCGCGCGGCCGGCGAGGAGCTTGTCGACGAGTGCCCCCTTCGCCGCGGCATCGCCGAGACGGCTGCCGAGCGCGAGTTCGAGCTCGGGGTTCGCGGCGACCGTACGGGAGAACTGGAAGAGCTCCCCTTCGACGTCGGCATCACCCGCGCCGAGGGCGGCTGCGCGGATCGCGAGCTCCTCGACACCGGCGATCAGGTCGTCGAGGGACGACCACCGCTCACCCGCCGCGGCGGCGAGCAGCTGCAACGACGTGGCGCCGTAGCCGGCGAAGACGGTGCGGACGAGCTGGGCGCGCGCCGTGCCCGGAGCGCCCCACGCGGAGAGCGCGCCGCTCAGCTGCGCCGAGTCGGCGATCTCCCGCGCCGCTGTGAACAGCTCGCGCGCGACCTGGAGGTCGCTCACGGTGGCTGCCTGAAGCTCCGCGGTGGTCGTCGCCAGTGCGTGAGTGGTCGCGCTGCCCATTACTTCCCGGCCTCCGCGGTGGACTCAGCCTTCTCGAGGTCGGCGAGGAACCGGTCCACGACGCCCTTCGCCTTGGCGTCGTCGGAGAGCGATTCGCCGATCACGCCACCCGCGAGGTCGAGCGCCAGTGTGCCGACCTCGCTGCGCAGTGAGACGAGAGCCGACTGGCGCTCCGCTTCGATCTGCGTCTGCGCGGCGGCGGTCACCCGGGCGGCCTCCGTGGACGCGGCATCCTTCGCCTCGGCGACGATCTTCTTGCCGTCCTCACGGGCGGCATCGCGGATCTCACCGGCCTCCTTGCGGGCTTCGGCGAGCTGAGCCGTGTACTCCTCGAGCGCGGCCTCGGCCTTGCGCTGCGCCTCGTCGGCCTTCGCGATGTTGCCCTCGATCGCCGCGGCGCGCTTGTCGAGCATGACCTTCATCTTGGGAAGGGCGACCTTCCACACGACGATGAGGATGATGACGAAGCAGACCGCCGACCAGATGATGTCGTACCACGCGGGAAGCAGCGGGTTGGGCGCTGCCTCTTCCGCGGCGTACGCGACAAGACTGTGCATCCTGTCTCCTTAAGACTGGTGGAAAGCGATCAGAAGCCGAAGATGAAGGCGGTCGCGATGCCGATGAAGGCGAGCGCCTCGGTGAAGGCGATACCGATCCACATCAGGACCTGCAGGCGACCGGCCAGCTCGGGCTGACGGGCCACGCCCTCGATCGTCTTGCCGACGACGATGCCCACGCCGATGGCGGGGCCGATGGCGGCGAGGCCGTAGCCGACCGTCGCGATGGAGCCGGAGACATCGGCGAGAACCGTAGTAGCGTCCACGGGTTGTTTCCTTTCGGGGTTGGGTGGGAGAGGCGGAAGCCTCGCCCGCTCAGTGCTCTTCTGCCACCGCGAGCTGGATGTAGACCGCGGTGAGGATGGTGAAGACGTAGGCCTGGAGGACGGCCACCAGGAGTTCGAACAGCGTGAAGATGAAGCCGAAGGCGAGCGAGCCCGCCGCGAGGGCCGACCACCAGCCGCCCAGGGTGAACAGGAAGAACTGCGTCGCCGCGAAGAACAGGACGAGCAGGAGGTGCCCGACCATCATGTTCATGAGGAGTCGCAGCGTGAGGGTGACCGGTCGGATCACGAACGTCGAGATGAGCTCGATCGGCGTCACGATGATGTAGATCGGCCACGGCACGCCGGAGGGGAACAGTGCGTTCTTGAAGAAGTTCTTCGGGCTCTTCTTGATGCCGGCGTAGATGAAGGTGACGTAGCTGACCACCGCGAGCAGGAGCGGCACCGCGATGATCGCCGTGCCGGCGAGGTTCAGGAACGGGATGATGCCTGTCAGGTTGAAGAACAGGATCATGAAGAACAGCGTCGTGAGGATCGGCAGGAACCGCTGGCCGTCCTTCTTGCCGAGGAGATCCTCCGCGATGTTCACCCGGACGAAGTCGAGCCCCATCTCGGTGATCGACTGGAAGCGGCCCGGGACGAGACGCATGTTGCGCGTGCCGAGCCAGAGGAAGAGCACGAGCGCGATCGTCGCCAGGAACTGGACCAGATGGATGCGCGTGACGGGGATTCCCGCGATCGTGAAGAGAACGTCGGGGAAGAAGTCGAAGATCGAAGGCCCGTGGAATTCGCCGCCTTCTTCAGCGGTCTTGGCGATCAGGGTCGCAGCGTGGGTAAACAGCGCAGACTCCAGCTTCGGGGCATCGGCGTGAACCGAGGCGACGATGGTCGGTGAAAGTCGATGCGCACACAGTCCCCAGCGTTTTCGACACCGCGGTCACAGGCGCAAGGACAGCCTATCAGGCGCGCGGGCCACCCGCGTCCGCAGGTGTTCCGTCACTGCCGGTACCACCCTCTTCCGGCGGCAGAGGCGGCAGGGACGGGCGACGGGCCTCGTCGATGATGTCGGAGAGAGTGGGCAGGTTCGCATCGCCCGCGTACGGGACGCGCATCTTCAGCATCACGACGACATCGATGATGAGGGATGCCACGACGCTCACGACGAGCGCGACGAAGAACACGGTGCCGTTGAGCCACGGCTGACCGCGCAGGACGAGCAGCACGACGATGAACAGCGCGAACTTGACGATCCAACCGCCCATCACGGCGCCGAAGAAGATCGGCACGTACAGCGGATCGCCGTACCAGCGGTTCGCGATGAGGATCGTTCCTGCGGTGAGGCTGAGGAAGACTGCGGCGAGGAGGATCGCGATGAGCGCGCTCCACAGCCCGGAGGTGCCGGCGACCGCGAATCCGATGAGCGCGCCCGCGACGGCGAGGCCCGCAGTGATGGCGGCCGACCACAGCAGCGTCGTGCGGAAGACGCGGTTGCTCGACACGTCGCGACGAGTGGAGGGGGACGTCGGATCGGGGGTCTCGGTCATGAGGTCCTCGGTTCGGGTTCGGGTTCGGGATCTGTGTCGGGATCTGTCGAGGCGGTCGCAGCGCTGCGACCGGCGGAGGGCAGCAGTGTCACGGCCACGCAGGCCGCCGCACCGATGACGAGGAACGCGACGCCGGGCCAGTAGTCGCCGGGCCAGTCGCGGCTCGTCCCCATGTACATGAGGAGCACGCCGACCGAGACGACGGCGGTCCAGGCGTAGAAGATGACGACGGCCGCACGGTCGCTGTGGCCCATGTCGAGCATGCGGTGATGCAAGTGCTTGCGATCGGGCGAGAACGGTGACTTGCCCTGCCCCATCCGCCGGATGACGGCCATACCGAAGTCCAGGAGCGGGAGCAGCACGACGACGACCGGCAGAAGGATGGGGATGAACGCGCCGAGGAGCTGCGACCGGCCGAACACGTCGTTGTCACCGAGGAGGGCGGGATCCAGGCTCCCCGTGAAGGCGATCGCCGCGACGGCCATGAGGAGGCCGATGAGGAGCGCGCCCGAGTCGCCCATGAATAGCTTGGACGGGCTCCAGTTCAGCGGGAGGAACCCGAGGCAGACGGCGACGAGGGCAACGGCGATGAAGGACGCGAGGCTCGAGTAGGTCTCCGCTCCGGTGTCACGGGCGACGAGGTAGGTGTAGACGAAGAACACGGCATTCGCGATGAGAGCGACGCCGGCGACGAGGCCGTCGAGCCCGTCGATGAAATTGACCGCGTTCATCACGATGACGATCGCGAACACCGACAGTACGAAGCTCATCCAGCTCGACACGACGAACTGCTGGCCGAGCGGGATGTAGAAGATCTGGATGCCGCCGAAGCCGACCACCACGCCCGCCGCCAGGAACTGCGCACCGAGCTTGATCATCCAGTCGAGATCCCACAGGTCGTCGGCGACGCCGATGATCACGATCAGGGTCGCGGCGCCCAGGATCGACCAGATCCGGGCGGGGTCGTTCCAGATGATCGCGAAGTAGGGGATCTGGGACGACAGCGCGAACGCGGCGAGGACGCCGACGTACATCGCGACACCGCCGATGCGCGGCTTCGGCGTCGTGTGCACGTCGCGTTCTCGGATCTCGGGGTACAGCCGGTACCGCAGCCCGAGCTTCCAGACGAGCGCCGTGAGACCCAGCGTGAGGAGGGCCGTCACGACCACCGTGAGGACGTAGAACCTCACGCCGAGCCGTCGCCGTGGTCGTGGTCGTGGTCGTCCGGCTCGAGCAGATCGCCGAGGCTCTCCTCGAGCTCGCTGCGAGAGACGGCGCCGCGGCGCAGAATCCGAACCGGACGTGCACCCGAGACGAGACCCGTCGCGTCGATGATCGTCGAGGCCACGCCGTCGCGCGAGGGGCCGCCGTCGAGGTAGACGGCGACCGAGTCGCCCAGCATGCGCGCGGCGTCGTCGACGTCGACAGCGGCAGAGCGTCCGGTGAGGTTCGCGCTGGAAACCGCGAGGGGTCCGCACTCCTCGAGAAGCTCGAGGGCGATGCGATCGGCGGGCATGCGCACCGCGACGGTGCCGCCGGTGTCACCGAGATCCCACGACAGTGAGGGCTGTGCGGGGAGGACGATCGTGAGCCCACCCGGCCAGAACGCCTCGACGAGACGCTCGACTGCGGCGGGGACCTCTGCCACGAGAGCGCGCATGGTGTTGACACCCGCGACGAGTACAGGCGGCGGTGATTGCCGACCGCGTCCCTTCGCCGCGAGGAGGCGCGCCACGGCATCCGCGTTGAACGCATCGGCGGCGACGCCGTAGACGGTGTCGGTCGGCAGGACCACCAGTTCACCCCGCGCGATGGCCTGGCGCGCCTTGCGCATGCCGGGAAGCAGCTGCTCGGAATCGCGGCAGTCGAAGAGCTCGTACATATCGCCCTCCAGTCTACGGATGCCGAGGTCAGGGACGCAGAGCCGTCGTCGCGCGGTCGCGGCCGGTGAGGTCGGGGTGTGTCGACGCCGCGCGCCAGCCGTCCTGAGCGAGGAGCTGCCGGATCGGCGCACCCTGCCATTCGCCGTGCTCGATCACGAGGGCTCCGCCGGGTCGAAGGAGGCGCATGCCGACCCCCGAGAGCGTGCGGACCACGTCCAGGCCGTCCTCGCCGCCGTAGAGCGCGGCGGGCGGATCCCAGTGCCGCACCTCCGGAGCGCGCGGAATGGCGGCATCCGGGACGTACGGGGGGTTCGACACGAGCACGTCGACCCGCCCGTCGAGCTCGGGGAACGCCGACGCGAGATCGACGAACGCGAGACGCGCCGCGGGAGCGTGCGCCGCGAAGTTCTCCTTCGCCCAGACGAAGGCCTCGACGGAGTTCTCCGCCGCATGCACGCGCGCGTGCGGCACTTCGGTCGCGAGGGCCAGGGCGAGGGCTCCCGACCCGGTGCCGAGGTCGACAGCGACAGGGGCGGCGTCTGCCACGGCCCGCAGCGCGTCGATCGCGAGCTGCGCGACCATCTCGGTCTCGGGGCGCGGGACGAACACGCCCGGACCCACCCGCAGCTCGAGGTGTCGAAATGGCGCGAACCCCGTCAGATGCTGCAGCGGCTCGCGCGCCGCGCGGCGCGCGATCAGCTGCGCGATGCGATCGGCGGGCTCCCCCGTCGGCGCGGAGTCCCCCCGCATTCGGGCGGCGGCGATCTCGCCGCGCCCGATCCCGAGGACGTGCGCGACGAGCAGCTCGGCATCGACCTCGGGAGTGGGGACGCCGGCGGATGCCAGGGTGGCGGCCGCGGCGCGCAGCAACTCGTTCAGGGAGAGAAGGCCGGTGCGCGCGTCGGAGTCGTGCTCGATGCTCATGGGTGGAACCAGCCTAAACCGAACGTCACATTCAGCTACGGAATAAGTGGGCACTCTAGGCTGGTTCGACCTGTCGACCCCGATTCGACCGCGGGCACGACCCTCACTGCAGAAAGGCCGTCCATGTCCGGCATCCACCCCGACATCACCAGCGCGTTCGGTAACACTCCGCTCGTGCGTCTCAACCGCCTGACCGAGGGCCTGCCCGGCACGGTGCTCGCGAAGCTGGAGTTCTACAACCCCGCCTCGTCGGTCAAGGACCGCCTCGGCATCGCGATCGTCGACGCCGCGGAGGCGTCGGGCGAGCTGAAGCCCGGTGGCACGATCGTCGAGGGCACGAGCGGCAACACCGGCATCGCGCTCGCGATGGTGGGCGCGGCCCGGGGATACAAGGTCATCCTCACGATGCCGGCCTCGATGTCGATCGAGCGTCGCCTGCTGCTGAAGGCGTACGGAGCCGAGCTCATCCTCACCGAGCCCGCGCTCGGCATGAAGGGCGCCGTCGCGAAGGCCGAGGAGATCGCCGCCGAGACGCCCGGCGCGATCCTCGCAAAGCAGTTCGCCAACCAGGCGAACGTCGAGATCCACCGCAAGACGACGGCGGAGGAGATCCTTCGCGACACCGACGGCGAGATCGGCTACTTCGTGGCCGGCATCGGTACCGGGGGCACGATCACGGGTGTCGGCCAGGTGTTGAAGGAACGCGTGCCGGATGCCAAGATCGTCGCCGTCGAGCCGGCCGACTCGCCGCTTCTGACGAAGGGCACGCCCGGGCCGCACAAGATCCAGGGCATCGGCCCCAACTTCATCCCGCCGATCCTCGATCAGGGCGTCATCGACGAGGTCGTGGACGTCTCGTTCGACGACGCGATCCGCGTCGCACGCGAGGTGGCGACCTCCGAGGGCATCCTCGTGGGCATCTCATCGGGTGCCGCGATCTGGACCGCGCTGCAGATCGCCGCTCGCCCCGAGGCCGAAGGCAAGAACATCGTCGTGATCGTGCCCTCGTTCGGCGAGCGTTACCTCTCGACGGCGCTGTACGAGCACCTGCGCGACGAGCCCGCCGGAATCTGAGGCATCCGGCACGTGGCAGGGATCGTCCCCGACATCACCCGCGCGTTCGGCGACACGCCGCTCGTCCGCCTGAACGCCCTCGCGGAGGGCGTTCAGGCGGAGGTCGTTGCCAAGCTCGAGTTCTACAACCCCGGCGCGTCCGTCAAGGATCGGCTGGGCTACGCCCTCATTGAGGCGGCGGAGCAGTCCGGCGCACTCCAGCCGGGCGGCACGATCGTCGAGTCGACGAGCGGGAACACGGGCATCGCGCTCGCCCTCATCGGCGCGGCGCGGGGGTACCGGGTGATTCTCACCATGCCGGCATCCATGTCGAAGGAGCGGCGCACGCTCCTGAAGGCGTACGGCGCCGAGCTCGTGCTCACCGACCCGTATAAGGGCATGACCGAAGCCGTCGAGACGGCTGAGCGCATCGCAGCGGAGACGCCCGGGGCGGTGCTCGCCCACCAGTTCGAGAGCGCAGCGAACGCCGCGATCCACCGCCGGACGACGGCGGAGGAGATCTGGCGCGACACCGACGGCCGCGTCGACGTGTTCGTCGCCGGCTCCGGCACGGGTGGGACTGTGACCGGCGTCGGGCAGGTGCTCAAGGAGCGCAACCCCGACGTGAAGGTCGTCGTCGTGGAACCGGCCGACTCCCCCGTACTCAGCGAGGGCCGCGCGGGCGGTCACCGCATCCAGGGCATCGGGCCCAACTTCGTGCCGCCCGTGCTCGATCGCTCCGTCATCGACGAGGTCGTCGACGTGCAGTTCGACGACGCGATCCGTGTCGCGCGCGAGCTCGCGACGCGCGAGGGGATCCTCGCCGGGATGTCCGCCGGCGCCGCGGTGTGGGCGGCGCTGGAGATCGCCGACCGGCCGGAGTCCGCGGGAAAGCGCATCGTCGTGATCGTGCCGGATGCCGGTGAGCGCTACCTCTCGACCGCGCTCTATGCGCACCTGCAGGACGAGGTGACGGCGTGAGTGACCATGACCTTCCTCGCGTCGAGCGCCTGGGCGCGCTCACGCGTCTGCGCGAAGACCTTGCGGCGGCGAAGCTCCGCGACCCCGCCGCGCGCAGCGCGTGGGAGATCGCGATCCTCTACTCGGGGCTGCACGCGATCTGGTCGTACCGGTTGGCGCATGCCCTCTGGACGCGCGGCTGGCGCTTTCCCGCGCGCGCTCTCTCGCAGCTGACGCGCTGGCTGACCGGCGTCGAGATCCACCCGGGCGCCGTCATCGGGCGCCGCTTCTTCATCGATCACGGCATGGGCGTCGTCATCGGCGAGACCGCCGAAGTCGGCGACGACGTCATGCTCTACCACGGCGTGACGCTCGGCGGCCGGACGCGCGAGGGCGGAAAGCGGCATCCGACCCTCGGCGACGGCGTTGCGGTCGGTGCGGGAGCGAAGATCCTCGGCCCGATCACGATCGGGGCGGGTTCGGTCGTCGGCGCGAACGCGGTCGTCACGGCGGATGCGCCGGAGGACTCTGTCCTCGTCGGCGTTCCCGCCAAGGCCCGCATGCGCAGCGCCGGCGAGGACACCCGGGCCGTCCTCACGACCCCCGAGTACTTCATCTAGCACGCCTCGACCGCGTTGCCTTCGCTCACGCGCTTCAGCCGGGCGAGATGGTAGCGCCACCCCTCGTCGTGTTCTGCAGGAAGCGCCGGCAGAGTCTGCGCCGCGGCAAACCCGGACTCGGTGAGCGTGACCGCCGTCGACATACCGTTTTCGACGAGCACGATCAGGACATCGAGGGGGCACTCCCAACCTTCTTCGTTCCAGCGGAACCCAAGGGTGTGCGGCGCTTCGCAGCGCGTGATGCTCCCGGTCGCGGATGCCTCGCGCCCCTCCTCGACCCACGTCTCGACGAGCCGCGAGCCGACGACAGCCTCGAACCGCATGTCAGGCCACCACGCGTTCCGCTCGGCCGTCAGAAACCGCCAGACGACGTCGATGGGAGCATGGACAGAAGCTATCACCGTCACCGAATCACGCATCACACCACGAACCTATACACTCGGCCGACGCGGACCTCCCTTCTGCACCGATTAGAACGGCGGAGGGTCGGACGTGTCGCGGGGAGCGTCGAGTAGGCGCCGCCATGGCGGTGGACCTACCGTCTCCACGACAGCGGGGACGTCGTTTCGATAGCGCCGCCGCGTCGGCGAGATGAACTCGAGTCGGCCACCGCCGAGCTGGCGAAGCGTCCACGCAGACGCGTGTTTGAGCGTGTGATGACCCTTGCAGAGGATCGCGAGATTCGAGGCGCACGTCGTGCCCCTGTCCTCCCACGCGATCGTGTGGTCGGCTTGCGAGCGGCTCGCAGGGCGGCGGCATCCCGGCCACCGGCAGGTGCGGTCGCGAGCGTTCAGCAGGCGGCGCAGGCGACCGCTCGGTCGGTAGACGTCGAGGCGGAGCGGCTCTTCCGTCACGGGGTGTGTCATGACGCGTTGCCAGACGGGAGCCGCGGCAGCCAGAATCCGTGCCGTCTCGGCATCGATGGGGCCACGGCCGTCGAGCACCGCGGGCGCGTCATCGAGGCCCGCGAGCGTCAAGAGCGGCACGGTGACGTGGACGGTCGCGCGAACCGCGGTGAGGCCCGCCTCGGAGTCCGCGCCGGGCGCACCGGTCAGCAGTAGATCGCAGACGACGTCGGCGCGACGCTGATCGAGTGTGCGCTCATCGTTGTCCTCGTCGGCCGGCTCCTCGGCGGCCAGTTCCTCCTCGGCCGTGGAGGCGAGCGCCCCCGCCATGTCTGTGACGCGCTCGAAGATTCCCTGCACGAGCGCGGCCGGCGCGTCGAGCAACAGGCGAGAGAGCCCGTCGCGCAGACCGTACGTCTTCACCTGACGCTGCGCGAGAGCGTCACGCCGAGCTTCCTCGACGATCGACGGCTGCAACCGGGCTGCGATGATGCGCGCGGTGTCGCGGAGCTCCGGGGCGGTCGCCGCCTCGGCGACCTCGAGCACACGGCGCTCGTACTCCGAGCGCGCGTCGTCATCGAGGAGGACGCCGGCGTCGATGATCGCCGACGCGTGGCGTTCATCAATGCGGCCGGCGCGCAGCGCCTCGAGCGTGCCCGGATAGGTCGAAACGAGCGCCGCCCCGTCGCCGAGCCACGCTGACACGGTGCGCTCCCCTACCCGCAGCGCTGCGGCGAGCTCGGCGAGCACCTCCCGCAGCGGAATGCTGTCCCCGAGCTCGCGGCCGGGACGAGCCGCCTGCCGCTGCGCGACACGACGCGCGACCAGCTCGAGAGCCTCGGCGCACATCTCCGCGCGTTCGGCATGCAGCCGCGACATTTCCGTGCGGTTCGCCGCGACGCGAGTGACGAGCGACGACAACTCCGCCCAGTGCGGGTCGAGCGGCGCCGCAGGCGCGGTGCCCGGCGCCCCGGCATCCACGAATCTCACCTCGTGGCGGCGCTCCTGCGGCTTTTCCATGGCACTCCTGACGTCGATGCATTCAACGTCCGGTTGCTCTGCCGGCTCACCCTTGCGGTCACCTGAATGGGGCGACCGCCACACTCAGTTTAGAACATAAATACGAAGTTTGCAAGCACTGAGGTCCTCCCTCGGACCGACTTCACCGATGCCAGAGAGTGCTCGGGAACAGCTGTCGGCGCGGAGTGCTCCCATGCCCGTCGTTTTCGCGAGAGCCACTGGTGCTGTACAACGCCCACCAGCGCGACCACGAGGTCCCACGGAGTCGACGCGCGCGCGAGGCCAACGATCACGAGTACCCCACCCGGCGCGGTGAGATCCGCGAGACGATCCAGCTCACTACGCAGATCCGGTAGGTGATGAAGAGTCGCGACGGATGCCACGACGTCGAATCTCCGACCGAAGTCGTGCGTCATCACATCATCATTCACCCACACGATGCCCGAGTGCTCGGCTTCCGCGCGGCGGAGAACCTGCGCATCGAGATCGATCGCTACGACGTCCGTCACCACTCCACGCAATTCTGCAGAGAGCATCCCATCGCCCGTGCCGACGTCGACCGCTGAAGTGGCCCCGGCGGGGATCGCCCCGAGAACTACGCGGTGGAAGTGGATGTTGTGGTTCCAGAGTGGTCGCCGATCGCTGCCCCTTGCCCCACGTTCACGAAAGTCCCCTGCAAGAGAGAGGAGCCCGAACGGAACATACGAAACAGCGCCGACAGTCAGGCGGCGCGGCGCTCCGCGACTTTCTTCTTGAGGAACAGCCCCGGCAGCAGCCAGGTCGCGAGGGCCGTGACGACCCAGACGATCATCGGGGCAACGACCCACGTCCACCACGGCAGACCGATCGTGAGTCCCGCACCGGGGATCAGCACGACGACGAGCAGGGCGACGAACGTCGACACGATCCCGATACCCCCCAGGAGCGCCGGCGCGTTGCGTCGGGCGACCTTCGCTGCCCACGGCGTCAGAACCGACTGCAGCAGGGCGAAGATCACCACGGCGAAAACGAATCCCCACCAGCTCGACCAGTCGATGCGGAAGCCATCGAGAACCAGGTCGGCGACGATGAGGCCGACGGCCGCCGAGACGAGGAAGATGAGCGCGCGGATAAGGAAGGTGATCATGCGCTGAGCGTACCGCGTCGATGCGCTCCGCCCCGCGGCCGCGTCAGTCGCCGCCCAGCGCGGCGAGCCGCGCCTCTTCGTCGGCCGCGATCGCCGACTCGATGATCGGTCCGAGCGCGCCGTCCATCACCTGGTCGAGGTTGTACGCCTTGTACCCCGTGCGATGGTCGGCGATGCGGTTCTCCGGGAAGTTGTAGGTGCGGATGCGCTCGGAACGGTCCATGCCACGGATCTGCGAGCGACGGGCATCGGATGCCGCGGCATCCCGCTCCTCCTGCTGCTTCGCGAGCAGGCGCGCGCGGAGCACACGCATACCCGCCTCGCGGTTCTGCAGCTGGCTCTTCTCGTTCTGCATCGAGACGACGATTCCCGTGGGGAGGTGCGTGATGCGCACGGCCGAATCGGTCGTGTTGACCGACTGGCCCCCGGGGCCGGAGGAGCGATAGACGTCGATGCGCAGATCGTTGGGGTCGATCTGCACCTCTTCGGGCTCATCGACCTCGGGGAAGACCAGGACCCCCGTCGTCGACGTGTGAATACGCCCCTGCGACTCGGTCGCGGGCACTCGCTGCACGCGGTGCACACCGCCCTCGTACTTCAGGTGCGCCCACACTCCCTGCGCCGGGTCCGTCGACGACCCCTTGAGCGCGACCTGAACGTCCTTGTAGCCGCCGAGGTCGGACTCATTGCGCTCGAGCAGCTCCGTCTTCCATCCCATGGACGCCGCGTACTGCAGGTACATCCGCAGGAGGTCGGCGGCAAACAGCGCCGATTCGGCGCCGCCCTCCCCCGCCTTGATCTCCATGATGACGTCGCGCGCGTCGTCGGGATCGCGCGGGATGAGCAGGCGCCGCAGCTTCTCCTGCGCAGCGGCGACCTGCTCCTCGAGCACGGGGACTTCGGCCGCGAACGCGTCGTCCTCACCGGCGAGCTCGCGCGCGGCATCCAGGTCGTCACCGGCCGCACGCCACGCGTCATAGGCCGTGACGATGCGCGAGAGCTCCGCGTAGCGACGGTTCACGCGCTTGGCGCGCGCGGCATCGGCGTGCACCGTGGGGTCGGAGAGTTCCTCCTGAACCGCGCGGTGCTCGTCGATCAGCGCCTGGACGGACTCGAACACGGCCGGGCCGGTCAGCGGATGCTGTTCTCGTGCCCGTGGCTGTGGCCGCCGCCGGATGCCTGCTGCTTCAGCTGAACGTTCTGCATCTGGTAGAGGAACTCGACGTTGGAGCCCGTCTCCTTCAGCTTGCCGAGCACGACCTCGAGGGCCTGCTGCGGGTCGAGGCCCGCGAGCGCGCGACGGAGCTTCCAGGTGATCTTGACCTCGTCGGCGCTCAGCAGCATCTCCTCGCGACGCGTCGACGAGGCGTTCACGTCGACGGCCGGGAAGATGCGCTTGTCGGCGAGCTGGCGCGACAGGCGCAGCTCGCTGTTGCCCGTGCCCTTGAACTCCTCGAAGATGACCTCGTCCATCTTGGACCCGGTCTCCACGAGCGCGGTCGCGAGGATCGTGAGCGATCCGCCGTTCTCGATGTTGCGGGCCGCGCCGAAGAAGCGCTTCGGCGGGTAGAGCGCCGAGGCATCCACGCCGCCGGACAGCACACGACCCGATGTGGGAGCCGAGATGTTGTAGGCGCGCGAAAGACGCGTGATCGAGTCGAGCAGCACGACGACGTCGCGGCCGAGTTCGACGAGGCGCTTCGCGCGCTCGATGGCGAGCTCCGCGACGGTCGTGTGGTCCTCGGCCGGACGATCGAAGGTCGAGGCGATGACCTCGCCCTTCACCGTGCGCTGCATGTCGGTGACCTCTTCGGGGCGCTCGTCGACGAGCACGACCATGAGGTGCACCTCGGGGTTGTTCTTCGCGATTGCGTCGGCGATCTGCTGCAGCACGATCGTCTTGCCCGCCTTGGGCGGCGCGACGATGAGACCGCGCTGGCCCTTGCCGATCGGGGCGACGAGGTCGATGATGCGCTGCGTCAGCTTCTCGGGAGCCGTCTCCATGCGCAGGCGCTCCTGCGGGTAGAGCGGCGTGAGCGCCCCGAACTCGACGCGGGACGCGGCATCCTCGACCGACAGGCCGTTGATGGCGTCGACCTTGACGAGCGCGTTGTACTTCTGGCGGCTCGACTGCTCGCCCTCGCGCGGCTGCTTGATCGCACCGACGACGGCGTCGCCCTTGCGCAGGTTGTACTTCTTGACCTGACCGAGCGACACGTAGACGTCGCTCGCGCCGGGAAGGTACCCGGTCGTGCGCACGAACGCATAGTTGTCGAGCACGTCGAGGATGCCCGCGATCGGGATGAGGACATCGTCCTCGCCGATCTCGGTCTCGAACTCATCGCCCGCGCCACCCTGGCCGCGGCGCTTGTTGCGCTGTCGCCCACGGCCTGAGCCCTGCTCATCGGCATTGATGCCATTGCCGTTGCTGTCGCCGTCGGATGCCTCGGCCGGCGCGTTCTGAGCGCCCTGCTGGCCCCCCTGCGCGGCGTCGGACTTGCCGCGGTTGCGGCTGCGGCTGCGCGAACGGCTGCGGCTGCGGCTCGGGGTCTCCCCCTCACCTTCGGCCTTCTCGGCGTCGGTGGAAGGCGCTTCTCCGGCCTCGGCCTGCGGGGCCTCGCCTTCAGCGGGCTCGGTCGGCTCGGCGGGCGCCTCGGTCTCGGGTGCGGCGTCTGCAGCACCCTCGGCGGTCGCCTCGGGGGCAGTCGCAGCTTCGTCGGCAGCGGGCGCGTCGGGAGCGGCGGTCTCCGCCGCCGGCGCCTCGACGGGTTCGGCGGGCACATCGGTGCTCTTCGCGCGGCGCGGCGCGCGCTTGCGCGGTGCCTTCACGGGCGCGGGCTCCTCGGCCGCAGCGGGCTCCTCCACAGCGGCAGGCTCCTCAGCGACGGGCTCCTCGGCAGCAGCGGGCTCCTCAGCGACGGGCTCCTCGGCAGCAGCGGGCTCCTCGGCGGGCGCCTCCTCGCCGGCAGGCGTTTCTTCGACAGGGGTCTCGCCGGCAGCGGCCGCGTCGGCCGGGGCATCGGTCACAGGCGTCGCGGCGTCCTCGCGCGCGGCATCGGTGTTCTCGGTTTCGATCTCGGAGAGGGACTCCACGAGTTCTCCTTCAATAGGGATGTGGACAGGACAGATCCGCACAGGCGTCGTCCACGACAGGCGCCAACCCACGGCTGTCGAACGACCGAGAGGTCGTCGCATGGTGCAGGGGGATCGTGCGGGGTTCGCAGAATTGCGACGGAGGCCAGACTCACGGCCTAGCCGTGGAACCCTCCGTATGGTTCCTCACTGTACCACCCTTGACATCGACGGCGAGCAAACGCGGCTCCCACGGAGTGTCCGAGACGGATGCCGCGATGCGCACCGCATCGAGGCGCCGCCCGGGGCCGTCGGCGAGCACGAGGACGCTCGGACCCGCGCCCGATACAACCGCAGCCAAGCCCTCCCGACGGAGAGCTCGCACGAGCGCGTCGGTCGCGGGCATCGCCGGGGCGCGATAGGACTGGTGCAGCTTGTCCTCGGTGGCCGCCATGAGCAACTCAGGACTCTGCGTGAGCGCCGCGATGAGCAGCGCCGAACGCGACACGTTGAACACGGCATCCTCGCGCGGCACCTGCGTCGGGGCGAGCGCCCGGGCGGCCGACGTCGACATCGTGAAGTCCGGTACGAGGACGAGCGGCGAGACGCCGCGGTGCACCAGCAGCTTCTTGTGCTGCGGGCCACTCTCGTCGATCCAGGCGATCGTGAGCCCCCCGAACAGGGCGGGAGCCACGTTGTCGGGGTGGCCCTCGAGCTCCGTCGCGAGGCGCAGAAGGGTGTCGTCGGAGAACTCGACGTCGCCGGCCAGCAACCCCTTCGCCGCGAGGAGGCCCGCGACGACGGCTGCTCCCGACGATCCCATGCCGCGTCCGTGTGGGATCGTATTGTCGGCGACGAGCCGGATGCCGGGAACGGGACGCCCGGCCGCCTCGAAGGCGTACGCCAGCGACCGAACGACGAGGTGCGAGGCATCCTGCGGCACCTCACCGGCACCCTCGCCGGTCACCACGATCTCGAGGCCTGGGCGCGGCAGCGCGGTGGCCACGAGGTCGTCGTACGAGCTCAGGGCGAGCCCGAGGGTGTCGAATCCCGGGCCGAGGTTCGCACTCGTCGCGGGAACGCGGACCGCGACCGAGCGTTCGGTCACCGTCATGCCAGGTCGAGGACGGCAGCGACTTCGCTCGTCGTCGCGTCGACGACGGTGGGCTCGACCGCGCTGCCGTCGGCGTTGCGCAGAGCCCACTGCGGGTCCTTCAGACCGTGGCCCGTCACGGTGAGCACGACCTTGGATCCCTGCGGAACGATGCCCGCTTCGGCCCGATCGAGCAGTCCGGCGACGCTGATCGCCGAGCCCGGCTCGACGAAGACGCCCGCGGTGGATGCCAGGAGCTTCTGCGCCGCGAGGATCTTGTCGTCGCTGATCGCGCCGAACCAGCCGTCCGTCGCGTCGCGCGCCTCGAGGGCGAGCTCCCACGACGCCGGGTTGCCGATGCGGATCGCGGAGGCGACCGTCTCGGGATTCTTCACGACCTCGCCGCGGACGAGCGGTGCGGAGCCTTCGGCCTGGAAGCCGAACATGCGAGGCACACGCGTGGCCACGCCGCGCTCGGCCTCTTCGCGGTATCCGCGCGTGTACGCGGTGTAGTTGCCGGCGTTCCCGACCGGGATGAAGTGGAAGTCGGGCGCATCGCCGAGCTGCGAGACGACCTCGTACGCGGCCGTCTTCTGCCCGTCGATGCGGTCCGGGTTGACCGAGTTGACGAGATGCACGGGGTAGTTCGCCGCGAGTTCACGGGCGATCTCGAGGCAGTCGTCGAAGTTGCCGCGCACCTGGATGAGCTTGCCGCCGTGGATGACGGCCTGGCTCAGCTTGCCCATCGCAATCTTGCCCTCGGGCACGAGGACGGCCGCCGTGATGCCGGCGTGCGCCGCGTACGCGGCGGCCGATGCCGAGGTGTTGCCGGTCGAGGCGCAGATGACTGCCTTCGCGCCGTGCTCCACGGCCCTCGAGAGCGCGACCGTCATGCCGCGATCCTTGAACGAGCCGGTCGGGTTCATGCCCTCGAACTTCACGTAGACGTCCGCGCCGGTCATCTGCGACAGCGCCGCCGCGGGGATGAGCGGCGTGCCGCCCTCACCGAGGGTGACGACGGTGGAGGCGTCGGTGACGCCCAGTCGGTCGGCGAACTCGCGCAGGACGCCCTGCCATACGTGGACCATGTTCGTCTCCTTCTTCCAGGGATGCCTTGTTCTTCCAGGGATGCCGCGGGATGCGGTCGCCGGGGGTCAGTCGCCCTCGACGCGCAGCACCGACACGACGCGCGTGACGGCGGCGTTCGCGGCGAGGCGGTCGACGGTATCGGCGAGATCCTGCTCGAGCGCGTGGTGGGTGCCGATCACGAGGCGCGCCGTGCCGCCTTCTCCACCGGCCCGGCCGAGGACCGTCTGCAGTGCGGTCGCGATCGACACGCGCCCGTCGCTGAGGATGCCGGCCACTGTCGCGAGCACACCGGCCTCATCGGCCACGTCGAGTGTGATCTGATAGCGCGTCGTGATGCGGCCGATCGGGAGCACGGGGAGGTTCGCGCGCGTGGACTCGCCCACCCCGACGCCGCCGGCGATGTGGCGGCGCGCGGCCGAGACGACGTCCCCGAGCACGGCGGATGCGGTCTGCACGCCGCCCGCCCCGGCGCCGTAGAACATGAGGTTGCCCGCGGCCTCGGCCTGCACGAAGACGGCGTTGTTGGCGCCGTGCACGGAGGTGAGGGGGTGCTCGCGCGGCACGAGCGCGGGCGCGACCCGCACCGAGATCGCCTCGCCCGACGGCGACTCTGCGACCCCGTCGAGCCGCTCGCACACGGCGAGGAGCTTCACGACGTAGCCGGCGCCCCGCGCGGCATCCATGACCGTCTTGTCGATCGCGGTGATGCCTTCGCGATGCACCGCGTCGATCGGGACGGCCGTGTGGAACGCGAGGGACGCCAGGATCGCGGCCTTCTGCGCCGCGTCGAAGCCCTCCACGTCGCCGGTCGGGTCGGCCTCCGCGTACCCGAGGCGCTGCGCGTCCGCGAGCACGGCCTCGAAGTCGCCGCCCTCGCGGTCCATGCGGTCGAGGATGTAGTTGGTCGTCCCGTTGACGATGCCCATGATCCGGTGCACGCGGTCCCCCGCGAGCGAGTCGCGCAGCGGGCGGATGATCGGGATCGCCCCGGCGACGGCCGCCTCGTACGACACCGTCGCGCCCACCTGGTCGGCGACGTCGAACAGTTCGGAGCCGTGGGTGGCGACGAGTGCCTTGTTGCCCGTGACGACATCGGCGCCGGAGTTCAGGGCGAGCTCGATGTACTCGCGCGCGGGATGGATGCCGCCCATCAGCTCGATGACGATGTCAGCGCCGACGATGAGGCCCTCGGCATCCGTCGTGAAGAGTTCGCGCGGGAGGTCTGCGTCGCGCGGCGCGTCGACGTCGCGCACCGCGATGCCGACGAGGTCGAGTGCTGCGCCGGCGCGGTCGGCGAGCTCGTCCTGGTGGGTGAGCAGCAGCGAAGCCACTTGCGACCCCACGGAGCCGGCGCCCAGCAGGGCGACGCGGAGGCGGCGGTAGTCGGTCATGCGGACTCCTTCCCGGCCGAGGTGGCGAGAGACGAGGCGGAGACGCCGGCGCTGACGCCGAGGTCGCGGGCGAGAAGATCATCGATCGTCTCGCCACGCACGATCACCCGCGCCGTGCCGCGCGAGACGGCGACGACGGGCGGGCGGGGGACGTAGTTGTAGTTGCTCGCGAGCGAGAAGCAGTACGCGCCCGTCGCGGGGACGGCGAGGAGGTCTCCGGGGGCGACGTCGCCCGGCAGGTACTCCGCATCGACGACGATGTCGCCCGACTCGCAGTGGCGGCCGACGACGCGGGCGAGGGCAGGCGCGGCATCCGAGGACCGCGAGGCGATGCGCGCGGAGTACTGCGCGCCGTACAGGGCAGGCCGGGCGTTGTCGCTCATGCCGCCGTCGACGCTCACGTACAGTCGCGTCACGTCGTCGGAGACGACGACGGGCTTGACCGTGCCGACTTCGTACAGCGTGATGCCCGAACGGCCGACGATCGCTCGCCCCGGTTCGAAGGCGAGGTTGGGCAGCGGCACGCCGCGCACCTCGCACTCGCGCGCGACGGCGTCGACGATGCCCTCCGCGAGCCGCGCGATCGGCGTCGGCTCGTCGACGGAGGTGTACGCGATGCCGAAGCCGCCGCCGAGGTTCAGCACGGGCAGGTCGCCGCCGGCGCGGAGCTCGGCGTACAGGTCGGCGAGACGAGAGGCCGACTCGGCGAAGCCGGCCGTGCCGAAGATCTGCGAACCGATGTGGCAGTGCAGGCCCACGAGGCGCAGTGAGGGCAGCTCGCGGATGCGCGCGGCGACGGCGGGCGCCGCGGCGAGGGCGAAGCCGAACTTCTGGTCTTCGTGGGCCGTCGCGAGGAAGTCATGGGTCTCGGCGTGCACGCCCGTGTTGACGCGGATGAGGACGTTCTGCGCGCTCTCGCCGTGGCGGCCCGCGCGCTCGGCGATCACCGCGAGCCGCTCGATCTCGATCAGCGAGTCGACGACGATCGACCCGACACCGACCTCGACGGCGCGCTCGAGTTCGGCGACCGACTTGTTGTTGCCGTGCAGGCCGAGGCGCGACGGGTCGGCGCCCGCGGCGAGCGCGACGGCGAGCTCGCCGCCGGTGGCGACGTCGACCGCGAGACCCTCGTCGGTGACCCATCTGACGACGGCAGTGGAGAGGAACGCCTTGCTCGCGTAGTAGACGCGGGCGTGGATGCCGTGGCGTGCGGTCGCGGCGTCGAAGGCGGCCTTCACTTCACCCGCCCGTGCGCGCACGGCGTCTTCGTCGAGGACGTACAGCGGGGTGCCGAACTGCGCACGCAGCTCCGAAGCGGAGACACCGCCGACGACGAGCTCCCCGCGGTCATCGCGGTGCGCGGCATCCGGCCAGACCTCGGTCGCCAGGTCGTTGGCATCATGGGGCACCGCGAGCCACTCCGGCACGAGAGGACGGTCGGGAGAGGCGGACACGCGGATGAGAACCAATCGGGGTGGGAGCCACGGGCCGGGCGCTCGCGCGCCGCCGGCCCGTCGGATGTGCGACAAGTCTAGGGCACGGGTGCATTCCGCCCCGTGCATGCACGGACCGCCCAGCACCACCGCCGCGAAACCTCGTTTGTGCACTCCGGAACGCCCCGCGAGCGCGCATTTGTGCGGACTCGACGCGTCAGGCGCAGGTGCCCTTCTGCTGCAGCGCGGGGTCGTGAATGATGCCGCCGTCGATGGCGACGTCGGCGACGACGTGATCGCCCTCGACGCGGACGCCGCTCAGGGTCATCCCCGCGGGCAGGTACTGTGCGACGCAGACATCCCAGTCCCGGATGACGGTCGAGCCGACCGCCCCGAATTGGTCGAGCAGAGCCTGCGCCGAGATCTGAGCACCGGCGACCGTAAAGGTCGCGGGCGTGAGCACGAGCTGACCCGCGGTCGCGCTGGGCGTGAGACCCACGCCGACCGGCACGGTCAGCGCGAACAGGCGCAGCTCCGTCTCGATCCCGATGTCGGGCTCGGCCAGGGTGACGGTACTCGCCGGGAAGTCCTCGACGGTCGCGAGGAGCGCCTGCACCTGCGCCGCGTCGAGGGTGATGGATGCCGAGGCATTCGTCGCCGGCCCGTCGCCGCGGATCGGCACGCCGCTCGCGCGGACGACGACGTCACCCGTGAGCTGACCGAGCGGCACATCGCGCGACGACAGGGTGATCTCGTCCAACGTGCCCGAGATGAGCTGAGGCAGGATCTGGCCCGGGATGTCGACATCGATCTGCTGATCGGCGGGCAGGGCGAGCTGCTTCTGCACCTGGTCGCGGACCGTGCGCTCGACGATGCCGCGCGCGATGTACTCCCCCGCGAACCACGCCCCGACGGCGAGCGCCGCCACCGCGACGAGCGCGACGAGCCACGGCCAGCGTCGGGCGCGAGGGCGAGCGGGCGCGGTCATCTCACATGCGCTCCGGCGCACTCACCCCGAGAAGTCCCAGTCCGTTGCGGAGCACCTGCCCGGTGGCGTCGTTCAGCCACAGGCGCGTGCGATGGAGGTCGGTGACCTCTTCGTCACCGAGCGGCGTGACGCGGCAGTTGTCGTACCAGCGGTGGTAGAGACTCGCGAGCTCCTCGAGGTAGCGCGCGACCCGGTGCGGCTCGCGCACCTCCGCGGCGAAGGCCACGACGCGGGGGAACTCCTGCAGGGCGCCGAGAAGCGCGCTCTCCGTCTCGTGGGTCAACAGCTCGGGTGCGAACGCCGAGCGGTCCACGCCCGAGTCGGCGGCGTTGCGGCCCACGTTGTGCGTGCGTGCGTGCGCGTACTGCACATAGAAGACGGGGTTGTCGTTCGTGCGCTTCTGCAGCACGTCGAGGTCGATGTCGAGGTTCGAATCCGCCGACGATCGCGTGAGCGCGTAGCGCGCGGCATCCACGCCGACGATCTCGACGAGGTCCTCCATCGTGACGATCGTGCCGGCGCGCTTCGACATGCGCAGGGGCGTGCCGTCCTTGACGAGGTTCACCATCTGGCCGATGAGGATCTGCAGATTGACGTAGGGCTCGTCGCCGAACGCGGCCGTCATCGCCATGAGGCGCTGCACATAACCGTGGTGGTCGGCGCCGAGCATGATGATGCAGCGGTTGAAGCCGCGCTCGCGCTTGTCGAGGTAGTAGGCGAGATCGCCGGAGATGTACGCGGCGTTGCCGTCGCTCTTGATGACGACGCGGTCCTTGTCGTCACCGAACTCCGTCGAGCGGAGCCACGTCGCACCGTCGGCCTCGAAGATGTGGCCGAGCTCGCGCAGGCGCGCGACGGCACGGTCGACGGCGCCGGAGGTGTGCAGGTCGTTCTCGTGGAAATAGACGTCGAAGTCGACGCCGAACTCGTGCAGCGACTGCTTGATCTCGGCGAACATGAAGTTCACGCCGAGCTCACGGAACGCCTCCTGCTTCGCCTCGGGATCGAGGGCGTCGATGTCGCCCTCGTAGGCGAGCGCCACACGACGCGCGATGTCGTCGATGTAGCCGCCGCCGTAGCCGTCCTCGGGCGTCGGGTCGCCCTGGTGCGCCGCGACGAGCGAACGCGCGAAGCGGTCGATCTGAGCGCCGTGGTCGTTGAAGTAGTACTCGCGGGTGACCTGCGCGCCCTGGCTCTGCAGGATGCGGGCGAGAGAGTCGCCCACGGCAGCCCAGCGGGTGCCGCCGAGGTGGATGGGGCCCGTCGGGTTCGCGGAAACGAACTCGAGGTTGATGATCTCGTCGGCGCGGCTGTCGTTCGTGCCGTACGCCGCACCCGCCTCGACGATCGTCTTGGCGAGGGCGCCGGCGGCGGCGGCATCCAGCCGGATGTTGATGAAGCCGGGTCCGGCGACCTCCACCGACGCGACGCCGGGGGTCGCGGCGAGGGCGTCGGCGATCTCCTGTGCGAACTCGCGCGGATTCGCGCCCACGACCTTGCCGAGCTTGAGGGCGGCGTTGGACGCCCAATCGCCGTGGTCGCGGTTACGCGGCCGCTCGAGCGGGAAGTCCGCCGCGGTGAGTCCCGCACTGGAGCCCTCGCGTCGCGCCTCGGCGAGCGGAGCGATGACGGCGAGCAGGGCGGCGGCGAGGGCGTCGGGATTCATAGCCCGTCAAGTCTACGGGCGCGTCGCCGTTCGAAGACCCCGCGCCGACTCCGCGTGCCGTCAGGCGAGCTGGACGAGTTCGGCGAAGTCGTCGAGGGCAGGGTCGGATGCCGCGGCCGCCGCATCGGCGAGGGCGACGTCCGCCGCATCGTCGGGCACGACGCACGCGTCGACGCGCATGCGCTGGAGCCCGACGTACCCGCCGTGGTAGCTGAGGAAGGCGCAGTCCGCGGCATCCCGCCCCGTCGCAATGCGCACGAGCGAGCGCCGATTCGACAGCCGCGTCGCGTCGATGACGTACCAGCTGCCGTCCAGGTACGCCTCGGCGACCGCGTGGAAATCCATCGGGCGCAGGCCCGGCGCGAAGCACGCGGCATAACGGGCGGGCATGTCCATCGCACGCAGGAGCGCGATCACGACGTGCGCGTAGTCGCGGCAGACGCCCTGACCGGTCATAAGGGTCGTGACGGCGGAGTCGGTGCCCTGACTGAGCCCCGGAGTGTAGGTCGTGCTCGTGGCGACGAACTCGCTCACGGCGGTGATGAGGTCCATCCCCTGGAGGCCCCGGAACTGACGCCGGGCCTGCGTGAACACCTCGTCGGACTGGCAGTAGCGGCTCGGCCGAAGGTACGTGATCGCCTCGAGGTCGCTCGTCGCACGCTGCGCGACGTGCCCGTCGATGACGGCTTCGTAGCGCACCTCGAGGAGGCCCGAGTCGCCCTGCAGACGGTGCAGACGGCTGCCGGACTGGTCGACGATCTCGGTCGGTGTGTACACGCGATCGCGCTGCGTGAACGTCAGTTCCTCGCGGATGACGGGGGCCGGCTGGGCCGCCGCGATCTGGAAGATGAGGTCGACGGAGGAGCCCAATTCCAGGTCGAGTTCGGCGGTCACGATGCGCTGCACCGAAGTATCCTCGCACGCCGGAGGGGATGGTCCGATACCGCTTGTGCGACGCCCACTGTCGGCGGTCTTTCGCGATCGATCGGAGCGTGGCTTACCCTCAACGCATGCGTGCGTTCCGGTCCCCGTCGCGGCGCCGCCGTGCGTGGGTGCTGCCGGTGGTCGCGCTGGGTGTCGCGGCGCTCGTCGGCACGGCACTGTGGCGGCCGTGGGCACCGGCGACGACCCCCGCGTCGGTCGTCGCCGCGGGGGCCGGCGACGCGGCGGTCGCCACCTCCCCGGAGCCGATCGTGCTGCCCGAGCACCCGAGCGTATTGGTCTTCGGCGACTCGTGGACGTACGGCTCCGCGGCATCCGACCCGAGCCTCGGCTACGCCTACGTCGTCGGAGAGCTCGCGGGCTGGAGGACGATCGTCGACGGTGTGCGCGGGTCGGGCTACCTGAAGCCGGGAATCGACGGCGCGGACTTCGGCACGCGCATCGCCGCACTCGACCCGGCCCTCGATCCGGACCTCGTGATCGTGCAGGGATCGATCAACGACCGCCGCGAAGGCGCGGACGGGTACCGCGCCGCGGTGGTTGCCGCGTGGAACACGCTCGCGCGCGTGTATCCGCGCGCACAGGTCGTGATCCTGGGGCCGGCGCCCCAGGTGCTGCCGGTCGAGGCGGCGACTGCCCGCATCGACCGCGACCTGCGCGCCGCCGCAGCGGCTCGGGACTGGTGGTACATCTCGCCGCTCGCCGACGGCTGGATCACCGCTGAGAACTACGCGACCGTGATCGACACGGGTGTCGGACGCGACCACCCCTCGACCGCCGGCCACCACTACCTCGCCGAGCATCTCGCCGCGGCGGTCGCATCGCTCACGCGGTGATACCCTCGACAGGTCCGCCTCCGTAGCTCAGGGGATAGAGCGTTGGTTTCCGGTACCAAAGGTCGCAGGTTCGATTCCTGTCGGGGGCACATCACCGTCGCGGTGGTGAACGTCACACGGCGTCATCCGCGTTCACACGAGAACACATGACGGCCGCCCGAGCCGCGGAGGTTCTACCGTCGGAGGATGACGTCGCCCCTCGCCTCCCTGCCGCAGCCGCCTGTGCCCGCCGCTGACGCCGGCCCGGCGCGAGCGCACGCGTCGTTCCCGACCTCGCTACCGCCGCAGAGCTTCAAGGATCTCTTCCGGGGCCACCCGGGCGGCGTCGCCGTCATCACGGCGGATGCCGGGGACGGGCCCGTCGCGCTCACAGCGACCTCGGTGTCGTCGGTCAGTGCCGACCCGCCGCTGCTGACGTTCTCGATCTCCGCGCTGTCGTCGGCATCCACGACCCTCCAGCGCGCCGATACGGTCGTCGTGCACCTCCTCGACGCCGGCGACCTCGACCTCGCCCGCCTCGGCGCGACGAGCGGCGTCGATCGCTTCGCGGACCGCGCCGCCTGGTCGCGGTTGGCGACCGGCGAGCCGGTGTTCGCCGGTGTGCGCGCGTGGGTGCGGTGCGCCGTGATCGGACAAATGGATGCCGGTGCGTCGACCGTCATCGCCGCGCACGCCCTGGAGGCGACGATCGATCGCGGCGGCCCGGGCGACGACGAGGTGAACGCGCTGGTCTACCACAACCGCACGTGGCACCGGCTCGACGAGCACTCCCGACTGGGCTGACCCGAAGCGGCGAGATCATCCTGCAGACGGACGACGATCGTCCCGTCGGGCGATGCCCTGCGGCATCCCGCGTTTCTAGCGTCGATGTATGACCACTGCGAACCTCGCTCTGCCGACTCCTCGGCACTCCACCTCCTCGCCGCGGGCGGCGCGCCCCGCCCTATCGGCGCGGGTGTCGCCCGCCGGCGCCGCGGGGCGAACGCGTCAGTGCTCGCCGACGAGCTTCAGCCCCACGACACAGCCGACGAGGCCGAGGATGAGGAGCATCTTCACGATCGAGAACGCTTCGTCGCCCGTGATCATGGCGTACGCGACGGTCAGCGACGCACCGATCCCGACCCACACGGCGTAGGCGGTACCGGTCGAGATGTCGCGCATGGCCCAGGCGAGACCGCCCATGCTGGCGACGAGCGCGACACCGAAGACCACCGTCGGCCAGAGCTTCGTGAAGCCCTCCGACTTTCCGAGCGCTGTCGCCCAGACGGCTTCGAGGCATCCGGAGACGATGAGAACGATCCACGACATGACGTGACCTTTCGGCCAGTCTTGTCGCTCACCGGGTACTGAACCCTCGTCCGGGGATCCGATCGGGATCCGGGCTGCAGTCTAGCGCCGCCACCTGTGCACCACCCGGGCGCGCGCGCCCGTCACGGTGAGACGAGGAAGAGCCCGTCGAGCATCCCCGGGTTGTGCGCGTGCACGAGCACGGCGAACACCACCGCGTCGAAGAGCAGATGCACCGTCACGACGTACGCGAGCGACCGGGTCTTCAAGAAGATGACCGCCTGCAGCAGTGCGAACGGGATCGTAAGGACGGGCCCCCACGCGCGGTAGCCCAGTTCCCACAGGAACGAGACGAACACGATCGCCTGAAGCACGTTCGCCGTGACATCCGCGAGGTGGCGGCGCAGGGCCGCGAACACGGTGCAGATGAAGAACAGCTCGTCCCAGATGCCGACCGCTCCCACGCCGACGAACAGGCGCGCGATGAGACCCGGCTCATCCACGACCGGCCAATTGAGGTAGACACCGGACGTGATGAAGTAGAACGGCAGGATGAGCCAGCCGAGCACCAGCACGGCGGCGAGCCATCCCCACTGCCACGGACACCACCGTCCGCCGCCTCGCCAGGGGAAGGCGATCGCCCGGTCGCGATACACCCAGCGCGACAGCGCATACGGCACGGCGACCGCGCCACCGAGCACGAGCGTGAAGCGCACCATCGACGCATCGTCGAGCTTCGCCTCGAGCGACATCGTGCTGACGATCGCGAGCCCCACGGCGATGAGCGACAGGTCTCGCGTGAGCGACGGGGTGGATGCCGCGATGCGCCCGCGTTCGAGCGCCGCAGCACACCCGATGCCGGCCACGAGCAGCACCCCGCCGAGCCACGGCTGCAGCAGAACGAAGAAGGCGGGAGCGGCGAGTGCGACGAGAAGTGCCGGGCCGAGGGCGGCGCCGAGCCCCGGCCGCAGGGACGCCGCGGCGGCGACGCCGCCCGCGGGCGGCCTCACCCGCGCGACTCGCGACGATAGACGAGGTCGCGGATCTCGCGACCCTTCTGCAGCCCCTTGCGCTCGAACGCCGTCATGACACGTCCCTCGAAGCGCGGCGCCCATGACCCCTCGTACGCGGGGGTGAAGTGCGCGGCATCCCCCATCACGTCGCGCATCTGCACGGCGTAGTCCTCCCAGTCGGTCGCGAGGCGCAGGAGCCCGCCATCGCGCAGCACCCGCGCCGCGAGCGGGGGGAAGGCGGGCGCGACGAGCCGGCGCTTGTTGTGCTTGGCCTTGTGCCAGGGGTCGGGGAAGAAGATCCAGAGCTCGTCGACGGACCCTTCCGGCAGCAGGTGCTCGAGGACTTCGGGAGCGTTCGCCTCGACGAGGCGGAGGTTCGTCGCACCGGCACGATCGGCGTCGAGCATCGTGCGCGCGAGACCCGCGCGGAAAACCTCGACGGCCAGGAAGTCGCGCTCGGGTGACGTGGATGCCGCGTGCACGATCGCGTGCCCCTGCCCCGACCCGATCTCGACGACGAGCGGCGCGCGACGTCCGAAGACGGCGCCCGGGGCGATCTGCGTACCCGGACGCACGCTCGTGGCCGCGGCATCCCGCTCGACGTCGATGACGTAGTGGGCGGAGAGGTCCTGCCAGGCGCGCTCCTGGGCATCGCTCATGCGGCCGCTGCGACGGACGAACGAGACGGGCTTGTCGCGGAAGCGCGGAGCGGGGTCGGTCACTCCCCCAGGCTATCCGCCGTGACGAAGTCGATGAGCTCCTCGACGCGGCCGAGGAGGGCCGCGTCGAGGTCGCGGTACGTCTTCACCGACCCGAGGATGCGCTGCCAGGTACGGGCGAGGTCGGCCTGGTCGCGGGCGGGCCAGCCGAGGGCGCGACTGACGCCGACCTTCCATTCGATGCCGCGCGGCACGTCCGGCCAGGCGGGGATGCCGAGCGACGACGGCCGTACGCACTGCCAGACATCGATGTGGGGGTGACCGACGATCCGCACGTGTGCGCCGTGCGCTCCGCGCCGGACGGCGTCGGCGATACGCGATTCCTTCGATCCGGGGACGAGGTGGTCGACGAGCACGCCGTAGCGCCGCCCCGGCCCCGGCGGTTCGGCTCTCAGCGCCTCGTCGAGCAGGTCGACGCCCTGGAGGTACTCCACGACGACGCCCTCGGCCCGCAAGTCGTCGCCCCACACCTTCTCCACGAGCTCGGCGTCGTGACGCCCCTCCACGAGGATGCGACTGGCACGGGCGACCCGCGCGCGCTGATCCTGCGCGGCGAACGAGCCCGACGCCGTGCGCGCGCGGGGCGCCGGAGCGGCGGTCGGGACGATCAACTCGACGGGAGCGCCGTCGATGAGGAATCCGCCGCCGAGCGGGAAGAGGCGCCGCCGGCCGAGGCGATCCTCGAGTTCGACCGTGCCCGACTGCACGCGCGTGACCGCGCCGCAGAACCCGTCGCCGGCGACCTCGACGACGAGATCCGCCGCCGCCGCCACACGCGAGACGGCGGGCCGGCCGCGCGCACGCCAGTCCGAGGCCAGGACGTCGCCGCCGTATCGATCGAATCCTTCGTCGTGCATCGTTCCTCCGAACAGGTCACGCTATCGGGCCCCTGTCTTCGCGGCATTCGTCCGCGCCGCCTGTTGCCACATGCGCGGTGCGGAATAGGATCGGAAGGGGGGCGGGAACGACCACTCCCGCGAAGGAGGGAATGCGCTTGCGCGTGCGTTTGGCTCTTGCTCTCGCGACCGCCGCCGCCCTTCTGCTCGGCGGCTCGGCGGCTCTGTTCGGCGCGGCCGCGGCCGCGAGCGCGACCGACCCCGTGACCCTCGCCGGGTCGCGCGTGCTCGACGTGTCGGACGTGCTGAGCGATGCCCAGGAGGGTGATCTGGACACGTCCCTGCGGGCTCTGTCGTCGACGTCGGGCGTCGACCTGTGGGTCGCATACGTTCCGACGTTCACGAACCCGTCCGCGTCGGACGACTGGGCGAACCAGACCGCGCAGCGCAACGGGCTCGGGCCCAACCAGTACCTCCTCGCCGTCTCGACGGACGGTCGCCAGTTCTACCTCTCCGGCGACTCCGCCGGCCCCGTGAGCGAGAATCAGCTCGGCACGATCGAGCAGCAGCGGATCCAGCCCCCCCTCGCGAACGGCGATTGGGCGGGGGCGGCGATGGCCGCACGCGACGGTCTGGCCGATGCCGTGTCGGGCGGGTCGGGCGGAACCGACGGGGGCGGCGGATCCGGCATCTGGGGCATCCTCCTCGTCGTCGTGCTGCTCGCCGTCGCCGCGCTCGTCATCGTCATCGTCGTGCGCTCGCGCAGGAGAGCCGGCGTCGGCGGACGTTCGGGCGGCGCGGTGACGGACTCGGCAGGGCCCGCGGACCCACTCGCGGGCGTGTCGACGGACGAGCTCGGGCGGCGCGCGGCATCCGCTCTCGTCGCCACCGACGACGCCATCAAGACGAGCGAGCAGGAGCTCGAGTTCGCGCGCGCGCAGTTCGGCGACGCTGCGGCGGCCGAGTTCCAGACGGCCCTCTCTCACGCGAAGGAAGACCTCGACCGGGCGTTCGCCCTCAAGCAGCAGCTCGACGATCGGACGCCCGACGCCGAGGCCGACACGCGCGCCTGGAACGCGCAGATCATCGACCTCTGCACTCACGCGAACGGCGAGCTCGACCAGAAGGCGAAGGCCTTCGACGAACTTCGCCAGCTCGAACAGAACGCGCCCGAAGCACTCGCACGCATCCGCGCAGAACACGACGCGGTCGCCGCACGTCAGGAGGCCGCAGCGGCCTCCCTCGCCGCGCTGCAGCGCGCGTATGCGGCCGAAGCCCTCGCGACCATCGCCGACGACCCCGCGCAGGCCGCCGAGCGACTGACGTTCGCGCAGGAGCACCTCGCCGCCGCGGAGCGCGAGATCAGCGCGGGCGACGGCGCGTCGGCCGCCGTGGAGATCCGCTCGGCGGAGGCCGCGGTCGCTCAGGCCGATCAGCTGCAGAAGGCGATCGACAAGCTCGGCGCCGACCTCGCCCGCGGCGAGACAGACGCTGCGGCGCTCATCGCCGACATCGAGCAGGACCTCGCCGCCGCGGCGGCCCTCCCCGACGCCGACGGGCGACTCGCGCCGGTCGTCGCGGCGACGCGCCAGCAGGTGGATGCCGCGAAGGCGCTGCTGACCGGCAGCGCGAAGCGTCCCCTGTTCGCGTTGGAAGGGCTCCAGAAGGCGAACGCGCAGATCGACGCGCTGCTCGCCGGGGTGCGCGACGCGCAGGCGCAGGCGCAGCGTCAGGTCGCGCAGCTGAATCTGCTGCTGAACCAGGCGCAGGGCCAAGTGTCGGCCGCGGAGGACTACATCACGTCGCGGCGCGGTGCGATCGGTGCGCCGGCGCGCACACGCCTCGCCGAGGCCGGCGCGTCGCTCGTGCAGGCCCGTCAGCTGCAGCAGAGCGATCCCGCCCAGGCCCTGCAGTTCGCGCAGAGGGCGAACGATCTCGCCGCACAGGCGATCCAGCTGGCGCAGAACGATGTCGGCGCCTTCTCCGGGGGCTCCTCCGGCGGGGGCGGCGGGGGCGGCAACGTCATGGGAGCCGTGCTCGGCGGCATCCTCATCAATTCGTTGCTGAACGGCGGCGGCCGCGGCGGCGGCTTCGGGGGCGGAGGCTTCGGGGGCGGCGGACGCTCGGGCGGCGGCATGAGCCCCGGCAGCTTCGGCGGCGGAGGCACGCGATCGCGCCGTGGTGGAGGCCGATTCTGACCGCCCTCACCCCGATCTCTCCACGACACACATCCCGCTAGGAAAGGAAAACCGATGGCAAAGCAGTCCATCTTCGGCCGCATCTCGACACTCGTGAAGGCGAACGTCAACGCCATGCTCGACTCCGCCGAAGACCCGCAGAAGATGCTCGACCAGCTCGTCCGCGACTACACCAACAACATCGCCGACGCGGAGTCGGCGATCGCCGAAACGATCGGCAACCTGCGCCTCCTCGAGCGGGATCACGAGGAAGACGTCAAGGCCGCCGCCGAATGGGGCAACAAGGCGCTCGCGGCGAGCCGCAAGGCCGACGAGCTGCGCGGCGCCGGCAACACGACGGACGCCGACAAGTTCGACAATCTCGCCAAGATCGCCCTCC
This sequence comes from Microbacterium sp. MMO-20, assembly GCF_037147735.1. Taxonomy (NCBI): domain Bacteria; kingdom Bacillati; phylum Actinomycetota; class Actinomycetes; order Micrococcales; family Microbacteriaceae; genus Microbacterium; species Microbacterium sp. MMO-20. The sequence continues at coordinate 303,461 of NZ_JBBCUU010000002.1, read as the reverse complement.
AGCGCCAGATCAGCGAGGAGAACGAGGCGAAGGCCATCGCGCCCTCGATCGCGGCGCAGACCGAAGTCGTCGACAAGCTCAAGGACGGCCTCAACGGCATGAAGCAGAAGCTCGTCGAGTTGAAGTCGAAGTCGGCGGAGCTCATGGCGCGCCAGAAGAGCGCCGAAGCGCAGAACAAGGTGCACGACGCGGTGAAGTCGATCGACGTCATGGACCCGACGAGCGAACTCGGCCGCTTCGAAGACAAGGTGCGCCGCCAGGAAGCCCTCGCGGCGGGCAAGGCGGAGATCGCGGCATCCAGCCTCGATGCTCAGTTCAACCAGCTCGAGGACGTCGGTGAGCTCACCGAGGTCGAGGCCCGGCTCGCCGCGCTGAAGAGCGGCGCACCCGCGCCCGCGATCGAGCAGTAAACCTCCACCGCGAGACCTCCCGTCTGCACGCCTTCGCATCGCGATACGCGACCCACGGGAGGTCTCGCGGGCAACCCCGCGCCTCGGAAGGGGAACACCATGACGCGCTTCTTCGTCGTGCCGCAGTGGCAGGGCTCCCCCGCGACGCGCGCGATGCACCTCGTCGATGGCGCGGAGGCCATCGCCGGCGACCTGCCGCGCGCGTCGACCGCACGCGTCGAGGTGCCAACGTCGGCCGGCGAGGCGCTCGACACCGGCATCCGGCGCTTCAGCGCACTGTCGCGCACCGCCGCGGCGCTGCGCGAAGCCCTCGCCGCACACGAGGGGCCGACCGGCGACGGCGACGGCGACGGCGACGGCTACGAGAACTTCCTCGTGATCGGAGGCGACTGCGGTGTCGCGGTGCCGGCGATCGCCCACGCCGCCGCGCGCCGCGGCGCCCTCGACGACTCTCTCGCCGTGGTCTGGTTCGACGCGCATGGCGATCTGAACACCCCGGATACCTCGCCTTCGGGCGCGTTCGCCGGCATGGCGCTGCGCGCGGTGATCGACGACCTCCCCCTGGAGGGCAGCGGTGCGGTCCCCGCGAGCCGTGTCATCCTCGCCGGGGCGCGCGAGCTCGACGATGCGGAAAGCGCCGCCCTCGGGGACTCGGGGCCCACCCATCTCGACGTCGAGGCGCTGGCCGATCCGCTCGCCCTGGCCGACGCGGTTGCGGCGACGGGGGCCGGTGCGGTCTACGTGCACATCGACCTCGACGTGCTCGATCCTGCGGTGATCGGCGGCGTTGCGCTGCCCGTCCCCTTCGGTCTGAGTCTCGAGCAGCTGCTCGCCGCGCTCGCCGCGCTGCGCTCGCGTGTGCCGCTCGTCGGCGCCTCGATCGCCGGCTTCGCTCCGGCGTCGCCGGCGGCGGCGATCGACGATCTCGGCACGATCCTGCGCGTCGTCGGAGCGCTCGCGTGATCGCACGCCCACCCGCGGGATGGCGCGAGCGCGCCGCCCGGGCTGTCGCACGCGGAGAACGCCTGGACGCCTTCCTCCCGCCCCTCCTCCTCGACTCACCGATCAGTCTTCTCGGCTACTGGTGGGGTACGACCGTGGGGTTCGTCTGGGGCGGACTGTGGTCGCAGGGCCGCGTCGAGCGTCGGGCCGGGCTCTGGGTCTTTCGCGGACTGCCGAACTGGGCGTTCGGCCGCGGAGGTGTCTGCGTCGGCGGCTGCTACCTCACGGGATCCGCGCCCGTGACCGATGCCGTTCTCGCCCACGAGGCGGTGCACGCCCGCCAGTGGCGGCGGTACGGATTCCTCATGCCGCTCCTGTACCTCGTCGCGGGACGCGATCCGCTGCGCAATCGGTTCGAGATCCTCGCCGGCCTCGAGGACGGCAACTACGTGCCGCGCGGCAGCTGAGCACGCGCTGCCCGAGTGAACGGTGTCGAGGGCGCGATCAGTGCGCGGTGGCGAGTCCGAAGCGGGCGGGCGTGGCGATGGATGCCGCGTCGACTCCGAGGGCGTCCGTCAAGTGGTCGAAGATGTCCGCCGTGCCGAGGAAGCCTCCCAGCAGGTGGATGCGGGTCCCCCCGCCGCACGTCCCCGCGGCATCCGGCCCCGCGCCATCCGGGCACAGCATCTCGTCGGACCAGGCGATGACGGCACGGGCGAGCGCCTGACCCGGCGCGCACGCACGACCCGTGCCGGGATCGCCGCTGCGCTGCGAGCGGTCGAGCCACGTGACGATCATGCGGGCGGGGACCCGCAGGTCGAAGATCCACGAGGCATCCGGCACTTCGACGAACACACGGCCCGTCGAGCAGATCGGGAGGGTCGAGATGAGCGTCTCGAGCTCGATGAGCGACGTTTCATCTGCCGTGATGAGCTGCTGCACGCGCGCGTGCCGCGACGCCTTGCAGGCGGCGGCGTCGTGCGTGACGTGGTGCTCGGTCAGGGTGCTCATCTCACCCCCACTATACGCCTCCTTTAGGGGAGCCTTACCTCACGCGCTCTCCGGTGCGATCAGGATGGTGCGCAGTGCAGCCAGCTCCTCCTCCGCCATCCCGTGCGCGCGGAGGTAATCCGCCGCCGACCCGTGGCGCTCGTTCACCTCGGCGAGAAGAGCACGCATCACCTCGGCGGGCGCCCGCGTGGCGAGCTCTTCGAGGTTCCGCGCGTCCGGATGCGCGCGGCGCAGCGCAGCGAGGATCCGCGCATTGCGCTCGGGAGGAAGGCTCGATTCGGTCGCGGCATAGTCGGCGACGACAGCGTCGACCTCGACGCCCACAGCCGCGAGCATGAGCGCAACGACGACGCCGGTACGGTCTTTGCCGACGGTGCAGTGCACGAGAGCGGGCTGCGCGGCCAGCACTCCGCGCGCCGCCGCGACGACGCGATCCCCGGCGTCGTCGATGAGGCTGCGATACAGCTCGGCCAGGGTCGCGTCACGGTCGAAGAAGGATGCCACGGAGCCGAGGAACAGCGGGACCCGCACGACGTCGAGCTCGAGACCCTCGACGAGACTCGGCTCCCACGCGACCTCGTCGTCGGAGCGCAGGTCGACGATGCGGCGCACACCGAGAGCGCCGAGCGCCGCGCGCCCTTCCGTCGTGAGGCGCGCGAGGTTCGCGGACCGGTACAGCACACCGGCGCGAGTGACGCCGTCCGCGGCGGGCAGTCCGCCCGTGTCGCGGAAGTTGATCACGCCATCGGGCGCATCCGCGCGCCCCGTCATTCGACGGATGCCGTTGACGCCGATGAAGCGGGGTGGCGCGGAGGCACGGGGTACTTGCCCGCGATCGTGATGCGGTTGAACGCGTTGATCGAGACGAGCAGCCAGCTGAGCGCGACGTACTCCTCTTCGCTGAGGATGCCGCCGACGCGGTCATAGACCTCGTCCGGGATCCCCTCGTCGTGGATGAAGACGTAGCACTCCGCGAGTTCGAGCGCCGCGCGCTCCCGTGCCGAGAAGACGCCCGACTCTCGCCACGCGGGCAGCTGCGCGATCTCGTCGGCGCCGAGGCCCGCCAGGACCGCCCGGTCGACGTGCACGCGCACGCAATAGGCGCAGCCGTTCAGCTGCGATGCGTGGATGAGGGTGAGCTCGCGCAGTCGGTCATCGATGCCGGCGGCGGCGGCCACCTCGCCGACCGTGCGCGAGAACGCCTCGAGCGCGTCGTAGGCGGGGCGCGCCGAGCGGGAGAGGTGGACACGACGTTCGGCGGTCATGGGCCCAGCTTACGGCGCGTGTCCCCGGCGATCTCGAGGCGCGTGTGCTCGTCGGCGCGGGGATGGCGCACAATGTCGGAATGGACGAGTTCGACTTCCTCCCCGCCCAAGCCGCCGAGCTCGCCGTCGCACCTCCCCCGGTGCGCCGTCTCTCCTTCGTCACCGCCGAGGGGCGCACGATCAGCGCGCTGCAGTACGGCGACGCCGAGACGGGAGGATTCCCCGACCCCGTCGTGACTCTCCTGCACGGCGCGGGCCTGAACGCCCACACGTGGGACACGACCATGCTCGCGCTGGATCTTCCCGCACTCGCCCTCGACCTGCCCGGTCACGGCGACTCGTCGTGGCGCGACGACGCGGCATACACCGGGCGCACCCTCGCGGCCGATGTCGCGCCGGCTCTCGCCGCGTGGACCCGCGCGCCGCAAGTGCTCGTCGGCCAGTCGCTCGGCGGGCTCACCGCGGCGGCCCTTGCGAGCGATCGTCCCGAGCTCGTCCGCGAGCTCGTCATCGTCGACATCACTCCGGGCATCGATCCGAACGGGGATGCCGCGCAGATCGGCGCCTTCTTCGCGGGTCCGACCGACTGGGCGAGCCGCGACGAGCTCGTCGACCGCGCGCTCGCGTTCGGACTCGGCGGCACCCGCGAAGCCGCGACGCGCGGCGTCTTCCTCAATTCGCGCGTGCGCGCGGACGGGCGCGTGGAGTGGAAGCACCATTTCGCCCACCTCGCGAACGCCCTCAGCGCCGATCCGGCCGCGGCCGCGGGCGCCGCGGCCCAGCAGTCCGCGATCCGGGGCGCGCTCGCGGCATCCGGTTGGGACGATCTCGCCGCGGTCACCGCCCCGATCACGCTCGTGCGAGGCGAACGCGGATTCGTGACGCCGGCGGATGCCGATGAGTTCCGTCGACGCCTCCCCTCGGCCACGCTCGTGGATGCGCCGAGCGGCCACAACGTGCAGGAGGAGGCGCCCGTGCTCCTGGCAGCCCTCATCGGCGACATCGCCCGCGACTAGTCACCGTATGACAGTGCGTGACCGGTGCCGGACGGCGCGGACCGCGCGCAGGGCGCCCAGAGCCTAGGCTGTAACCCGCACCGAGTCCACGGACGCGCCTCACAGCACCCGAACACGCGCGCCCCTGCGAAAGGAACCCCCACATGCTCCGCCGCACCACCGTTGCTGCAGCCGCACTCCTCGCGGCCGGCGCTCTGCTCCTCAGCGCCTGCACCGGCAGCTCGAGCCCGTCGCCGAGCGGCTCCACGGCCGCGGCCGACCCCGACGCGACCGTCGCGGTACGGCTCGTTCTCGAGCCCAGCAACCTCGACATCCGCGAAACGGCGGGCGCCGCGCTCGACCAGATTCTGATCGACAACGTGTATCAAGGGCTCGTCTCGCGCACGCCCGACCAGGAGATCGTCGACACGCTCGCCTCGAGCCACGAGATCTCCGCCGACGGCCTGACCTACTCGTTCACGCTCCGCGAGGGGGTCACCTTCCACGACGGCCAGGAGCTCACCCCGCAGGACGTCGTCTGGTCGCTGCAGCAGGTCAAGGACACCGCGACCTACCGCGACTCCGACCGCCTGAAGAACGTGACGTCGATCGCCGCGAACGGTCAGGACATCATCCTGACTCTCTCCGCGCCCGATTCGACCCTCCTCTGGAACCTCACCGGCCGCGCGGGCCTCGTCTTCAAGGAAGGCGACACGATCGACCGCAAGACGAAGGCGAACGGCACGGGCCCCTACGCCCTCACCGACTGGAAGCAGGGCGACTCGATCACGCTGAAGCGCAATGACGCCTACTGGGGCGACAAGGCGAAGGTCGCGGAGGTCGTGCTGGACTTCATCCCCGACACGCAGGCGGCACTCTCCGGCGCGCTCGCGGGCGAACTCGACGTCGTGACCGGCTTCGACGCGACTTTGAAGGACCAGATCGAGGCGGACGGAGCGTTCTCGCTGGTGCTGGGCCAGTCGACCGACAAGGGCACGCTCGCGATGAACTCGACGAAGGGCCCCCTCGCGGACAAGCGCGTACGGCAGGCCATCCGCCAGGCGATCGACAAGAACTCGATCGTCGAAGCGCTCGGCGCCGGCCAGACCCTCTACGGCCCGATCCCCGAGCTCGACCCCGGCTATGAGGACCTCGAGTCGACGGCTCCCTTCGACCCGGATGCCGCGAAGAAGCTTCTCGCCGAGGCCGGCGCCGAGGACATCACCCTGACCCTCACGATCCCGTCGTTCTACGGCACGACGGTTTCGCAGATCCTCGTCTCGAACCTCGACGACGTCGGAATCACGCTGAAGGTCAACGCCGTCGAATTCTCCGCGTGGCTCAACGACGTGTACATCAACAAGAACTACGACCTGAGCTTCGTTCTGCACACCGAGGCGCATGACTTCGAGAACTGGGCGAACCCGGACTACTACTTCACCTACGACAACCCCGAGGTGCAGGCCCTCTACGCGAAGTCCGTCGCCGCCACCGACCCCGACCAGGCCGCCGACTTCCTGAAGCAGGCCGCGAAGATCGTCGCCTCGGACCAGGCCGCGGACTGGCTCTACAACGGGGCATCCGTCGTCGCCGTCGCGCCGACCGTCACCGGGTTCCCGACGGTCAACACGAACGAGCGGATGAACCTCGCCGACCTCGCCAAGAGCCGGTAACGAGATCCCGGAGTGCTCCGCTACGCACTGACGAGGCTGGCCCTGCTGCTGCTGGGCCTCGTCGTCGCCAGTGCGCTGATCTTCCTGACGCTGCGGGTTCTTCCCGGTGATGTGGCTCAGCTCATCGCCGGGATGAACTCCACGCCCGAGCAGATCGCCGGCATCCGCGAGCGCCTCGGTCTCGACGCACCCCTGATCTCGCAATACCTCACCTGGATCGGCGGGGTCCTCCGCGGCGACCTCGGTGCGTCGCTGCTCACGGGGGCACCGGTCGCCTCGGAGCTCGTCGAAAAGGCGCAGGTCACGATCCCCCTCGGCCTCATGGCGATGACGGTCGCGCTCCTGATCGCCCTCCCCTTCGGGGTCCTGTCGGCCCTCCGCCGCGGGCACGCCGACGGGACGGCGCTGAGCGTCGGGGCGCAGACGCTCGCCGCGGTCCCGGTGGTCTGGGCGGGCATGATGCTCGTGCTCGTGTTCGCGGTGTGGCTGGGCTGGCTTCCCGCGCAGGGATTCCCGCGCGGAGGCTGGGACGACCCGGCGGTCGCCTTCCGGTCGCTCCTCCTCCCCGCGATCACGATCGGCGTCATCGAGGGCGCGATGCTCATGCGGTTCGTGCGCTCCGCGACACTGCAGGCGACGGGACAGGACTTCGTCCGCACAGCCGCCGCCAAGGGTCTCACCCGCACGCAGGCGCTCGTGCGCCATGGCCTCCCGAGCGTCGGACTCTCGATCATCACGGTGCTGGGGCTCCAAGTGGCGGGCATCATCGTCGGCGCCGTCGTGATCGAGCAGCTCTTCAGTCTGCCCGGCATCGGCCGCATGCTCGTCGCCGACGTCGGGCAGCGCGACCTTCCGAAGGTGCAGGGCGAGCTGCTCGTGCTCACGGGCTTCGTCCTCGTCATCGGGTTCGTCGTCGACCTCGTCCATCGGGTCATCGACCCGCGACAGCGGGAGGCCGAATGACCGCCCATCAGCGGAGCCGTGAGACCCCCCGGCTCGCGTGGCTGCACCGCCTCTGGTCGCTGTCGACGGGTCGGTTCGGCGTCGTCGTCGTGCTCGTCATCGGCCTCACCGCGCTCCTCGCGCGCTTCTGGATGCCCTTCGACCCGCAGAAGGTGGACGTCGCGAGTCGGTGGGATGCCCCCGGCATCCCCCACCTGCTCGGCACCGACGGCTCGGGGCGGGACATCCTGAGCCTCCTCATGGCAGGGGCGCGGACGACGGTCTGGGTCGCGCTCGGCGCGGGCCTCGTCGCCACACTCCTCGGCCTCGTGCTCGCCGCGCTCGGGGCACTGACGACGCGCTGGGTGCGCGAGTCCGTCGCGGTGCTCGTCGACATCCTGATCGCGTTCCCCGTGCTCCTCATCGCGATGATGCTGTCGTCGGTGTGGGGCGGGTCGCTGTGGGTCGTGATCGTCTCGGTCGGCATCGGCTTCGGTGTCAACATCGCGCGCGTCACCCGCCCGGAGCTGCGCCGCGTCCTGCACAGCGACTTCGTCACCGCCGGGCGCGCATCGGGGCTCACCCCGTGGCAGAACCTGTGGCGGCACCTGCTGCCCAACGTCGCGCCGGTGTTCATCGTGCAGCTCTCGTGGGGCATGGCGGTCGCCGTCCTCGCCGAAGCCGGGCTCAGCTATCTCGGGTTCGGCGCGCCGCCGACCGAGCCGAGCTGGGGCCTGCTGCTGAAGGACCTGCAGACCTACATCTCGGTGCATCCGCTCTCCGTCGTCTGGCCGGGCCTCGCGATCACCGTCACGGTGCTCGGGTTGAATCTCCTCGGCGACGGCCTGCGCGAGGCGACCGATCCGACCCTGTCGCGACGCCGCTCGGGCGCCGAGGCGCATCAACCGGCGGTGATCGCATGAGCCTCGAAGTGCGCGGTCTCGTCGTCGAGATCGATGGACGCCACGTCGTCGACGGTGTCTCGTTCGACGTGCCCGATGGCGCGCGGCTCGGCCTCATCGGTGAGTCCGGCTCCGGAAAGTCGCTGACCGCGCTCGCGATCCTGGGCCTCCTCCCCGACGGCGCGACCGCATCCGGAAGCATCCGCTGGGACGGACAGGAGCTGATCGGGCTGCCCGACCGAGAGCTCGCGCGACTGCGCGGCGACGAGATCGGGATCGTGTTCCAGGAGCCGCGCACGGCACTCAACCCCATCCGGACGGTGGGGCGCCAGATCGCCGAGTCGGCGCGAATCCACGAGGGCCTTGGTCGTCGCGCGGCCGCCGCCCGCGCCGTCGCGGAGGCGGAGCGCGTGCACCTCCCCGACCCGGAGCGGATCGTGCGCCGCTACCCGCACCAGCTCTCCGGCGGTCAGCGGCAGCGCGTCGCGATCGCGATGGCTCTCGCGTGCCGCCCGCGTCTGCTGATCGCGGATGAGCCGACGACCGCCCTCGACGTGACGATCCAGGCCGAAGCGCTCGACCTGCTCGGCGGGCTCGTCACGCGCGGCGGCATGTCGCTCATCTTCATCACGCACGACCTCGCCGTACTCTCCCAGATCGCGACCGAGGCCGTCGTGCTCGAGGACGGGCGCGTCGTCGAGCACGGCCCGCTCGCGAGGCTGCTCACGGCACCGGCAGCCCCCGTCACGCAGGCGCTCCTGCGCGACGCCACGGCGACCGTGTGGCGGCCCTCCGCGAGCACCCCGACGCGCACCGAGGAGGCTGACTGATGACGGTGCTCCTTCAGGGCCGCGAGCTCGGCCGCACCTTCCGTCAGCGCGGCACACGCCTCTTCGAGCGGTCCGCGACGACCCTCGCCCTCGACGACGCCGACATCGACATCCGCGCGGGGGCGGCCGTCGGGATCATCGGCGAGTCCGGATCGGGCAAGTCGACGCTCGTCCGCATCCTCCTGGGACTGGATGCCCCGACGACCGGCACCGTCACCTTCGACGGCCGTGCGGTCGACGCGCGCGCATCGGCGCGCTCGCTGCACTGGTTGCGTCGCGAGACCGGCATCGTGTTCCAGGACCCGTACGCCTCCCTCGACCCGAGGATGAGCGTCGGCCGGATCGTGGGCGAACCGCTCTGGGCGCTCGGAATCGACGTCGACCGGCGCGCCCGCGTGCGAGAGGTCTTGGAGGACGTCGGGCTCGAGGCCGGCATGGCCGAGCGCTATCCGCACGAGTTCTCCGGCGGTCAACGGCAGCGCATCGCGCTCGCGCGTGCGATCGTGCACAGGCCGCGGCTGCTCGTCGGCGACGAACCGCTTTCGGCGCTCGACGTCACGGTGCGCGCGCAGATCCTGGAGCTGCTGCGCGAGTTGCGCGCGAAGGAGAACCTCACCCTCGTGATGGTCTCGCACGACATCGGCGTCGTGCAGAACCTCTGCGACGAGGTGATCGTCATGAAGGACGGTCGCATCGTCGAGGAGGGCCCGACGGAGAAGGTGCTGCTGCAGCCGCAGGTCGCGTACACGCGGCGACTGCTGGCATCCATTCCCATCATCGACCCGAACCGCGCGTGAGAGACGTCCCCCGTGGCACTCGCGTGGGGCGGGGGTCGGAGGGGCGGCGTAGGGTGAGCGCCATGCACGCGATCGTCCCCCCCTACCTGCTCTCGCGGCTCGCCGACACCTCCGCCCCGCACTTGGCGCGCGCCGCCGAGGCGGCCCGGGCGACGCTCGCCGTGACGCGCGAGTACCACCGCACGCGCGTGAACCTCGATGTCACGGTCGACGGCGACGCACTCGTCTTCGCAGGCACCCCTGCGCCCGATCGCGTCATCTCCGACGCTCAGGGCCGCGAACGTCTGCCCGGCACGCGCGTACGGTCGGAGGACGACCCGCCGTCGGCGGATGCCGCGGTGAACCAGGCATCCGACGGGCTCGGCGAGACCTTCGCCTTCTTCTGGGACGCCTTCTCGCGCGCCGGGGTCGACGGAGCCGGAGGCACGCTCGAAGCGACCGTGCACTACGGCGAGAAGTACGACAACGCCTTCTGGAACGGCGAGCGCATGGTCTTCGGCGACGGCGACGGCGAGGTGTTCGCCGGGTTCACCGGCTCGCTCAGCGTCATCGCGCACGAACTGGGTCACGGTGTCGTCGAAGCGGGCGGCGGGCTCGAGTACCAGGGACAGTCGGGCGCTCTGAACGAATCGGTCGCCGACGTGTTCGGCGCGCTCACCGAGCAGCATGCGCAGGGTCAGACCGCCGGCGAGGCGTCGTGGCTGATCGGCGCCGGCATCTTCACCGAAGCCGTCCAGGGGGTGGCGCTGCGATCCATGAAGGCGCCCGGCACGGCGTACGACGACGACGTGCTCGGGCGTGACCCGCAGCCCGCACACATGCGCGACTACGTCGCGACGAGCGAGGACAACGGCGGGGTGCACATCAACTCCGGCATCCCGAACAAGGCTTTCGAACTCGTCGCCACGGCTCTCGGCGGGCACGCGTGGGAGCGGGCCGGCCGCATCTGGTACCTGACCGTCACCGGCGGCACGCTCTCGCGCACCGCCGACTTCGCGGCGTTCGCCGCCGCGACCGCGCAGACCGCGCAGCGGGAGTACGGTGAGGACTCGGAGGAGGTCGCCGCCGTCCGCACCGCGTGGGGCGCCGTCGGCGTGACGAACGGTGGCGAAGCAGACTGACACACGCCGCGACATCGCACCCCGCGATCGCGGGGTGTCGGTGCACGTCGTCCGGTCGGGCGGTATCGCCGGGATGAGTCGCCGATGGCAGCTCGAGGCCTTCGGCGACGACGCGGACGAACTGCGCCGACTCGTCGACCGGTGCCCCTGGAGTGAGTGCGCGCACGCTGATCCGCCGGGCGCATCCCGCGGGGCGGACCGCTTCACGTGGGAGATCTCGGCGCGCACCCCCGACGGCGTGCGCTCCGCGCTGATCGACGAATCGGGAGCAGCCGGTGCGTGGCGGGCCCTCATCGACGCCGTCCGGTCCGGTTCGGACGGCGGTGTCAGAACTCGGTGAGTTCCGCGAGCGGAGCGCCGATCTGACGGAGCAGCGGCCGGGCGTACGGGACCCACTCCTCGACCTGATCCCGTGGCGTGACCGCGCCGATGTGGATCCACAGGTCGAATCGCTGTATCGCGGCGAGCCGCGTCGCGGCATCGAGGGCAGCGCGCGCATCGGCAGCCCCACCCGCGTCGGCACCGTTCCAGGCGTCGAGGTATGCCTCGACGAGCGGCTCGAACGGCAGTCCCATACGCGCGGCGGATGCCAGGAGCACCCGCATCGAGGCGAAGGGGTGCGAGATCACGCTGTCGCCGAAGTCGCCGATCCTCACAGTCCCGCCCACGTCGAAGGCGTTCCCGAGGTGCAGGTCGTTGTGCTCGAGCGAGTCGGGCACGTCGCCGAGGCGCGCGGCGAGGTCGCGCAACAGCGGGTAGCGCGCCCGGATCTCACGGCGCTCGTCCGCCGACAGGAAGAACGGATGATCGGCATCCAGCGCGCCCGCGCGCTCGAGACGGGACTCGACCTCCCGCTCGGGGTCACGCAGATCGATACGGGGAACACCCATCACCGTCGCCGCGCCAACCGTCGCCGCGACGTCGCTCTGCAGCGCACCGATCGCCCCGGCGAGACGGATCGCCTCGGTCTGATCGTCGTCGGGCACCCCGGTGTTGCGTCGGCGCACCGACAGCGTCGGGCCCGCGTCGGCGCTCAGCACACGACGGGTCGAAGCATCCAGCCGCACGATCGGCACCAGGCGTTCGGGTGCGGCCGCGGCGAGCCACTCCAGCACGGCGGGCTCGCGCGGCGTGGCCGGATGACCCTCCTTCGCCCAGTAGATTCCTTCGAGGGTCTCGGCGACGAGCGTGACCCCCCACCCCCGCACGCGCCCCTCGCGCACCGCCACCACATGCTCGCCGCGGGCGGCGAGCGCCTCCTCGATCCAGGCCTCCATCTCGGCCCGCCACGCAGGGCTCGACCACTGGGCGACGTATTCACGCACCCGCCGATCCCCCTCAGCGCCGGCCGAACCCACGCTTCTTCTTCACCGGCTTGAGCTGCCGCTGCAGATAGATCGTGCCCAGCCAGCGACCGAACTTGAATCCGACGCGGCCCATCCGCCCCACCTCGACGAAGCCGAGCTTCTCGTGCAGCGCGATCGACGATTCCGCGCCCTTATCGCTGATGACCGCGACCATCTGGTGGATGCCCGCCTCCTCCGACGCGGCGATGAGCGCGACGAGCAGCGCCTTCCCGAGACCTTTGCCCGTCGCCGCCTGCCCGAGGTAGATGGAGTTCTCGACGCTGTAGCGGAACGCGGACTTCACCGACATCGGCTGCACGAGCGCGTAGCCGAGGATCTGCCCGCTGGGCCCCTCTGCGACGAGAAACGGCATGTCGAGCTTCTGCAGGAACTCGACTTTCTCGCGCCACTGCTTCAGCGTCCACTTCTTCTCGTCGAAGGTGACGACCGAGTTCGTGACGTAGTGGTTGTAGATCTCGCGGATGTCGGGGATGTCGCTCGCGCGCACAGGGCGGATCTCGTACGAGAACGGGCGCTCGGCCTCGACGCGCCGCAGGTGCGCGGGCAGACGCCGACGTGTCTTCTCGTACTCCTCTTCCAGCATGCGCGTCAGCCTACGCGCCAGTCCACGGCACTCGCGCCCTGCTCCTCGAGGAGCGCATTCGCGCGCGAGAACGGCCGGGACCCGAAAAAGCCCCGGCTCGCCGAGAGCGGCGAGGGGTGGGCGGACTCGATGATCGGCGTCGTGCCGAGCAGTGGTCGCAGGTTCGCGGCATCCCGCCCCCAGAGGATCGCGACGAGCGGCGCCTCGCGCGCGGCGAGCGTGCGGATCGCATGCTCGGTCACCTTCTCCCACCCCCATCCGCGGTGGGATGCCGGCGCCCCGGGGGCGACCGTGAGCACGCGGTTGAGAAGCATGACTCCCTGGTCGCTCCACGCCGAGAGGTCGCCGTGGGGCGCGGGCGGGATGCCGAGGTCGTCGGCGAGCTCGCGGTAGATGCTCTGCAGGCTCCGGGGCAGCGGACGCACGTGCGCGTCGACCGCGAACGACAGGCCGATCGGGTGCCCGGGAGTCGGGTACGGATCCTGACCGACGATGAGCACCGTGACGTCGCGCAGCGGCCGCGAGAAGGCGCGAAGGACGAGGTCACCCGCCGGTAGGTACTGCCGCCCCGCGACGGTCTCGGCGCGCAGCCGCTCGCCGAGCGCGGCGATGTCCGAGGCGACGGGTGCGAGCGCCTCGGCCCACCCCGCGTCGATGAGTCCCGCCCCCGCGAGCTCGTCGAGAGTCTTCGCCATCAGGCGCTGGCGCCCGAGTGCGACGTCGCCCCGGCATCCTCCTCGGTGACCGTGCCGCGCGCCGACCAGGGGAAGTCGATCCAGCGGTCGGTCTCGCGCCACGAGTAGTCGGGGGATGCCACCGAGCCCGGCTTGATGTAGATGCACACCGAGCGGACGTCGGCGCCCGCGTCTTCCAGCATGGTGACGGCGAGCGCGAGGGTGCGCCCCGAGTCGGCGACGTCGTCGACGAGGAGGACGCGCTTGCCGGGGAGGTACCCGAGGTCGAGGTCGGGGGGAAGGAGCGCGGGTGCCTCCAGGACGGTGCCGATGCCGGTGTAGAACTCGACGTTGAGCGCGCCGCAGCTCTTCACGCCGAGGCCGTAGGCGATCGCACCCGCGGGGAGCAGACCGCCGCGCGCGATCGCGACGACGACGTCCGGCGCGAAGCCGTCCCGGACGATCGCCCGGGAGAGGTCACGGGTGGCCGTGCCGAACCCGTCCCAGGTGAGGATTTCGCGGTCCGAGGAGGCATCGTCGTGTGTCACGCTTCCAACCTAGACTGAACGCCGTGCCGAAGATGCCGACTCCGCGTTCCGCCGCGGCCACGACCGCTGCCCTCCGTTCGTCCGCCGTGGGCGTCACCGCGGGCCTCATCGGCTGGTTCGTGCTCGTCGAGCTCGTCTCCGGCATTCTGCAGGGCTACTACGTGCCGCTGTTCAGCGACATCGTCGTCAAACTCGGCATCCACGATTCGGACGTCAACTGGTTCGAGGCGTCGCAGCTGCTGCTCTCGGCTCTCGTCGTCCCGATCCTCGCGAAGCTCGGCGACATGTACGGGCACAAGAAGATCCTGCTGATCGCCGCGATCCTGACGGCCGGCGCGACCTGGTGGCTCGCGTTCGCGACGTCGTTCTGGTCCTTCCTCGTCGCGTGGGCGCTGCAGGGGTTCTACGTCGTGTGGCTACCGCTCGAGATCGCGCTGATCTTCGAGCGCGGCCGACGGCAGAGCCGCGGGGTGTCGACGACGCGACGCGCGGCGGGCCTGCTCGTCGTCGGGCTCCAGGCGGGCGCCATCATCGGCGCCCTCGCCGCGGGTCGCATCTTCACCGCGACGAACGAGAATCTCACGACGACGCTCATGGTGCCGGCGATCGCGGTGACCCTCATCGCGCTCGTCATCTGGTTCGGCGTCCCCGAGTCGACTCCCGAGGCGGGACGATCACTCGACACGTGGGGCTTCGTGATCCTCGCGTGGGGGCTCCTGCTCGTGACGGGTGGTCTCGCATGGATGCGCATGATCGGCGAGATGTCGCTCGGTGCGAGCGCGTGGGCGTGGGTCGTCGCGCTGGTCGTGGCCGGGCTCGGCGTGTTCGTCTGGTTCGTGCGCTACGAGCTGCGTCAGAAGGACCCGGCGATCGACATCCGCGTACTGAGGAGGCCGGAGATGTGGCCCGTGCAGGCGACGGCGTTCCTCGTCGGCATCAGCCTGCTGGGCGCGCAGGGTCCCCTCTCGACCTACGCCGGCACGGATCGCTCTCTCGGTTACGGCCTGGGGCTGGATGCCACCGAGCGCTCCAATATCATCGGGGTCTACCTCGTCTCTCTCATCGTGGGCGCGGTCGTCTTCGCGCTCACGTCACGACGGCTGAGCCCGCGCATCGTGCTCATCGTCGCGGCCGCACTCGTCGGTGTCGGGTACGCCCTCTTCCTGCCCTTCCACCTGGAGCTGTGGCAGGTGCTCCTGAACCTCTGCATCGCCGGTCTCGGCTGCGGCGCGCTCGTCGGGGCACTGCCGGCGGCCGCTGCGGCCGCCGCCCCCACGGGGCAGACCGGCATCGCCTCGGCGCTCACGAACACGACGAAGACGATCGGGGGAACGTTCTCCTCCGCCGTGTTCGGCGTCGTCCTCGCAGCCGGGGCGGGAGCGGTCGCATCGCAGACCGCGGCATCCCTCGGCGGGTACCTGACCGTCTGGGCGATCTGCGCCGCCGGCGGCTTCCTCGCCGCGGTGCTGCTCTTCTTCGTCCCGAAGGTCGCCTTCGCCGACGCGCCGCCCGCCTGACACCGCCCGCCTAACACCGGGCTCCGCAGACGTCAGCCGCGAGCGCGCAGCGGCCCGCGCGCGAGCAGGTGCTGCGCCGACTGGGCGACCGGGCGCATGGTCACGAGGTCGAGGTTGACGTGGCCGGGGGCGTTCAACGCAAACGCGATGACGTCGGCGACATCGGATGCCACGAGCGGCTGGTCCACCCCGTCGTAGACCTGCTCTGCGGCGACCTGGTCGCCACCGAGACGATTGAGGGTGAACTCGGGCGTGAAGACCATGCCGGGCGCGACCTCGGTGACCCGGATCGGCTCGCCGTTCAGCTCGAGCCGCAGCGCGTGCACGAGCATCGCCTCCCCTGCTTTCGCGGCGTTGTAGCCCGCGCCACCCGGGTAGGCGGTCTGCGCGGCCGTCGACGTGACGTACAGCGTGTCGGCGTGGCCGCCTCCCGCGCGGATCCCCTCC
The DNA here is from genome assembly GCF_037147735.1 of Microbacterium sp. MMO-20. Taxonomy (NCBI): domain Bacteria; kingdom Bacillati; phylum Actinomycetota; class Actinomycetes; order Micrococcales; family Microbacteriaceae; genus Microbacterium; species Microbacterium sp. MMO-20. The sequence goes on along the minus strand of NZ_JBBCUU010000002.1, from coordinate 287,437 downwards.
CGCAGCAGCGGAAGCAGGGCCGCCGTCACGAGCTGCGCCGACAGCACGTTCACCTCGAACATCCACCGCCAGTCGTCGGGCTTGCCGTCCTCGACGCGATCGGTGCCCCGCGCACCACCGGCGACGTGGACGAGGGCGTGCACGTCGCCGGTGGATGCCAGGTGCTCCGCGAGCGCGGCGACGTCGGCCTCTCGGCTGAGGTCGGCGGCGAACGAGGCCGAACCGACCTCGGCATCCAGAGCATCGAGCCGGTCCGCGCGACGCGCGACGCCGACGACGTCCCAGCCCGTCGCCCGGAGCGCCCGCACCACCGCCTCGCCGATGCCCGAGCTCGCTCCGGTCACCACTGCTCTTCTGTTCTGCGTCGCCGGCGTCGTCATGTCCCCCACGCTACCCGGCTCGGCGGTGCGGATTGTGACGTCACATTTCCCGATCGTTGTTGACACGCGGCTCCGACCGTACTGTCGGTCGTGGCCCCGGCATCCACCGGCCGCCGACCACCCGATCACCCGACTCACCCCGCAGGAGCACGACATGTCCGCATCCGACACCTGGCGTTTCGAGACCAAGCAGATCCACGCCGGCGCCGCGCCGGACCCGGTCACGAAGGCCCGCGCGACCCCGATCTACCAGACCACGTCGTACGTGTTCGACAACGCCGACCACGCCGCGAACCTCTTCGCCCTCGCCGAGTTCGGCAACATCTACACCCGCATCCAGAACCCGACGCAGGATGTCCTGGAGCAGCGTCTGGCCGCCCTGGAAGGCGGCACCGGCGCCCTCGTGCTCTCCAGCGGTCAGGCCGCGTCGACCTTCGCGGTGCTCAACATCGCCGAGGCGGGCGACCACTTCGTCTCGTCGTCGTCGATCTACGGCGGCACGTACAACCTCTTCAAGTACACCCTCGCCAAGCTCGGCATCGAGGTCACGTTCGTCGAGAACCAGGACGACCCCGAGGAGTGGCGCCGGGCCGTCCGCGACAACACCAAGCTCTTCTACGCCGAGACGATCGGCAACCCCAAGATCAACGTCCTCGACATCCGCTCCGTCGCCGACGTGGCACACGACGCGGGCCTGCCCCTCATCGTCGACAACACGATCGCGACGCCCTACCTCGTGCGCCCGTTCGAGCACGGCGCCGACATCGTCGTCCACTCGGTCACGAAGTTCCTCGGCGGCCACGGCACCACCATCGGCGGTGCGATCATCGACGGCGGCACCTTCCCGTGGACGCAGCACTCCGAGCGCTTCCCGGGTCTCACGACCCCCGACCCCTCGTACCACGGCGCGGTGTACACCGCCGCCGTCGGCGACGGCCTCGCCTACATCATCAAGGCACGCGTGCAGCTGCTGCGCGACCTCGGCGCGGCGATCTCACCGCAGAGCGCGTGGAACCTGATCCAGGGGGTCGAGACGCTGTCCCTGCGCGTCGAGCGCCACGTGCAGAACGCGCAGGAGATCGCCGAGTGGCTCGAGAACCACGACGACATCGCGTCGGTGAACTACTCGGGTCTGCCGACATCGCCGTGGTACGCGGCCGCGAACCGCTACGCCCCGAAGGGCGTCGGCGCGGTCCTGTCGTTCGAACTCAAGGGCGGCGTCGAGGCCGGACGCGAGTTCGTCAACGCACTCGAGCTCTTCAGCCACCTCGCGAACATCGGTGACGTGCGCTCACTCGTCATCCACCCGGCATCCACGACGCACTCGCAGCTCACCCCCGAGCAGCAGCTCACGACGGGCGTCACGCCCGGCCTCGTGCGCCTGTCGGTGGGCCTCGAGAACGTCGAGGACCTGAAGGCCGACCTCACGCAGGCCCTCGCCGCCGCGCGCCGGGTCTCCGAGGCCGCCCGCGCCTGACGCCCGGCATCCGGGGTTCATGAACTCCGCAAGATGTCGCGAACTCCGCAGCCGAGACTGCTCTCGGCTGCGGAGTTCATGCGTTTCTGCGGAGTTCGTGCCGCGTAACACGCCGTCGGCGGGAGCGCGGACGGGCGAGAATGGATGCCATGGACTGGCAGGCGTCGGAAGACACGGTGCCGTCGGGCCCGATCTCCGAGGCCGACGCACGGCTCTTGCGCGCCCGCCCGCCCGCGAGCGGCGCATGGCGCGACGGCGACCCGGCCGGCGGTCGCCGGTTCGCGCTGCTGGGCGCTTTCCGCACCGAGAACGGCGAGAGCCTGCCGTTCGCGCGGCTCGCCTACGAGACGTGGGGCGAGCTGAACAGCGATGCGTCCAACGCCGTCCTGATCCTGCATGCCTTGACGGGCGACAGCCACATCCGCGGCGACGCGGGGCCGGGGCATCCCACCGCCGGCTGGTGGCAGGACATCGTCGGCCCGGGCTGCGCGATCGACACCGACCGCTGGTTCGTCGTCGCACCGAACATGCTCGGCGGATGCCAGGGCTCCACCGGTGCCGCCTCGATCGGGCCCGACGGCCGCGAGTGGGGACCGCGCTTTCCGTATCTCACGATCCGCGACCAGGTCGCCGCCCAGGCCGCCCTCGCGGACGCGCTGGGCGTCGATCGCTGGGCGGCCGTCATCGGCGGATCCATGGGCGGCATGCACGCTCTCGAGTGGGCCGTGGGCCTCCCCGACCGCGTCGAACGGCTCGCGGTGCTCGCCGCTCCCCCGACGACGACGGCAGACCAGGTCGCGCTGAACTCGGCGCAGCTGGAAGCGATCCGCATGGACCCGCGCTTCGCGGGCGGCGAGTACTACGACGCCGCCGACGGCGAAGGCCCGCACCGGGGTCTCGCGCTCGCCCGCCGCATGGCGCTGCTGAACTACCGCAGCCCCGTCGAGCTCAACCTGCGCTTCCAACGGTCCTGGCAGTCGGAAGTGAGCCCGCTCGGTGGTGGCGGACGATTCGCGGTCGAAAGCTACCTCGACTTCCACGGCAACAAGTTCACTCGCCGCTTCGACGCGAACAGCTACCTCACGCTCGTCGAGGCGATGAACTCGCACGACGTGGGCCGGGATCGCGGCGGCGTGGAGGATGCCCTGGCGCGCGTCACTGCGCGGACCCTCGTCCTCGGCATCGACAGCGACCGCCTGTTCCCCGTCGATGGGCAGGAGCGGATCTTCCGCGGCATCCGGACGACGATCGACGAGGCGACCGTCGTCCTCCAGAGCGACTTCGGCCACGACGGATTCCTCATCGAGACGGATGCCGTCGGCATCCACCTGCGCCGGCTTCTCGCGAGCTGAGTACCAGGCTCGCGTGGCAGGACGCGCGCCGCCGAAAGCAGCGCGCGCCTACGAAAGAACGAGCGCGTGCGCAGCTTTCTGCCGCGCGAGCGCCTCTGCGCGGAAGCTCGCCATCGCGATGACGAGGCCCGCCGCCGCGAGGATCGCGCCGACCCAGACGGGGGCGACGAAGCCGAGACCCGCGGCGATCACGGCACCGCCGAGGGCGGCTCCCGTCGCGTTGCCGATGTTGAGCGCGGAGTGGTTCAGCGCCGCCGCGATCGACTGGTTGTCGCCCGCGACATCCATGAGCCGCGTCTGGATCGAGGGGCTGAGGGCCGATGAGACGACCCCGACCCCGAAGACGAAGACGACGAGAGTGACGATCCAGCCGCACGTGAGAGCGAGGAGGACCTGCACGAGGGCGAGACCCCCCAAACCCCACAGCAGCGTACGTCGGAGGTCGCGGTCGGCGAGCCGTCCGCCGAGGAGATTGCCGATCGTCATCCCGATTCCCATCACGACGAGGACGATCGGCACGACCCATGCGGGGCTTCCCGCGACCTCGGTCACGATCGAGGCGATGTAGCTGTACGCGGCGAAGAAGCCGCCGAACCCGATCGCCCCGATGCCGAGCGTCAGCCACACCTGCGGGATGCGGAAGACTCCGAGCTCGGCGCGGAGCGTGCGCCCGGGGTCCCCCGCGTGCGCGGGGACGAAGAGCGCGATGAGAACGGCCGCGAGAGCGAAGATCGCCGCGACGATCATGAAAGCGACGCGCCATCCGAACTGCTGGCCGAGGCCCGTCCCCACCGGGACCCCCACGACGTTGGCGAGGGTGAGGCCCGTCAGAACGAACGCCACGCCCTGCGCACGCTTGCCCGGGCCGAGGACGTCGGCCGCGACGAGCGCACCGATGCCGAAGTACGCGCCGTGCGGGAGGCCCGCGAGGAAGCGCGAGACGGCGACCAGCTCGAACGTCGGCATGACGAAGGTCAGCGCGTTGAACGCGGTCAGCGCGGCAGCGAGGATCAGCATCACGCGGTGGCGCGGATACTTGGCGACGGATGCCGCGATCGTCGGCGCTCCGACGACGACACCGAGGGCGTATAGCGTGATGAGCCAGCCCGTACGGGCGATCGCGTCGGCACTGTCCGAAGCCCAGGCATCCGGCAGCAGGTCCGCGGAGATCTGCGGCAGCAGACCCATCACGACGAACTCGGTCATGCCGATGCCGAAGGAACCGATGGCGAGGGAGAGGAGCGCCATCGTCGCCGCCCTCTTCGAGCGGGTCGAGGAGGTCACCCGGTCATGCTACCGGCTGCCCGCGGCAGCGAGGGCGCCGGGCTCCGCGTCGCCGCGCTCGGTGAGCGCCTGCTCGAGCCGCTCGATCTTGCCGTCGAGTTCACCCGTGCGACCGGGGCGGATGTCCGCCTTGAGTACAAGCGAGACGCGCGACCCGAAGGGCAGGACGGCCTCGGTAGCCGCCTTCACGACGGCGAAGACCTCGTCCCACTCCCCTTCGATCTCGGTGAACATCGACGTCGTGCGGTGCGGCAGGCCCGAGGCGCGGACAACGGCGACGGCCGCTGCGACGGCGTCGTGGACCGAGCCGTCAGCGGCCGGCCTCGGCGATCCGCTCGGTGAACCGCTCGGCGATCCGCTCGGCGCGACGGAGAAGGCGATCAGCATGGGGTCCTCCCGGACGTGTCGGAGTGGGGGCGATCGCCACGCGTACGAGACGCGCAACGATCCAGACGAACAGGGCGATCAGGACGAGGTTCCGCAGCGTCAGCACGATGACGGCGAGGGGCGCGGGAGTGAGGATGCCGGCATAGAGCACGGGATAGACGAGCTGGGTGAGCGCGGCGGCGAGAAGCGCGAGCACCGCCGGCGCGACCCACGCCGCGCGCCGCACGACGAGCCCTGCGACGAGCGACGGCACGAGCCACACGAGATACTGCGGCGATCCGACCTTGTTCGTGACGATGAAGCCGAGCACGAGCGCGGTCGACAGCGTCGGGAAGAGCGTCACGAAGCGCACCCCGCGGACGGCGGCGACCGCGCCGAGGCCCGCGATGAGAAGCATCGCGACGACCAGCACGGGCGTCATCGCGGCGATCACCGGGTCGATCTCGGTGCCGGTCACCTGGAAGGTGAGCAGGTCGAACGAGTAGTAGACGGAGAAACCCGGGATGCCGAGGAGGGCTCCCCAGAGGTACGGCGTCGCGATCGGAGCCTCCACTTGCAGTCCCCGCGTCGCCTGCTCGGTGACGAAGCCGAACGCGTGCGCGCCGCCTCCCGCGACGACGACCGCGACGATCGTGAGCGCGCTGATCACGAGGGCGCCGCCGATGAGCGCCGCGCGCCGGCGCACCGCGACCACGGCCGCGGCGAGTACGGCGGCCGGCCACACCTTGATCCACGTCGCCGCCGCGAGCAGCAGGGCAGCGGCCCACGGTCGCCCGACGAGCCACAGGCAGGCGAGGACCACGATCGGCACGGTGAAGCCGTCGAGGCGGTACAGCCCGACCGGGCCGACGAGCAGGACGAAGGCGAGCCAGAACCCCGCGGCGACAACGCGGCCCGTAGAGCGACCGCGCCCGACGAGCACGGCGAAGGCAACGGCATCCATGAGCGTCACGAGCAGCGCCCAGCCGATCGTGTATCCGGCAATCCAGGCGAACGCGTGCGCGAGCACCATCGGCACGAGGGCGAGCTGCGGGTAGACCCAGGCCTCGGCGATGCCGACGATGCCGCGCCCCTCGAGCGCCTGCGTGGACCACGGCTCGTACACCCGATAGACATCGCCCATCGGCTCGTTCGGCAGCGCGAAGCCGAGCCAAGCGACGAACGCGTGGACGAGCACGAAGAGGGTCCACAGCACCGCTCGCCTTGACACGCTCTCCATCCTAGGGAGGCGCGCAGCGGCCACCCGGGGCGGCAACGCGCGGGCCGCGGTGGTCAGCCGCCGAGCAGCGCGCCGATCGTCGCCGGCACCGCGTCGGCGACGTCGAGGGCCGTGATGGGGCCGCCGGCTCGCGCCGCGGAGGCGGCACGCGCCGCATGCCCGTGGACGAGCGCGGCGGTCGCTGCGAGCGGGCCGAGATCCTCGGCATCCAGCGGCCGCTCGGCGGACGCGGCTGCCACGAGCGCGCCGAGGATGCCGCCGAGCACATCGCCCGTGCCGGCCACGGCCAACCACGACGTCGGCGCGTCGACCGTACGGACCGCGCCCGCGGGGGTGGCGACGATCGTGCGCGCCCCCTTCAGCAGCACCGTCACGCCGAGCGCTGCCGCCGTTTCGACCGCAGCGCTCGCGCGGTCGGACGCGCCGCCCCGAAGTCCCCCACCGTGAAATTCGCGGTTCTGGCCGAGCCCCGCGATTTCGCGCAGTCGCGCGTGCTCGCTCGCGTGCGGGGTGACGACGACGGGCGCCGCTGCGTCGCGTCCGGGAACGAGGTCGAGCGCCCCGGCGTCGACGACGATCGGCGCCTCCCCACCGAAGAGGGCCCGCAGGGCCTCGGTCTCGGTGACAGTGCGGGCGGCGGCATCCGTCCCCGAGCCGACGAGCCACGCCTGAACTCGTCCCGCGCCCGTCACTGTTTCGGGCCGGCGCGCCAGGACGAGATCCTCCGCCCGCGCGGGGCCGATGTAGCGCACCATTCCGGCACCGGTGCGGTGCGCCGCCTCGACCCCGAGCACCGCAGCGCCGGGGTAGCGGTCGGAGCCCGTCCGCACGCCGACGACGCCGCGGGAATACTTGTCGTCGGAGGCGGTTGGTCTTCTCAGGTGCGCCGCCGCATCGGCGGTCGTCCACGCGTGGGTCTCCGGCGTCATGGGCGCCACCCTACCCGCGGGCGACAGAGAGCGCCGCACTCCCCACCCCGACACCCCTGAGGACGTCCGCATGAGCCTGCTGTTCACCCCGATCGACCTCGACGGCCGTACGATCCGCAATCGGCTGTGGGTCGCGCCGATGTGCCAGCATTCCGCACAGGACGGCATGCCGAACGACTGGCATCACGTCCACCTCGCGCAGTTCGCCTCCGGCGGCGCGGGCGTCGTCATCGCCGAGGCGACCGCGGTGACGCCCGAGGGGCGCATCTCGCCCGAGGATGTGGGCCTCTGGAACGACGCGCAGCGGGATGCCTGGGCTCCCATCGCCGCGGCCATCCGCGCGCGCGGCGCGCTCCCCGGCATCCAGCTCGCCCACGCGGGTCGCAAGGCGTCGACGTGGTCGCCGTTCGCCGGTCACCGCGGCTCCGTTCCCGAGGCGGACGGGGGCTGGCAGACCGTCGCCCCTTCGGCAATCGCCTTCGACGGCTTCGCGGAGCCGGTCGCACTCGATCTCGCGGGTATCGACGCCGTGGTCGACGCATTCGCGGCCGCGGCGGTGCGCGCCGTCGCAGCCGGGTTCGAGATGCTCGAGCTCCACGCCGCCCACGGCTACCTGCTGCACCAGTTCCTCTCGCCCCTGTCGAACCTTCGCGCCGACGAATACGGCGGCTCGCTCGAGAACCGCGCCCGCCTCCTGCTGCGCGTCGTCGACGTCGTCCGCGCCGCGGCGCCCGGTGCCCTCGTGACAGTGCGCTTCTCGGCGACCGATTGGGCCGAGGGCGGATGGAACGAGGAGCAGACCGCGGCGGTCGCGCGCTGGGCCGCCGAGCGCGGTGCCGCGTTCTTCGACGTGTCAAGCGGTGGCCTCGTCGCCCACCAGAAGATCGTCACGGGCCCCGGCTACCAGGTGCCGCAGGCCACCGCAGTGCGACGGGATGCCGAGGTCACGGTCGGCGCCGTCGGCGAGATCACCTCGGGCCCGCAGGCTGAGGCCATCCTCGCGGCGGGTGACGCGGACGTGATCCTCGCAGGCCGTGAGTGGCTGCGCGACCCGCACTTCGGCCTTCGCGCCTCGGTCGAGCTCGGTGAGGGATCCGCCGTCACCTCCACCCTCTGGCCCGTGCAGTACCAGCGCGCGCTCCCCCGCCGCTGATCAGCAGCGGCGGGCCGCGCGTCAGAAGCCGCGGCGCGTCGCGTCGTGCACCTCGCCGACGAGCTCCTCGATGATGTCCTCGAGGAACAGCACGCCGGTCACGGCACCCGTCTCGTCGCGCACCTGCGCGAGGTGTCGGCTCGAGCGCCGCATGAGGGCGAGGGCGTCCTCGAGGTCGGTCGACTCGGCCACCGGCACCATGTGGTGGATGCGCTTGGGCTGGATCGGCTCGGCGAGGTTCGCCTCGGCATCCGGTCCCTCGGCCGCGCGCAGCACGTCCTTCAGGTGCACATAGCCGAGGGGTGCGCCCGCACCATCCACGACGACGTAACGCGAGAAGCCGTGCTTCGCGACGGCGCGCTCGATCTCGTCGGGCGTCGTGCGCTCCGGGAGAGTGACGAGCTCGCCGAGCGGGACGGCGACATCCCGCGCCTTCTTGTCGGTGAACTCCACGGCCGCCGTCACGGCACCCGAGGCGTCGTCGAGAACGCCTTCCATGCGCGACTGCGCGACGATCGTCGCGACCTCGTCGAGCGTGAACGTGGATGCCGCCTCGTTCCTCGGTTCGACGCGGAAGAGCCGCACGACGTGGTTGGCGATCCAGTTGAGCGCCGCGATGATCGGGTAGAACAGCTTCGAGCACCACACGAGCGGCGTCGCGAGCAGCAGCACCGCGCGGTCGGGCAGCGAGAACGCGAGGTTCTTCGGCACCATCTCGCCGAAGACGACGTGCAGGTACGACACGACCACGAGCGCGATCGCGAACGCGACGCCGCCGATGACCGCTTCGCTCCACCCCGTAAGACCCAGCGGGCCTTCCAAGAGATGGTGGATGGCGGGCTCGGAGACGTTCAGGATCAGAAGCGAACAGATCGTGATGCCGAGCTGGCACGTCGCGAGCATGAGCGTCGCGTGCTCCATGGCGTACAGCGCCGTCTTCGCGGTCTTGGAACCCCGCTCGGCGAGCGGCTCGATCTGGGAGCGGCGCGCGGAGATGACGGCGAACTCCGCGCCGACGAAGAACGCGTTGAACGCGAGCAGCACGATCAGCCATGCGATTCCGGCCCAGTCGTTCATCGCCGCTCACCCCCCTTCGCGGTCGAGCGCCCGTCGGCATCGGCGCGCGCGGCGGCATCCAATCCGTCGGGCAGAGGGCGCGGGGTGAACTTCACGCGGTCGACGCGGCGACCGTCCATGCGCGCCACTTCGAGCGTGCCGTCCTCGATCTCGGCGGTGTCGCCGACGACGGGGATCCGCTCGAGCGTCGACATGAGGAATCCCCCGACAGTGTCGTAGACGTCCCCTTCGGGCACGCGGATCCCGGTGCGGTCGAGCACCTCGTCGGGGCGGAGCTCACCCGGGAACACGACAGCGTCCGCGAGACGAACGATTCCGGCGCGGGAGCGGTCGTGCTCGTCGAGCACCTCGCCGACGATCTCCTCGACGAGGTCTTCGAGCGTGACGACGCCGGCCGTGCCGCCGTACTCGTCGACGACGATCGCCATCTGATACCCCTTCGCGCGCAGCTCCGCCATGACGGCATCCAGGTGCACCGCTTCGGGCACCCGCAGGGGCTCCTCGGCGATCGCAGCGGCGGGGACGTCTCCGCGGCGGTCCCGCGGCACGCTCACCGCCTGCTTGAGATGTGCGATGCCCGTGATGTCGTCCATCGACTCGTCGTAGACCGGGAACCGGCTGTGCCCCGTGCGGCGCGCGAGCTGGATGACGTCCTCCACGCTGTCGCCGGCGGCGACCGCGTGGATCGACGGGCGCGGCGTCATGACGTCGGCCGTCGTGAGTCGGGCGAAGGTCAGGGTGCGGTTGAGGAGCGATGCGGTGTCCTGTTCGAGGACGCCCGCGCTCGCGGAGCGTCGGACGAGGCTCGAGAGTTCCTCCGCCGTTCGAGCGCCGGACAGCTCCTCCTTGGGCTCGATCCCCATGCCGCGGAGGATGCCGTTGGCGCTGCCGTTCAAGACCGCGATCGCCGGGCGGAACACCGTCGTGAAGCCGACCTGGAAGGGCATCACGAGCTTTGCGGTCTGCCGCGGGATCGCGAGCGCGAAGTTCTTCGGCACGAGTTCGCCGAGAATCATCGAGAACATCGTCGCGATGGAGATCGCGACGACCGTCGAGATCGCGCGACCCGCGGCATCCGGCATCCCCCACGCGGTGAACAGGGGGCTCATCAGGTTCGAGAGCGCCGGCTCCATCGTGTAACCGGTGAGAAGCGTGGTCAGCGTGATGCCGAGCTGCGCGCTGGAGAGGTGGGTCGAGGTGATTCTCAGGGCGGAGATCGTCAGCGACAGCCGCGACTCGCCCGCCGCCTGGCGAGCTTCGAGATCGGCCCGGTCGAGGTTCACGAGCGCGAACTCGCTCGCGACGAACAAACCGGTCCCGATGGTGAGCAGGAGCCCCACGCCCAACATGACGTAATCCATCACACGTCACCCCCGATCACGGTCGAGGAGGGTCGGTGGGGCGATCGTCTGCAACTAGGAGGGTCGTCCATTGTGCGATCGATTGTACGGCACGAGCTCGCGGCGTGGGCTGGGAGCGCGGTCGCTCGGCCGACGCCACACCCCGCGATCTTCTCGCGCGCACGAAAGCTGTGCACGCGTGTGAAAGATGTGCAGCGCGCGCAGTTTGGGACAGCGCAGCCGCGATCGCCCGTCGACTCATCCACAGCGTGAGAGAACGCGAGTCTGTCCACAGATCCGCGAGAAGCCCGCCGGGCGCGCCGCTTCGCGCCGCACAGTGTGCGCATGACTCCTACGCCCGATATCCGCATCGTGCGGCGTCGCGATCTGATGGACGCGCCTGACTACCGCCGGCTCCGCGCGCACGTGCGCGCGGGAGCATGGTGCCGTGTCGCGCCCGGCGCCTACGCGCGCGGAGCGGAGTGGGCGAGCCTCACGCCGCGGCAACAGCACCGAGTTCGCGTCGAGGAGGTCGTGGCGAGACTGGATGCCGCGGTCGTCGTTTCGCACTTCTCCGCCGCGGCCGTGTGGGGGATAGATGTCCTGGGCGCATGGCCGACGCTCGTGGACCTGACGACACCCCGCGCCTCGGGCGGACGTTCCGGCGGCGCGATCCGCCGCCGCGCATTGGGTCTCGACGGTGTGGCGACAGTCGGTTTCGGAGCGCACGAGGTGACCACGCCGGCGCAGACCGCTCTCGACCTGGCGCGCTGCCTGCCCTTCGTTCCGGCCGTGACGGCCATCGACCGCGCGATCTCCACACGCCGGCTCTCGGGCGCCTTGACGGACCGGAGCGAGATCCTCGCGCTCATGGATGCGAACGGTCCGCGCCGGGGCGATGCCCGCGCGAGGCGCGCGCTCGCGGCATCCGACGCTCTCTCCGACAACGTGCGCGAAACGCAGCTGCGCCTTCTCGTCATCGCCCTCGGCTTTCCGCTGCCCCGCCTGCAGGAGAGGCGGGTCCTGCGCAGCGGGCGCCTCGTGTTCGGCGATCTCTACTTTCCCGAGGAGGATCACTGGCTCGAGCTCGACGGCCGCGGAAAGTACCGCAGCCCGGAGTTCGGTCCGGATCGGGATGCGGCCGAAATCGCGATCGACGAGAAGAACCGCGAGAACGAGATCCGTCGCGAGGTGCGCGGATTCTCTCGTCTCGAGCCGGCGGATCTGGACCACCCGCGCCGCGTGTACGACATCCTCACGGCCGACGGCCTGCGCGCCACACGCCCGCGGCCGCCGCACAGCTGACACGAGCCGCGCACGAATTCGGCACGCGCGCACGAAAGAAGGGCAGCGGGTGCAGCTTTCGGTAGCGCAAGCTGCCCCGCGCGGGCTACCAGCTGACCGGGAGCGCCTTGCCCTCCTCATAGCCCGCGGCGGACTGGAGGCCGACGGTCGCACGCTCGTGGAACTCGGCGACGGTGGAGGCCCCGGCATAGGTGAACGAGGACCGCACCCCCGACGTGATCATGTCGACGAGGTCCTCGACGGACGGCCGCAGCGGGTCGAGGTAGATCTTCGACGAGGAGATGCCCTCGGCGAACAGCTCCTTGCGCGCGCGCTCGTACGGATCGAGGCGGCCGAACCGGCCGTGTACGGCCTTCGTCGAGGCCATGCCCCACGACTCCTTGTAGACACGCCCATCGGCGTCGACCTGCAGCTGCCCGGGCGCTTCGATGGTGCCTGCGAACCAGGATCCGATCATGACGGATGCCGCGCCGGCGGCGAGCGCGAGCGCGACGTCGCGGGGGTAGCGCACCCCGCCGTCGGCCCAGACATGCGCGCCGAGTTCGGCGGCCGCCTGCGCCGTCTCGAGGACGGCGGAGAACTGCGGGCGTCCGACGGCCGTCATCATGCGCGTCGTGCACATCGCGCCGGGCCCGACGCCGACCTTGAGGATGGAAGCGCCCGCCGCGACGAGATCGCGTGCCCCCTCGCCCGTGACGATGTTGCCGGCGGCGATCGGGATGTCGAGACCGAGGCTCGCCACCGTCTGCAGCGCCCGCAGCATGCGCTCCTGGTGGCCGTGCGCGGTGTCGACGACGAGCACGTCGACACCGGCCGCCGCGAGGGCACGGGCCTTCGCGGCGACGTCACCGTTGATGCCGACGGCGGCGGCGACGATCAGGCGCCCGTTCGCATCGACGGCCGGGCGGTAGAGGGTCGAACGCAACGCCGTGCGTTGAGAGAGGGTGCCGACGAGATAGCCGTGCTGCAGGACGCACACCGTCTCGGCCTCCGCCGCGACAATGAGGTCGAACGCGTGCCGCGCGCTCTCGACGTCGTCCGCGTCGATCGAGGGCGTCCGCCCGCGCGCGAGGTCGCCGAGCTGCGCGTCGGGGAGGGCAGTGCCCAGGCGCGCGGCGGGCACGACACCGAGGATGTCGTCGACGTGCACGCGCTCACCGGCACCCTGCACGACGACGATGCCGTGGCCTTCCGTGGCGGGGACGAGCGCGGCGGCCTCGGCCACCGTCGCCGACGCGGGGAGGACAAGCGGCGTGTCCCACGGCACGGGCTGCTCTTTGACCCAGCGGATCGCGGCATCGATGTCCTGCAACGGCATGTCCTGCGGCAGCACGCCGAGCCCGCCACGACGTGCGAGTGCGGCCGCGAGGCGCGGCCCGGTCACCGAGTTCATGTTGGATGCCACGAGCGGAATCGTCGCAGTGGAGCCGTCGCCCGGCGAGAGGTCGACGTCGAGACGGCTCGTGATCGCCGACCGGCGCGGCACGAGGAAGACGTCGGAGTAGGTCAGATCGACCGTGGGTTGGGCGCCGGAGAAGTGCATGCCTCTACGGTACCCACTCATATGCATGGGATACCCTTGACAGAAGTGTGCACGCGGCCCGTCAGCGGTCGGCACCAACTGATCTTCATCGACGAAAGCAGGCGCTAACCGTGTCCAGTCAGGCGACCGGCGTGGGAACTTCGAACGACGGCGATTTCGGAGCCAATGAATGGCTCGTCGCCGAGATGTACGACCAGTTCGTCAAGGATCGCGCATCCGTCGACGAGTCGTGGTGGCCTGTGCTCGAGGCCTACGAGAAGACGCAGCAGGATGCCGCGACCGCCGCGCCCGCGGCATCCGCCCCCGCAGCGCCGGCGGCACCTACGACCTCCCGCCCCGCAGCGTCGCCGGCGGCGTCGGCGGAGCCCCGGCCCGTGACGGCACCCGTCCCGGTCGTCGGCGCCCAGCCCGTCGCCCGCACGACGACGCGCCCGGCGGCTCCCCAGCCGGTGCCCGCCGAGGCTCCCAAGACTCAGCCCGGCACCCTGCCCGAGGCGCGTGAGGACGTCGTCACGCCGCTGCGCGGAATGCCGAAGACTCTCGCGGCGAACATGGACGAATCGCTCTCGGTGCCCACCGCGACGAGTGTGCGCACGGTGCCCGCGAAGCTCATGATCGACAACCGGATCGTGATCAACAACCACATGTCGCGCACCCGTGGCGGCAAGGTCAGCTTCACGCACCTCATCGGATGGGCGCTGATCCAGGCGCTCAAGGCCTTCCCCAGCCAGAACGTCTCCTACGCCGAGGTCGACGGCAAGCCGTCGGTCGTCGCTCCCGCGCACATCAACCTCGGCATCGCGATCGACCTTCCGAAGCCCGACGGCACGCGCGCTCTCATGGTCCCCTCGATCAAGCAGGCCGAGTCGCTGACGTTCAACGAGTACCTCGCTTCGTACGAGGACCTCGTCAAGCGCGCCCGCGGCAACAAGCTGACCGCCGCCGACTTCCAGGGCACCACCGTGTCGCTCACGAACCCGGGCGGCATCGGCACCGTGCACTCGGTGCCGCGGCTCATGAAGGGCCAGGGCTGCATCGTCGGCGCTGGAGCCCTCGAGTACCCCGCCGAGTTCCAGGGCTCGAGCGAGAAGACGCTCGTCGAACTCGGCATCGGCAAGACCATCACGCTCACCTCCACGTACGACCACCGCGTCATTCAGGGTGCCGGTTCCGGCGAGTTCCTCAAGATCGTGCACGAGCTGCTCATCGGCCAGCGCGGTTTCTACGAGGGCATCTTCGCAGCGCTGCGCATCCCGTACGCGCCGATCCACTGGTCGAACGACATCAACGTCGACCTCGCCGAGCGCGTCGACAAGCAGGCGCGCGTGCAGGAGCTCATCAACTCCTATCGCGTGCGCGGCCACCTCATGGCCGACATCGACCCCCTCGAGTACGTGCAGCGCACGCACCCCGACCTCGAGATCGAAAGCCACGGTCTCACCTTCTGGGACCTCGATCGCGAATTCGTGACAGGCGGCTTCGGCGGCAAGCGCACGATGAAGCTGCGCGACATCCTCGGTGTCCTCCGCGACTCCTACTGCCGGACGATCGGCGTCGAGTACATGCACATCCAGGACCCGGCCCAGCGCAAGTGGTTCCAGGAGAACGTCGAGGTCAAGTACCAGAAGCCGAGCCACGACGAGCAGCTCCGCGTGCTCGACAAGCTCAACCAGGCCGAGGCGTTCGAGACGTTCCTGCAGACCAAGTACGTCGGCCAGAAGCGCTTCTCGCTGGAAGGCGGCGAGTCCCTCATCCCGCTCCTCGATGAGATCCTGCAGGGCGCGGCGAGCTCCTCGCTCGACGGTGCGGCGATCGGCATGGCCCACCGCGGTCGGCTCAACGTCCTCACGAACATCGCCGGAAAGACCTACAGCCAGATCTTCCGCGAGTTCGAGGGATCCGTCGCGATCGGCTCGAAGTCGGGCTCGGGCGACGTCAAGTACCACCTCGGCACGGAGGGGACCTTCGTCTCGGATGCCGGGGAGGAGCTGCCCGTCTACCTCGCAGCGAATCCGTCGCACCTCGAGACCGTCGACGGCGTGCTCGAGGGCATCGTGCGCGCCAAGCAGGACCGGAAGCCCATCGGGTCGTTCTCGTGGCTGCCGATCCTCGTCCACGGCGACGCGGCTTTCGCAGGTCAGGGCGTCGTCGTGGAGACCCTGCAGATGTCGCAGCTGCGCGGCTACCGCACGGGCGGCACCGTTCACGTCGTCGTGAACAACCAGGTGGGCTTCACGACGCTCCCGCAGGACGGGCGCACCTCGGTCTACGCGACCGACGTGGCGAAGACCATCCAGGCTCCGATCCTGCACGTCAACGGCGACGACCCGGAAGCCGTCGTCCGGGTCGCAGAACTCGCCGTCGCCTACCGCCAGGAGTGGAAGCGCGACGTCGTGATCGATCTCGTCTGCTATCGCCGTCGCGGTCACAATGAAGGCGACGACCCGTCGATGACGCAGCCCCTCATGACGAACCTCATCGAGGCGAAGCGCTCCGTGCGGCGCCTCTACACCGAGGCGCTCGTCGGCCGCGGCGACATCACCGAGGAGGAGTACGAGAACGCGAAGGCGGACTTCCAGAACCGCCTCGAGATCGCGTTCGCCGAGACGCACGCCGCGGAGACCGGCGCGACCGGCATCGTCTCCCCCGCCTCCGCCGAGATCGACCAGGCGGTCGGCGAGCCGGAGACCACCGGCGTGGCCGTCGCGGTCGTGAATCAGGTGGGCGACGCCTTCGTGAACAAGCCCGAGGGCTTCACGGTGCATCAGAAGCTCCAGCAGCTGCTCGACAAGCGCCTCGACATGAGTCGCAACGGCAGCGTCGACTGGGCGTTCGGCGAGCTGCTCGCGTTCGGCTCGCTCCTCATGGAGGGCACGAATGTGCGCCTCGCCGGTCAGGACGCGCGCCGCGGCACGTTCGTGCAGCGCCACGCCGTGTTCCACGACCGCGCCAACGGCCAGGAATGGCTGCCCCTCGCGAACCTCGGCGACAATCAGGGTCGCTTCTACGTGTACGACTCGCTTCTCAGCGAGTACGCGGCGATGGCCTTCGAGTACGGTTACTCCGTCGAGCGGCCCGACACCCTCACCCTGTGGGAGGCGCAGTTCGGCGACTTCGCGAACGGCGCGCAGTCCGTCATCGACGAGTACATCTCGGCGGCGGATCAGAAGTGGGGCCAGCAGTCGTCGGTCGTTCTGCTGCTGCCGCACGGCTACGAGGGCCAGGGGCCGGACCACTCCTCCGCGCGTATCGAGCGCTACCTGCAGCTGTGCGCACAGGAGAACATGACGGTCGCGCGGCCGTCGACGCCGGCATCCTACTTCCACCTCCTGCGGCGCCAGGCCTACGCCCGCCCGCGTCGGCCGCTCGTCGTGTTCACGCCGAAGGCGATGCTGCGCCTGCGCGGCGCGACGAGCCCCGTCGAGGACTTCACGACGGGTCGCTTCGAGCCGGTGCTCGACGACGCGCGCGCGATCGACAAGAGCGTCGTGAAGCGCGTACTGCTCCACTCGGGCAAGATCCACTGGGACCTCGTCGCCGAGCTCGAGAAGAATCCGAACCCCGAGATCGCCCTCGTGCGTGTCGAGCAGCTCTACCCGGCGCCGATCGACGAGCTCAACCGCGTGATCGACAGCTACCCGAACGCGGAGCTGGTGTGGGTTCAGGACGAGCCGGAGAACCAGGGCGCGTGGCCGTTCATCGCGCTCGAAGTCGTCAAGCACCTGCACGGGCGGACGATCCGCCGCGTGTCGCGTGCGGCTGCGGCGTCGACCGCGACGGGTTCTCCCAAGGTGCACGCCCGCGAGCAGGCGGCGATCCTCGGGAAGGCGCTCACGCTCTGACGAGCTCCTGCGGGTCGAACGGCTTGTTCAGATAGTCGTCCGCCCCCTCCTCGAGGGCAGCCGAACGCTCACCGGACTCGCCGACGCGGGTGAGCAGGATCGTGGGGGTGCCGTCGCCCGATGCGCGGAGCCTGCGCACGAGTTCGCGGCCGTCCATCACCGGCATCATCACATCGCTCACGACGATATCGGGCTGCCAGCGCGCGATGAGATCCCAGGCCTGCTGGCCGTCGGGGGCGACGCGGACCTCAAAGCCGCTCCGGGCGAGGAACGGTGCGAGCCCGTCAGTGATGGAGCTCTCGTCGTCGACCAGGAGCAGGCGCGGCGTCGCAGCGGTCATGAACGGATCGTATCGATCAGGAGATCGGCGTCGTGCCGTTGAGGGTCCCGGAGTCCTTCACGACGGCGGTGCCGGTCTCCCATCCGACGAGGTTCGCGTCGGCCTCGGCGGCGAGTTCGATCTCGCGCGCGGCGGCGACGATGACGATGTTTCCGTCTCCTTCGATCGTGAGCTCGTCCAGCGCCGGCAGCAGAACGATCGCGCCCGACGCCACGATGGTCAACTCGCGGCAGTCGCCCGTCACCTCGACGACGACCGCATCGGCGTTGCTGTCGACCAAGTGCTGTCCGTCGGTGCAAACGACATGCTGCGTGACCGCGTCGGTCCAGCGACTGCGCTGCAGCTTCGCCATCCGCTCGTCGTCGACGAACCCGCGCACGTTCGCGCTGCCGGTCGGCGACGGCGCGGAGGACGTCGCCGAGGTGGGCGACGTGCTCGGCGTGGCGCCGTCACCGTCGGCGACGCGGACGCTGCACCCGGCCAAAGCGGATCCGGCGACGACCAGCGCGAAGAGAAGGACGAGAGGGCGACGGAACGTGTTCATGCACACAACGTTACGAAACGGTTGTCGCAGCCGCGTCTCGACGGTGTCGCGATCCTGCGACACCGTCGGCGGCGCGACTCAGTCGGCGGCGGGCTCGACGCCGGACCGCGCGAACGCGGCGAGCGCAGCGGGGAGGGATGCCTCGGCGTCGGCGGCCACGAGGCCGAGGCGCGTGCGCCGCTGCAGGAGGTCGGCGACGCTGAGAGCGCCCTCCACACGTACGCCCCACTCGAGCTCTGCGGGAGTCACCCCGCGCGCCGCGGGTGCGGCGTCCTCCGCCCGTACTTCCCCCCGCGCCTCGCCGAGCCGGGCCACGAACGATGCCTCGGCGCCGTAGCGCCGCACGAGGCGAGCGGCGGCGGGGATCTCCCGTGCGCGCTGACGCGGCCAGGCGCCGACGAGCGGCAGGTCGGCCGTGATCGAGGGCCGTGCCGTCGGCAGCGCGCGCCGGCGGACTGCGGCATCCACGCCGTCCTGCGCCATGCGCCGATAGGTCGTGAGCTTTCCCCCGACGACGTTCACGACACCCTCGTCGTCCTCGATGATTGCGTGTCGACGCGAGAGATCGGCGGTCTCACCGTCGCCTCCGCGCGCGGACCGCAGGAGGGGGCGGAGCCCCGAGAAGGTTCCGCGCACGTCCGCGCGCGTGAGGGGCTCCGCCAGCACCGTGTTGAAGGTATCGAGCAGGAAGTCGATCTCGGTGTCGTCGGCGCGGGGATGATCGGTGATCTCCTCCGCAGCGACATCCGTCAAGCCGATGTAACTGCGGCCGTGGAGCGCCGGCACGCTGAAGACGAATCGACTGCGCGTCCCGGGCACGAGCGCCGTGATCGACACGTCCGCTCCGCCGAGCCGAGCGGTGTCGACGACGAGGTGGGTCCCCCGACTGGGTTCGAGCGCCACTGCCGCGGTCAGCGACCCCGCCCACACGCCCGTCGCATTCACGACCGCACGGGCACGCACCGTGAAGGTCGCGGCGGTGACGACGTCGCGCAGGTCGGCGCCGTCCCCGCGCAGATGCTCCGCGGCGACCCGCGTGAGGATCCGCGCGCCGAAGCCCGCGGCCGTGCGCGCCACCGCGACGACGAGGCGCGCGTCGTCGACGAGTTGCCCGTCCCATCCGCGGATGCCGGCGATGCCGCCGCCGTGTCGGAGGTCCTCCACGCGGACGGCGGGAGCAAGGGCCCGGACTGCGGTCGCGCTCAGCGGCGAGGGGGCCGGCAGCAGCGCTGTGGGCGTGCCCACACCGCGGCGCAGGGCATCGCCGAGGGCGAAGCCCGCGCCGACGAGGGCGCCGCGCGAGCGCGCATCGGGTCCGTGCAGCGGCAGCACCTGGGGGAGGGGCCTCGTCAGGTGCGGAGCGATGCGGGTCATCAGGAGGTGCCGTTCCGCGGCGCTCTCGTGCGCGATCCCGATCTGACCCGAGGCGAGGTAGCGCAGCCCGCCGTGCACGAGTTTCGAGGACCAGCCGCTCGTGCCCGACGCGAGGTCACCGCGTTCGACGAGGACGGTGCGCAGGCCGCGAGACGCGGCATCCAGTGCCACGCCGGCACCGGTGATGCCGCCGCCGACGACGAGCACATCGATCTCGGCGCCGTTCGCGACGTCATCGAGCTCTCGCCTGCGCCGCGCGGCATCCAGCACGGTCGAGCCTGGCGTCCGCCCGCGCACGCGCGTCATCCGCGCATCTCCAGCAGGCCCCGCACGGCGGCAGCGAGCTCGGTGCGCCAGCTGTCGGCATCCAGCCACTCCTCGACGAGCGGCGCGGATTGAACGGACGCCTGCAGCACGAGCAGAAGCATCGCGGCGCGCGCGTCGACCGACCCGGGGCGGACGAACCCCGCCTCCTGCCCCGACCGAACGTGCGCGGCGAGCGCGGCGTGCACGAGCCGCTGGCTGGTGCCGAGCCGCTCGAGGATGTAGCGGGCGAACAGCTCCGGATCGGTATCGCGCAGGCGATCGACGATCGGCAGCGCACGTACCCGATCGGCGGCGTCGACCAGCATCGCGACGAGCCCATCGAGGTCGGCCGCGCTCGAGTGGGCGGGAATCTGTGCGACCATTTCCCGGGTCACGAGAGTCGCGAACAGGGCCTGCGCATCGGGCCAGTACCGGTAGATCGTCTGACGCGACACTCCGCTGCGCCGCGCGATGTCCGAGATGCTCGTGCGGCGGATGCCGTGCTCGAGCGTCTCGGCCAGCGCCGCATCGAGGATGACCCGCGCGGTGTCGGACTCCACGATCTTCATGTGACAAAAGTACACAAGGTGTCATACTGTCGCCATGACGAGCATGATCTGGGATCTGTGGGGCGACGGCAGGCGCGAGGCGCACCTCCCGCGCGGCGCCAGGACGATCGCGAAGACGCTGCTGAAGGGCACGCCGCACCCCGTCCCGCGCCGCGACCCGGCATCCGTCACCCTGTCGGCCCCGCGCCTCGACGACGCCGACCTCGCCGCCCTGTCCGCCGTGCTGAGGCAGGACGACGCCGTCGACACGTCGGATGCCACTCGCCTCCGCCACCTCGGCGGCAAGAGCACTCCCGACCTGCTGCACCGTCGCCGCGACGATCGCGCGACGGCGCCCGACGCGGTCGTCCGCCCCGAGAACCACGACGAGGTCGCCGCCATGCTCGCGGTGTGCGGCGCGCGCGGCATCGCGGTCGTCCCGTTCGGCGGAGGCACGAGCGTCGTCGGCGGACTCGAACCGGATGCCGGGGGTCTGCGCGCCGTCATCAGCCTCGACCTCTCCCGCACGTCCGCACTGCTGGCGCTCGACGAGCTCTCGCTCCTCGCGACGTTCGGTGCGGGCACGAGCGGCCCCGAGGCAGAGGAGATGCTCGCTCGGCACGGGTTGACGCTGGGACACTTCCCGCAGAGCTTCGAGCACGCCTCCCTCGGCGGCTTCGCCGCCACCCGTTCGAGCGGCCAGGCCTCGCGCGGCTACGGCCGCTTCGACGAGCTCGTGCACGCGCTGCGGGTCGCGACGCCCGCGGGCACCCTCACCCTCGGCATCGCGCCGGCGAGCGCCGCCGGTCCGGACCTCCGTCAACTGATCCTCGGGTCGGAGGGCGCGTTCGGCGTCATCACCGAGGTGACGGTGCGCGTACGACCGCGTGCCGCGCATACGGCGTACGGCGCGTGGACGTTCCCGGACTTCGCTGCGGGCGCGCAGGCTTTCCGCGAGCTGACGCAGGCGGGCATCCGTCCGACCGTGCTGCGACTGAGCGACGAGTCCGAGACGCGGGTGAACGCCGTCATGGGCGGTCATCTGCTGCGCATGACGGGGGCGCTCGCGGTCGCCACCTTCGAGGCACCCACTCACGACGACGCCGAACGCACGAAGAGCGAGACCGAGGCGATCTTCGTGCGTCACGGCGCGAAGACCCGCGGCGAGGATCCGGCGCGCTCGTGGGAGCGCGGCCGGTTCTCCGCACCCGTCCTCCGCGACGCCCTCCTCGACATCGGCGTGCTCGCCGAGACTCTCGAGACCGCGACCGTCTGGTCATCCCTGCCGCGGCTGAAAGACGCCGTGACCCGAGCGATCGAGGCGAGTCTGCGCGCGCGCGGCACCGCGCCGATCGTCATGTGCCACATCTCGCACGTGTATCCCGCGGGCGCTTCGCTCTACTTCACCGTGATCGCGGCGCTGACGGACGATCCGCTCGCGCAGTGGGCGGATGCCAAGGCCGCGGCATCCCGCGCGATCGTCGCCGCGGGCGGCACCGCGACCCACCACCATGCCGTCGGGCGCGACCACCTCGAGGGCCTCGCCGCCGAGATCGGTGCGCTCGGGATCGAGCTGCTGCGTGGCGTGAAGCGGACCCTCGATCCGCAGGGCATCATGAACCCGGGAGTGCTCGTGCCCGACCGGACGTGACCGAGAGCCCCCGCAGACCGAGGAGGACGCCATGGATGTCGCACTCCTGACGAATCCCGCCGCCCGCGCCGGCGCACGCACCGGCGCGGCGATGCGCGTCGCCGAACGGCTGCGCGCCGCGGGTCACCGCGTGAGCGTGATCTCCGGCGGCAGCGCTGCCGAGTCGTCCGACCTGCTGCGCGCCGCACTCGACCTCGGCGTCGACGCCGTCGTCGTCGCGGGCGGTGACGGCACCGCCGCGCTCGCGATACAGATCCTCGCCGGCGGCGACGTCCCGCTCGGCATCGTGCCCTCGGGCACGGGCAATGACCTCGCGAACGCGCTCGGGCTGCACGACCTCGACGCCGACGCGGCGGCGGACGCCGTGATCGCGGGCTCGACCCGCACGATCGACCTCGCCCGCGCGACGCGCGCGGATGGCTCGTCGATGTTGTACGGCACGGTGCTCGCGAGCGGGTTCGACTCGAGGGTCAACGACCGCGCGAACCGCATGCGCTGGCCGCGCGGGCACATGCGCTACAACATCGCGATCCTCGTCGAGTTCCTGACGCTGCGCGGCATTCCCTTCGACCTCGAGCTCGAGCACGCGGATGGGGCGACGGAGCGCGTGGAGGGCGACCTCGTGATGGCCACGGTCGGCAACGGGCGCAGCTACGGCGGCGGCATCCCGATCTGCCCCGACGCCGACCTCGAGGACGGACTCCTCGACGTGACGCTCGTGCGCCCAGCGGGAAGGCTGAAGCTGTTGCGGCTGCTCCCCCGCGTGTACCGGGGCACGCACACCTCCGTCGCGCAGGTGTCCACCTTCCGGGTGCGCGCCGTGCGGCTGGCGTCGCCGTCGGTCACGGCGTACGCGGACGGCGACCCGCTCGGCTCCTTGCCTCTGCGCATCGATGTCGTGCCGCGCGCGCTGCGGGTCTTCAGCCGCGCGTCCTGAGGTGCACAGCCGCGCGGACGCGGACTCAGTGGTGCGTGGCCTGCTCGGCGCGCAGGCGCGCGAGCACCTGGTCGCGCAGCTGCTCGGGCGCCGTCTCCCTGCAGGCGCGAGCGATCACCGATGTCAGCGTCGTCGCGACGAGCGCCTCATCACGGCACTCGGGGCAGTTCGCCAGATGCTCGGTGATGTCGGAGTGCTGCGTCTTGCAGACCTCGTTGCGGAGGTACTCCTCCAGATCCTTGCGCGCCTTGTCGCAGCCGCAGTCGCTCATTTCCTGCTCCTCGATTCCGTCGCGGCGGCGGGCACATCGATGCCGCGCTCCCGCGCATACTCGGCCAGAAGGTCGCGCAGCAAGCGCCTGCCACGATGCAGGCGGCTCATGACCGTGCCGATGGGGGTTTTCATGATGTCCGCGATCTCCTGATACGCGAAGCCTTCGACGTCGGCGAGGTACACCGCCAGGCGGAAGTCCTCGGGAATCGACTGCAGCGCGTCCTTGACGACGGATGCCGGCATGTGGTCGATCGCCTCGGCTTCGGCCGAGCGGGCGCTCGTCGCGGTGGTCGATTCGGCACCGCCGAGCTGCCAGTCCTCCAGCTCGTCGATCGTGCCCTGGTAGGGCTCGCGCTGCTTCTTGCGATACGTGTTGATGTACGTGTTCGTCAGGATGCGGTAGAGCCACGCCTTGAGGTTCGTGCCCTGTGTGAACGACGCCCAGGACGCGAACGCCTTGACGAAGGTCTCCTGCACGAGGTCGGCGGCATCCGCGGGATTGCGCGTCATGCGCATGGCCGCCGCGTACAGCTGGTCCATGAACGGCAGCGCCTGCTCCTCGAACTGCGAGCGCGGGTCTGCTCCGTCCACCTCGTCCGTCGTCGGCGGCGTGCTCTGGGTCCGCGGCGTCATGGCCGCCTGCTCTTCCATCGCGGCCCAGTCTACGTCCGGCAGTTCGTCAAGAACCGGCGAGAGCGTCGATGTCAATGGGTGTCCTTGAATGTCGGGGGTGTCGGAGGGGTTCGTTAGGGTAGAACCCGATGACAGCGACCGGGTATTCCCACTCACCGTCGGCCCCTTCGGGAGCCGGCTCGTCGCCGTGGGCGGCACCGCTCGGCGAAAGCCCCCTTCTTGCCACCGTCGAGGTGCCGGGCTCGAAGTCCCTGACGAACCGCAAGCTCGTGCTCGCCGCTCTCGCAGATTCGCCCTCGACGCTGACCGCGCCCCTGCACTCCGACGACTCCGCCCGGATGATCGAGGCGCTTCGCACTCTCGGCGCCGAGATCGAGGAGATCCCCGGCAGCGGACGATTCGGCACCGACCTGCGCATCACGCCGCCGGCGAGCTTCCACGGCGGCGTCACGATCGATTGCGGTCAGGCTGGCACCGTCATGCGCTTCATCGCGCCGCTCGCGGGGCTCGCGGAGGGCGATGTCACGATCACGGCCCATGCGAGCGCCCTGCACCGCCCCATGGGAGAGATGATCAAGGCACTCCGCACGATCGGTGCCGACATCGACGACGGGGGCAATTGGGCGCTGCCGTTCACCGTCCGCGGTCGCGGCCACGTCCGCGGCGGCGAGGTGACGATCGACGCGAGCAGTTCGAGCCAGTTCGTCTCGGGCCTGCTGCTGGCGGCGCCCCGCTTCGACGTGGGACTGCACCTCATCCACTCCGGGGAACGGCTGCCGTCCGTTCCGCACATCGACATGACCGTCGAGACCCTCGCCCGCCGCGGCATCCAGGTCGAGCACCCGACCCCGAACGAGTGGGTCGTCCCTGCCGGCGTGCCCCGCGGGAGGGATGCCGCGATCGAACCCGATCTCTCCAACGCCGCACCGTTCCTCGCGGCAGCGCTTCTGACGAGCGGGTCGGTCACGGTCCCCGGCTGGCCCGCCACCTCGACGCAGCCGGGAGCGCTGCTCCCCGAGATCCTCTCGCTCCTGGGCGCCCGCACCGGCCGCCGGGGCGGCGCGCTCACCGTGACCGGAACAGGACGAATCGCGGGCGTCGACCTCGACCTGACGGCTGCCAGCGAGCTCACCCCGACCCTGTTCGCGCTCGCGGCCTTCGCAGACGCTCCCACGACCCTGCACGGTATCGGCCACATTCGTGGTCACGAGACCGACCGCATCCAGGCTCTCATCGCGAACCTTCGCGGGCTCGGCGGCGAGGCGGAAGAGCTCCCCGACGGCATCCGCGTCACTCCCGCACCGCTCCACGGCGGCCTGTGGCGCGCCCACCACGATCACCGCATCGCGACGGCCGGCGCCCTCATCGGGCTGCGCGTGCCGGGGGTCGAGGTCGACGACATCGGCACCACGGCAAAGACCATGCCCGAGTTCCCCCAGCTGTGGGCGCAGTTGCTCGACGAGCACGGATCCACCGCGGCATGACGCGGCGATGCGGCGCGGGACGACGCGGTCTGGGCACGACGTGAGCTGGCTGGACGGCCTCGACGACGACGACGAGCCCGAGTTCGACGAAGCCGACGTGCGGGTGCGGCCGAACCCCAAGGCGAACCGCCCACGCACCAAGCGCCGCCCCGCCCACGCCGACGCGCATATCGCTCGCGTGCTGGGCGTCGACCGAGGCCGCTACACAGTGCTGATCGACGAGGACGAGAGCGACGAGCACACGGCTCTCGCGTCGCGCGCGCGCGAGCTGCGCAAGCAGCCGATCGTCACCGGCGACCGCGCACGTGTCGTCGGCGATGTCTCGGGCGATGACGGGACGCTCGCTCGCATCGTCGGCATCGAGGAGCGCACCTCGCTGTTGCGCCGGAGCGCCGACGACACCGACCAGGTGGAGCGCATCATCGTGGCGAACGCCGACCAGATGCTCATCGTCGTCGCGGCGGCCGACCCCGAGCCGCGCCCCCGTCTCGTCGACCGGTATCTGATCGCGGCGCTGGACGCCGGCATCCATCCCCTCCTCGTCGTGACGAAAACCGATCTCGCCGACCCGACGTCGTTTCTCGCGCATTTCGAGGGGGTCGACGATCTCGAGGTGTTCACGAGCGGTCATGGCGCCATGCCGACCGCGGAGATCGGCCGGCACCTCGTCGGTCACTCCACGGTCTTCGTCGGTCACTCCGGCGTCGGCAAGTCGACGCTCGTCAACGCGCTCGTGCCGAGCGCTGCGCGCGCGACCGGCCATGTCAACGAGGTCACGGGGCGAGGCCGGCACACCTCGAGCTCGACAGTCTCGCTGCGCTACGTCTCCGAGGCCGGCCGCGGGTGGGTCATCGACACGCCCGGCGTCCGCTCATTCGGGCTCGGCCACGTCGACCCCGCGAACATCCTCCGCGCATTCAGCGATCTCGCCGTCGTCGCCGAGGAATGCCCGCGCGGTTGCACGCATTTGCCGAGCGCGCCCGACTGCGCGATCATCGAGGCCGTCGCGGAGGGCCGGCTCGGTGAGCGCGGAGCCGCGCGACTGGACTCCCTCCAGCGCCTACTCGAGACGTTCTCGGGCTGACGGCGTTCGCTCACGCGCTCGGCATGTCCGTAGGCTGGATGCCATGACGACGCTGCAGCCCGGAACTCCCGCCCCCGATTTCACTCTCGTCGATCAGGACGGTGACGACGTCTCGCTGCACGATCTGCGCGGCCGGAACGTCATCCTCTTCTTCTACCCCGCGGCGATGACCCCGGGGTGCACGACCGAGGCCTGCGACTTCCGCGATTCCCTCGCGCCCCTGCAGGCCGCGGGGTACGCGGTCGTCGGGATCTCGCGCGACGAGCCGGCGAAGCTGCGCGCGTTCCGCGAGCGCGACGGGCTCACCTATCCCCTGCTGAGCGATCCGGACCACGCCGTCCACGCCGCCTACGGTGCGTGGGGCGAGAAGATGAACTACGGCAAGAAGGTCGAGGGCGTCATCCGCTCGACGTTCGTGCTGGATGCCGAAGGCACCGTCATCCACGCGCTCACGGGGGTCAAGGCCACGGGTCACGTCGCGCGCGTGCGGAAGCTCCTCGGCGTCGGCTGAGCGCGCTCGGTGCTCAGCGCTCGCCTCCTCGCGACCCGCCGCCCGCACGGCGCACGGCGGTGAAGAGCAGGACGAGACCGACGACGGCGGGCAGTGCCACGGCGAGGGCGAATCCGTAGGCGGGAGCCGGTCCCGTCACCGCGCCGAGCGCAACGGCCAGCATGAGGAGCTGGGTGACGATACCGCCGGAGCGCCCCCAGGAGCGCCCCCGCGCGGTCGCGACGCCGAACGCGGCGACGGCGGCCGCTCCGACGGCGGTGAGGACGACGAGGGCGATCGAACTCGTGACGTCAGCCGTGTCACCTCCGACGAGGGCGACGATCTCCCACCCCGCCACGACGAGCAGGGCCAGCGCCTCGAGCCCCAGAAGGACGGCAGACAGGCGATCGGGAACGCTGGTGGACATCGGCTGAGACTCCTCGAGTGCGCGTTCGGATCGTGCGGAAGCGGCATCCACTGCGCCCACAGCTCAGGCGATCCACAGAAACCTCGGCCGGGAAACCGGAGTTCACCCTTGATTCATCCGAATGTGCATGGGACGATAGAACACGCAGTGTGCTCCCACAGCGACGTGGGGCGAGCGAATCCGCTCGCACACCCACTAGGGTATCGGACACCCGAAGTCTGGCCCTCACCCGCACGTCACTTTCCCGCATCAAGGAGCACCCCACTATGGATTGGCGCGATAAGTCCGCCTGCCTCACCGTCGACCCCGAGCTGTTCTTCCCCGTGGGGAACACCGGGCCCGCCGTCGAACAGATCGAGAAGGCCAAGGCCGTCTGCGCACGCTGCACGGTGACCGAGATCTGCCTGCAGTACGCCCTCGAGACCGGTCAGGACTCGGGCGTGTGGGGCGGTCTCTCCGAGGACGAGCGCCGCGCCCTCAAGCGCCGCGCCGCGCGAGCCCGCCGCGCCTCCTGACGCGGGTCGGGTCGCCGCGGCGTCGCGGCGTCGAGTCCCGGATGATCCCTCAGTTGCGCTCGAGGTAGCGCATCGGGATCTCGATGGTCACCTCGGTGCCTGATCCGACGAGCGTGTGCCAATCGATCGTGCCGCTGAGCTCTCCCTGGATGAGAGTGCGCACGATCTGCGTGCCGAGGCCGCGCCCGACCTGCCCCTCCGGCAGCCCCACGCCGGTGTCGCGCACCTTGACCCCCAGGGACTCCGGTGTGCGCTCGGCGATGATCTCGACTTCGCCTTCACGATCCGCGAGCCCGTGCTCGACCGCGTTCGTCACGAGCTCGGTGAGCGCGAGCGCGAGGGGCGTCGCGTACTCGCTCGGAAGCGTCCCGAACCGCCCCGTCTTGACCGTGCGGGCACGCGTGTTGGGCGATGCCGCGACCTCCGCGACGAGCTTCAGCACACGGTCGAACACGTCGTCGAAGTCGACGTTCTGCGCGAGTCCTTCGGACAGTGTGTCGTGCACCACCGCGATCGCCGACACGCGCCGCATGGCGTGAGTCAAGGCATCCCGCGCTTCATCCGAGTGCGTGCGGCGCGCCTGGATGCGCAGAAGCGACGCCACGGTCTGCAGGTTGTTCTTGACGCGATGGTGGATCTCACGGATCGTCGCATCCTTCGTGATGAGTTCCTGCTCCTGATGCCGGATCTCCGTCACGTCGCGGCACAGCACGATCGCGCCGATGCGGTGGCCTCGGTCCTTCAGAGGAATCGTACGCAGCGACACCGTCACTCCGCGCGCCTCGATGTCGGCCCGCCACGGCGCACGGCCGGCCATGACGATCGGCAGCGATTCGTCGAAGTCGCGTCCCTTGGGGAGGATGCCGGATGCCACCTCGAGCAGCGACTCGCCCTCGAGCTCGTCGTCGAATCCCAGCCGGTTGAAGGCGGAGAGGGCATTCGGGCTTGCGAACGTCGTGATGCCGTCGACGTCGATGCGGATGAGACCGTCGGAGGCCCGGGGCGCTCCACGGCGCGGAGACGTCGGCGCGGCGAGGTCGGGGAAGTCGGCGGCGGCGACCATGCCGAACAGGTCGTCCGCGCAATCATTGAAGGTGATCTGCTGCCGCGACGGTGTGCGGGCCTCGCCGAGGTTCGTGTGCCGGGTCAGGACGCCGAGCACCGTGGGCGGCGTGTCCGCATTCCCTCGCGCGCGCACGATCGGCACGGCACGCACGCGCGTCGGGGTCTCTTCGAACCAGTCCGGCGACGCCGAATCGACGATCTCGACGCGCGTGAAGGCATCGCGCACCTGGGTGTGCCACTGCGGCCGGACGAGATCCCCCACGATGTCGCGGTAGAACAGCGTCGCCGCCCCCGAGGGCCGCGTGTGCGCGACCGCGATGAACGCGTCGTCGGCCGTCGGCACCCAGATGACGATGTCCGCGAAAGCGAGGTCCGCGAGGAGCTGCCCGTCGCCGGCGAGGCGGTGGAGCCACTCCACGTCGGCCTCCGAGGAGCGGCCCTGGGCGTACACGAGATCGCTGAGCGTCGACACGCCCCCAGCCTATTGGCCCGCACTCAGGCGGTGCGCGCATCGCCGCGCACTGCGCCGCGTGCGCGCTCGCGGGATCGCGCACGGCCCGGCTGCGCCGCAGGACGTGAAGTTGCCGGCGGGTCGATGGCCTCCCCGACGAACCGCCGGACCGCTCCGGCGAGCGCGGAGCGACCGGCGATCTCGGCGACCGGCCGAGCGGCGAGGGTCGCGGCATCCGCCGCCTTCGGATCCCAGGGCACGAACCAGACCTCGCGCGCGGACGCGTACCGCTCGAACGTGCGCCGCACCTGACCGCGTGCGTCCATGCCGAGGGTCGCCGTGCGCGTCTTGTTCACAACGATACGAACTGGCCGCGCCCCGACGACGGCGCGCAGGTCGGCGTGCGCGCGGAGGAACCGCGAGACGCCGACCGGGTCCGCAGCGACGACCGCGACGACGAGGTCCGCTGCCTCGAGCGCGGCCAGCGTCGCCGCGTTCCGGCGCGGACCATCCAGATCGCTGACGATCTCCTCGTCACGCTCCAGGGACGCCGCGACGTCGACGATGACGTCGTCCGCCCAGTCCCGTGCCTGCTCCAAGGCGGCGCTGACGCGCTCGTGCGAGAGCTCGGGCCACCGGGCGGGGCGGTTGATGCCGGTGAGCACCTCGATGTCGCCCAGCGGACTCGCGATGCGGGACAGCTCCGTCGTCGTGAGCGCCCCACGGCCGGCCTGGCGGCACGCTGCGGCGAAGCCGGGACCCTCGTCGGCGAGTCCCGTGGTCATGGCGATCGAGGGCGCATGCGCATCGGCATCCACGAGTCCGACGCGACGCCCGTCGCGCGCGAGCTCGCAGGCCAGCTCGATCGCCATGCGCGTGCGTCCGGGTGCGCCCGCTGCACCCCAGACCGTGATGATGCGCCCCCGCGGACGCTCGGAGACGTGCGCGGGAGCACCGACCGCTGCGAGGAGGTCGCGCGGCGCGACGTCGTTTTCGTAAGCCGTCACGCCGAACACGGCTGCGGTGCGGCGGGCGGCGGGACTGTCGCACAGGGCAGCGATGCGCACGCCGAACCGGTCGCAGACGGCGACGAGATCGGCGGTCAGCGCATCCCGTCCGCCGTCGATGACGAGCACGTCGGCGCGGGCGAGGGCTCCGAGCACTTCGGCTGCCTCGCGACCCGCGAGCGCATCGACGGCCGCGGCAGCGGGGGCCGACCGGTCGACGACCGCCGAGATCACTGCCCCGGCATCCCGCAGCAGATCGGCGAGCTCAAGGCCGTGAGAACCGCCCAGCGCGACGATGACCGTCGGCCCGGAGTGCCCGGCGGGCCCGGCGGCCCGGGCGTCGATACTCATCGCCCTGCTGCCGCGGTGGGCACGATCGACAGGCTCGACCCGCCGGCGATCGCGGCGAGGGTGTCCGGGACGTCGGAGCGTCCGATCACGACCTCGACGGCGGGTCCGGCCGATCCCATCATCGACTGGTCGCTCGTCACCGAGACGACGGTCGCGGTCGGCACGAGGATGCGCGGCGTATCGAACGTGCCACGCTCGAGCTGCGGCGCCACCCAGATCTCGACCGTCGAGCCGGCGGTGACGGCGGCGGGGATCTCGGTCGCGCTGTGCACGACGACGCGCGTCGTACGCAGGCCCTCGGCGGCCCCGACGGCGTCCTGAGGCACGAGTTCGCCCGCCGCGATCGTGCGGGTCGCGACGGAGCCGGGCTGAAGCGTCGCGGGCGTCGCATACGCGTCTTCCAGGGCGCCGAGTGCGACGTCGACCACGCGCAGGTCGTCGGATCCGACGGTGTCGCCGGGCACGAGCGTGCGTG
Organism: Microbacterium sp. MMO-20; assembly: GCF_037147735.1. NCBI lineage: Bacteria > Bacillati > Actinomycetota > Actinomycetes > Micrococcales > Microbacteriaceae > Microbacterium > Microbacterium sp. MMO-20. The sequence continues at coordinate 256,194 of NZ_JBBCUU010000002.1, read as the reverse complement.
CGGCGGCGAAGACGGGCACCGTCTGCCGTGCCGCCGCGACGACGAGCCAGACCCCGACGACGCTGACGATGACGAGGACGATGCCGAGGAGGAACCGGACGTCAGCCCAGAGTGCGCGGGGGCGGGGGCGCGCTGAGGTGTGGTCGCTCATGAGCCCATCGTGACGCGCCGCCGCCCGGCGCGCCCGGGTTATCCACAGGCTCGCGCCGCGCCGGGCCGCGCGACCCGGGCGGACGATAATGGCCTCATGCCCGAATCCCGCATGCCCGGACCAGGCGGCACCGGTGACCGCCTCCACACTCCGGCGGAGGTCGCTGAGATGCTGCAGCTCTCGGTCGACGAGGTGATCGCCCTCGTCCTCGACGCGCGGCTGCGAGGCGTGAAGGTCGGGTCACCCGCCCGCTGGCGCATCGAGGCGGCGAGCGTCGAGGGCTATCTCGACGACCAGGCCGAGGAAGCGCGGCGGATGGCCCTGTGGCGGGAATCGAACGCCGCGAGCTTCCCCGAGCTGTGGGGGCGCGGCGAAGTGCGCGGGCGCGACTGACTCAGTCGAGGTCGGATGCCTCGGCGAGGCGCACGAGGACGATCGCGGTGAACGGGACCACGCGATAGCCCGTGACGTTCTCCGCACGTCGCGGCGTGCCGCGGTCGTGCACCGCAAGATCGAGATGATCGGCACCGGCGCGATCGATCGTGCCCGGGAGCTCCCTCCCCCCGACGAGCTGCACCGTGACGGCGACGCGGCGACGGACGAGGTCGCGCAGGACGAACCCGAGCCCCATGCGCTGACCGAGCGGGGGGCCGGCGTCCGCATCGCGCACGCTCGCGAGCACGGCATCCATCGGCGCGCCGATTCCGGTGAGCGCGCTCACCGGAACGATCACCGGCTGGGAGATGAGCGCACCCGCTGCCGGAGCGGAGACGATCGCGAACCAGTCCGCGCCCACGCGCGCGACCTGTGCGGTGAGCGTCGACCCGTCGACGAGGTGCACGACGACGTCGCGCCGCTGACGAGACAGCGCGACGAGGCGCTCGCGCAGCGCGACGCGCGAGAGCCGCAGGCGCTCGGCCTCGGTGTCCAGCGCGGCACGCTCGGCCTCCCATTCGGAGTCGAGCTGATCTTCCAGGTCTTCGAAGAAGCGATCCCAGCGCACCCCGCGAGGCTACGTCGCACGGCGGAGCGTGCGTGGCATCTATCCACAGGTGAGGGGATTCTCATCCCACGGCGTGCGCCCGCGTGTTCTACTCGGTTCCGTCGACACCGGGGTGGACCCGATCGACGCGAACCCGGCCGAAGGAGGTCGCCATGGTCCCACCGATCACCGGTTCCGCACGCCGCGGAGCGCGTTCATCCTCGGCGCTCGAAGTCGCCGAGTACTTCGCGCCGCAGCGCACGCCCACGACCGATCTGCCCGACCCTGTGCCGCTGCTCGCGAACCTCACGATCGGCGTCCTGGAGGTCTTGGCGGGGGTCCGCGAGGTCGACCAGCTGGCCCGTTGGCTCGGCGAGGACGCCTACCGGGCTCTGCTCACCCGTGCCAACCTGTCGGCCCGAGCGCGCAACGCGCGCGGTGTCACGCCCGCGCGTCCGGCGTACCGCATCGTCTCGACGCGGTGCTCCTCCCCCGCGGACGGCGTCGTCGAGGGCGTCGTCATCACGGCAGGACCCGCGCGCACGCGCGCCGTCGCCGTGCGCCTCGAGGGGTGGGACGGCCGTTGGCGCGCCACCTCTCTCGCCGCTCTCTGACCAGCTGTTACTGCCGGTACGACGCGAGGAAGTTGCCGAGCCGTTCGATCGCCTCGGTCAGGACGCGCGCCTCGGGCAGTGTGACGATCCGCAGGTGATCCGGAGTCGGCCAGTTGAAGCCGGTTCCCTGCACGAGCAGGACGTGCTCCGCGACGAGGAAGTCGTAGACGAGCTTCGCGTCGTCGCGGATGTCGTGCACCTCGGGGTCGAGGCGAGGGAACGCGTACAACGCGCCCGCGGGCTTGTGGCAGGAGACCCCGGGGATCGCCTCGAGGCCCTGCCACGCGGCATCCCGCTGCTCGTGCAGCCGGCCGGAGGGCGCGATGAGCGCGTCGATCGACTGCACCCCTGACAGCGCGGCCTGCACCGCGTGCTGCGCCGGGACATTCGGGCACAGGCGCGTCGAGGCGAGCAGCTGGATGCCCTGTAGGAACCCCGCGGCGTGGCGCTTGGGGCCCGTGATCACCATCCACCCGGAGCGGTACCCCGCGACACGGTAGGTCTTCGACAGGCCGTTGAAGGTGAGGCACAGGAGGTCCGGTGCGAGTGTCGCGAGCGGGATGTGCTGCGCGTCGTCGAAGAGGATGCGGTCGTAGATCTCGTCCGACAGGAGCAGCAGCTCATGCTCGCGCGCGATCTCGACGATGCCCTGGAGCACCTCGCGGGAGTACACCGCGCCCGTGGGGTTGTTCGGATTGATGACGACGATCGCCTTCGTGCGCTCCGTGATCTTCGCACGGATGTCGTCGAGCGACGGCTGCCAGCCGTCCTCGTTGTCGCACAGGTAGTGGACGGGAGTGCCGCCGGCGAGGCTCGTCATCGCCGTCCAGAGCGGGTAGTCGGGGGCGGGGATCAGGACCTCGTCGCCGGTGTCGAGGAGCGCCTGCATCGTCATCGTGATGAGCTCGGACACCCCGTTACCGAGGTAGACGTCGTCGGGGTCGAACTTGGGGAAGCCGGCGACCTGCTCGTAGCGCGAGACGACCGCACGGCGGGCCGACATGATGCCGCGGCTGTCACTGTAGCCGTGCGCGTGCGGCACGGCCTCGATCATGTCGCGGACGATCTGATACGGCGCCTCGAATCCGAAGATCGCGGGGTTGCCGGTGTTGAGTTTGAGGATCCGGTGCCCGTCGGCTTCGAGCCGATCGGCCTCGACCAGGGCGGCCCCGCGGATCTCGTAGAGGACGTCCTTGAGTTTGGTCGACTGGTCGAGGATGCGCGGGGTCATCCGATCAGGATATCCCCGCGGCATCCGGGCCAATCGCCGCCTGCTGGACCGTTCGGCCTACTTCTTCTTCCCCGCGGCACGGCGGTCGGCGCGGTTCTGAGGAGCGGGAGTGGATGCCGCGGCGCCGTCCGTGCGCTGACCGAAAGCACCCCGCGGAGCTTCCGCCGCGGGAGCGGGGGCCGCGCCGCTCGCGGCCTGGCGGAGCTTCGACGTCGCCGCCTGCTGCACCTGCCCGCGGTCGTTGCGCACCTCGACATCGCCGCCCTCGCCGGGAGCCGTGTACTGGAGCTTCTGCGCCTCGACGGCCGGGGCCTGCAGACCCTTGGCCTGCACCTCGCTCTCGACCTGACCCTCGCCCTGCTGGCGCACCTCGACGTCGAGGTTGTAGAGGAATCCGACCGACTCCTCCTTGATCTGGCCCATCATCGCCTGGAACATCTGGTAGCCCTCGCGCTGGTACTCGATCAGCGGGTCGCGCTGGGCCATGGCCCGCAGGCCGATGCCGTCCTTGAGGTAGTCCATCTCGTAGAGGTGGTCGCGCCAGCGGCGGTCGAGCACCTGCAGCACCACGCGACGCTCGAGTTCGCGCATCGCGGGCGTGCCGAGCTTCTCCTCGCGGGCGGCATAAGCGATCTTGGCGTCGGAGAGGATCTCGCGCTTGAGGATCTCGGGCGTGACGCGTCCCTTGTTGCCGCTCTCGGCGACGACCTCGTCGATCGTCACGCTCACGGGATACAGCGTCTTGAGCTCGGTCCACAGGGCGTCGAAGTCCCAGCTCTCGGTGTGACCCGAGCCGGTGTGATCGTCGATGACCGCGCTGATGGCGTCTTCGATGAAGTGGTCGACGCGCCCCGAGAGGTCGTCGCCCTCGAGCATGTGGCGGCGGTCGGCGTAGATCGCCTCGCGCTGGCGGTTGAGGACGTCGTCGTACTTCAGGACGTTCTTGCGGATCTCGGCGTTACGCGCCTCGACCTGGCTCTGCGCGCTCTTGATGGCACGCGAGACCATCGTCGACTCGATCGCGACATCGTCGGGGAAGTTCGTGCGTGCGAGGATCGCCTCTGCCGCGCCCGACTGGAACAGCCGCATGAGGTCGTCGGTCAGCGACAAGTAGAAGCGGCTCTCACCGGGGTCGCCCTGACGGCCCGAGCGACCGCGCAGCTGGTTGTCGATGCGGCGCGACTCGTGCCGCTCCGTCCCGAGGACGTACAGCCCGCCGGCCTCGACGACCTTGGTGGCCTCTTCGGCCACGGTGTCGCGCTGGGCCGTGTACACCGCATCCCACGCCGCCTCGTACTCATCGGGCGTCTCGACGGGGTCGAGGCCCTTGGCCTTGAGTTCCTGCACCGCGAGGAACTCCGCGTTGCCGCCGAGCATGATGTCGGTTCCACGGCCGGCCATGTTGGTGGCGACGGTGACGGCGCCGAGACGCCCGGCGCGGGCGACGATCTCGGCCTCCCGCGCGTGGTTCTTCGCGTTGAGGACCTCGTGCTTGATGCCCTTCTTCGCGAGGAGGCGCGAGAGGTACTCGCTCTTCTCGACCGACACGGTGCCGACGAGCACCGGCTGGCCGGTCTCGTGACGGCGCGCGATGTCCTCGACGACCTGGGCGAACTTCGCCGGCTCGTTCTTGTAGACGAGGTCGGGCTGGTCCTTGCGGATCATCGGCTTGTTCGTCGGAATCGGAACGACGCCCAGCTTGTAGGTCGACATGAACTCGGCCGCCTCGGTCTCGGCGGTACCGGTCATGCCGGCGAGCTTGTCGTAGAGGCGGAAATAGTTCTGGAGCGTGACGGTAGCGAGCGTCTGGTTCTCGGCCTTGACCGGCACACCCTCCTTGGCCTCGATCGCCTGGTGGATGCCTTCGTTGTAACGCCGCCCGACGAGAATGCGCCCCGTGTGCTCGTCGACGATCATGACCTCGTCGTTCATGACGACGTAGTCGGTGTCGCGCTTGAAGAGGGCGAGCGCCTTGATCGAGTTGTTGAGAAACGAGATGAGCGGGGTGTTCGCCGACTCGTACAGATTGTCGATGCCGAGGTAGTCCTCGACCTTCTCGATGCCGGGCTCGAGCACACCGATCGTGCGCTTCTTCTCGTCGACTTCGTAGTCCTCGCCGGCCTCGAGCGTCTTCGCGATCTTGGCGAACTCGACGAACCAGCGGTTGGCCTCGCCCGACGACGGGCCCGAGATGATGAGGGGTGTGCGCGCCTCGTCGATGAGGATCGAGTCGACCTCGTCGACGATCGCGAAGAAGTGGCCGCGTTGAACGAGATCCTGCTTCTGCCACGCCATGTTGTCGCGCAGGTAATCGAAGCCGAACTCGTTGTTCGTGCCGTACGTGATGTCGGCCTCGTACTGCTCGCGGCGGACGTCGGGGGTCTGCCCCGCGATGATCGTGCCCGTCGTCATGCCGAGCGCGCGATAGACGCGGCCCATGAGCTCGGACTGGTACGACGCGAGGAAGTCGTTGACCGTGATGACGTGCACGCCTTTCGCGGCGATCGCGTTGAGGTACACGGCGAAGGTCGCCGTCAGGGTCTTGCCCTCACCGGTCTTCATCTCGGCGATGTTGCCGAGGTGCAGCGCCGCACCGCCCATGATCTGGACGTCGTAGGGACGCTGTCCGAGCGTGCGCTTCGCGGCCTCGCGCACAGCGGCGAACGCCTCGGGCATGAGCTTGTCGAGCGACTCTCCGGCTTCGTGGCGGGCCCGCAGTTCCGCCGTCTCGCCGCGCAGCTCCTCGTCGGTGAGCTGCGCGTAGTCCTCTTCGAGGGCGTTCACGGCCTTCACGACCTGCTGGAGCCTGCGAAGGATACGTCCTTCGCCGGCGCGGAGCAGTTTCTCGAGAGGGTTGGCCACGGAGGATCTCCATCTGTCGGATGCGGGCGACGTCGCGGTCCCCCGGCGCTGCGCACGGGAGGCACAGCACAACGGCCTATGTTACCCGTCCGTGACTTTGATTCGCCTGTGCACCGGATTCCCTGTGCACCGGATTACCTGTGCACCGGATTCCCTGTGCGCCGGGAATCGGCTGTGGCTTGCTGCCCGCCCGGTCGGTCCCGTCCGGACGCCGCATAGGATCGACCCATGGCCGGTTTCTGGGGCGCACGCAAGAAGGAGCGCGAGCATCTCGCCGCGCAGGATGCCGAGTTCGGGCGCCGCGCCGACGCGGCGCTCGTCGCCGCTGACGAGCGGCTGCGCACGACTCAGGACGAGCTCGCCTTCGCCGAGATCGAGCTGGGCGCCGATGCGACACGCGACCTCCGCGACGCGCTCACGGCCGTCCGCACGCATCTGCGCGAGGCGTTCCAGCTGAATCAGCTGAACCACGACGAGATCCCCGACACCGCCGAAGAGGCACGCACGCGCAACGCGCGCATCATCCAGTTGTGCGATTGGGCCGAAGACCTCCTCGACGACCGCCTGTCGGCCCTCGCCGGCCCCGTCGAGCGCGCACGCCGGGCGCCGGAGATCATCGACGGCATTCGGGCACAGGTGGCTCGCGACAGCGAGCGCATCCCGCGCATCGAGGCTGCGCTCGAGCGTCTCGGCGAACGGTATTCGCCCGAGGCGCTCCGTAAGATCTCGGGCAATACGCGCGAGGCCGCTCAGCTGCTCGAGTTCGCGACCCACGGCGCCGACGTCTCGACCGCGCGCCGCGAGGGCGGTCAGCGCGAGCAGGCGAATCTCGCTCTCGAGACGGCGATCGAGGCCGGGCGCCGCGCGACGACGCTCCTCGACGCCGTCGACGCGTTCGAGGTCGAGGCGCTGCGCGCCGAATCGACGCTGGATGCCATCGTCGATGATTCGCGCGACGACCTCGCGGCCGCGCGGGACCTTCGCGCAGTGCCCGCCGTCGCCGCCGCGATGACGACGCTCGAGCAGGAGCTCGGCGCGCTCACGCCGGCCGGGGCGAAGCCCGACCCGTTCAGCGAACTGACGCGCCTGCGCGCCGCGAACGCCGCACTCGACGCCGCCGTCGCGAAAGCGCGTGAGCGGGCAGCTCGCCCCGTGCCGCCCGAAGCGCACGTACGGCACGCGATCGACGACGCCGACCGTCAGCTCGGTGTCGCGCGCAGCGTCATCTCGGGTCACCGAGGCTGGATCGGTGCCGACGCACGGACCCGCCTCGCCGAGGCGGAGCGCCTGCGCCTCGACCTCGCCCAGCTCGCCGCAACCCCGATCGGCGAAGATGACCGCGAACAGGCCCTCGCCGACGCGCGCCGCTGTGGGCAGCTCGCCGCGGAAGCACTGCAGCTCGCCCAGCGCGACATCGACTCCTCGCGACCGAACGACGGTGGCTGGGGCGGTCCCGGTCAGGGCGGAGGACGCCGCGGCGGCGGGAGTGACCTCGCCAGCGGCATCCTGGGCGGCCTCGTCATCGGGTCGATCCTGGACGGCATCTTCGACTGATCGGTCCGCAGAATCGGACGACAAGAACAGAATCGGATGCCGCGCGGCGCGGCATCCGATTCTGTTGCGCTTCTGCGATCGTGCTGAGCCCGCGCCGGGGAGCGGGCCGTCAACGCATCAGGAGGCGAGTTCCTCCGCGGCCACGGGCGGCGCGCTCGCGGTCAGCGAGATGACACCGTAATCCCACCCCTTGCGGCGGTAGACGACGCTCGGGTGGTCGGTGCGGGCATCGATGAAGAGGAAGAAGTCGTGTCCGACGAGCTCCATCCGATCGACAGCCTCCTCGACCGTCATCCACTCGGCATCGAAGTTCTTGGTGCGGATGACGACGGGCGTGTACTCCTCGTCGGCATCGCTCTCGCCGACGACCGGGACCTCGCCGGTTGCGACCGCGCGCAGCACATCGACCGAGGCCGGCTGCAGATCGATGCCCGCGAGCGAGCCGCTGCCCTTGTCGAGCTTGGCTCCGCGCGGGTGGTTGCGCGCGTCGACGCGCTTGTCCTTTGCGCGACGCAGCTGCTCGGCGAGCTTGTCGACCGCGAGGTCGAGGGCGACGAACTTGTCACCGTCCGTCGCCTCGGCGCGAACGACCGGCCCCTTGCCGGTCACGGTGAGCTCGACCGTCTCGTCCTCACGGGAGCCGTTGTGGTACGCACGGTGGGTGACCTTGACATCGAGACGCTGCGCACGCGGCGCGAGATTCTCGATGCGGACGGACTTCTCTTCGGCGACGGTGCGGAACCTGTCCGACACGCTCACACCCACGCCGACGATGCTGGTTTCCATCCTTGACCTCCTTGTTCCGGTCCTCCCGGTCAAGCGAGAACCTGAGTTCGCCTTGGTCCCTCCCACGCTATCGGGACGCCCCCGAGATGTCACCTGTCATTCCCGTGACAAACCCCTCACGACGCTATGACTCACCTCTGCGGCGGGGGGTGGATGCCACGGTCGCCGCGCCGAGCACGCGGGCGCCCGCCGCCGTCAGCGCCCGCTCCGCCTCGCCCAACGTCGCCCCCGTCGTCACGACATCGTCGAGCACGATCACGCGCAGCCCGCGCGCGGGCTGCGCGTGCATCACACCCGCGACGTTCTGCGCGCGCTCCGCGCGACCGAGCCGGCGCTGATCGGCCGCTCCCGTTCCGGCGGCGAGGAGCCGCCGGAACGGGAGGTCCGCGCGCCGCGCGATCGTCTCGACGACCCGGTATCCGCGGCGCCGCATCGCCCCCGGAGACGTCGGGACCGGGACGAGCGCGACCGGACCGGCCGTCGACGCAGCGAGCGCTGCGGCGACGGAGGCGGCGAGGGCGGGGGCGAGCGCGCGCAGCAGCCCCGTGCGGCCGTCCTCCTTCGCCGCCCGCAGAGTGCGGGCGGCGACGCCCTCGAATGCGAGACCGGACCAGACCCGCAGACCGCCCGTCCGGCGAGCCCGCACGTGGGGCATGAGCGCTTCGCGACACGCCGCGCACAGCGGCGTGTCGGGCGCGTCGCACCCAGCGCACCAGGTCGGGAACACGAGCGAGAGTGCGGCGCTGAGCGCCTCGCGCACGGTCTGTGCGGCCGGGGTGGGAGTCGCAGACGAGAAGGTCATCGGATCATGGTGCCCGCGCGGCATCCACGTGGGGAGTACGCGGAGTGCTTCTGTGGAGACGCATTCTGCCCCTGTGGACAGGGATCAGCGCGGCGCGCCCTGCTGCACCGCGAGCACGAGGATTCCGGACGCCAGCTGCTGCCAGTTCGATCCGCGCGGAGCGTAGAGCTCACCGGCCGTATCGCGCACGCGGATCCCGCCCGACTGCACGCCGCCCGCGACCGTTGTCACATTCGTCACGACGCGTTGTGACGCGGAGGAGAAACCTCCGACTTCCTGCGTGAACAGGCGGGCGTCACCCTGCACGGTCGTGGTGAGTGCGAGGTCGTTCGATCCGGTCCAGGTGAGGGCCGTCGACGGACCGGGCAGGATCGCGAGCACCTTCTTCTCGCCCAATCCCGTCGGCGCCTGTGCGCGGTCGCGAAGAATTCCCGCGACCCACAGCGCGTAGCGGTCGCCATCCCGCACGACCGCGGCCAGCCGCGTACCGTCACGCGAGACGCGCTGGGCGAGGATCTGCGACGCACCCGGCCACGCGGAGGCGATCGCGACCTGAGCGGCATCCGGGCCGTAGGCGATCACCGCGCCAGGAGAGGACTGCGGCACCGACCAGACGTACCCCGCGGGGTCGATGGAGGGCGGCAGCAGCCCGGGCCGCAGATCGACCCGGTCGGCGCCGTCGGCGTCGACGCGCAGGACGGTGCCGTTGGCATCCCGCACGGCGGCGAGCGTGTGATCGGCGTCGACTTCGATGTCGGTCGCCTCGAGCGCCAGGATCGACTTCGACAGGCCAGGGATCTCGACGACCGCGCCGCCCGCGAGGAAACCGAAGTCGTCGGCGGTGCGCACGAGCGGGTTGGTGTCGACTCGTGTGGGACGCGGGGTGAGCGCCTCGGCGGTGAGCACCTGACCGTCGACGAGCATGTCGACCTGATCGACGCGCGCCTGTGTCAGGGACGCCTCGAGCTGCGTCTGCATACGGTCCAGCGTCGTGCGGTCGAGGCTGCGGGCGCCTTCCTGCAGCGAGACGGCGGCGACCCCCAGTTGCTGCGGCACCGACAGCGTCGCGAGGCGCGCCGCGTCGGTGAACGCCGTCGCGACCGCGCCCGCGAGCCACGGGCTCGGGCCCCCGTTGACGAGTTCCGCGGCGATGCGGGTCGCGGCATACTGCCGCGGGAACCAGCGCTCGTCTGGAACGAGGTAGGTCCACGTCGGGTCGAAGAACTGCAGCGAGTACGAGCCGAAGACCGTGACGAAGCGGTTGCGGTCGAGGATGATCCCCTGAGGCGCCTGCGTGATGCGCCACTGGCCGTCGGCCTGCTGGGCGAGCTGGAAGGTGAGCTCGAGCGCCGTGCCCTCCCCCGTCGCCGACATCTCCCCCGTCGCGTCGACGTAAGCCGACGGGGTCAGGGAGAGGACGAACTCGTCCTCCGCCGTCTCAGTGAGGGCGCGCTCGCCCGGGTCGTAGACGGCGACGCCTTCGCGTGGATCCCACTCCGAGGAGAACTCCGGTGCGAGGTACAGGTGCGCGATAGCCCAGTTATCGCGCGGACCCGATCCCGCCGCGATGAAGCCCTCGACGATCTGCTGCGGCGTGGCGTCCTTCGCCGGAGCGTCGGGAAGGAAGACGAGGTCACCGGCCGAGGAGTCGTCGGCGATGGGCTGCCCCGCATTGACGGGGCCCGATGTCGGCAGCGCCCCGCACGCGGTGAGCGTCACCGCGACGGCGGCTGCTGCGAGCGCGGCGACGGCCGCGCGGATTCCGACACGGATCATGACGTCCCCTTCACTCGTCCGGGTGGCACCGCGATCGGCTGCGTGAGTCCGAGGTCGTCGAGCGGTGCGCCGTCGTCGCCTGGATCGATGGGGATCGGGGATGCCGCGCCGACCGGCTGCCCGTGTCTCGGCAGCGTCAGCACGAAGTTCGTGCCGCGCCCGGGCTCGGACCACACGGCGAGCGTCCCGCCGTGCAGCCGCGCGTCGCCGAGCGCGATCGACAGGCCGAGCCCGGTTCCGCCGATTGTGCGCTTGCGCGAAGGATCGGCCCGCCAGAACCGGTCGAACACTCGCGCACTGTCGTCCGCCGTCATGCCGAGGCCGAAATCACGGACACCCAGCGCGACGGCGTTCTGATCGCTGTCGACCGAGACGACGATGGGCCGCCCTTCTCCGTGCTCGATCGCATTGCCGAGAAGATTGCGGACGATGCGGCGCACCCGGCGCGGGTCCATGTCCACGGGGGAATATCCGCCCGGGGCGACGAGGCGCACGTCCGTACCGTGCTGATCGGCAAGCTGCTGCATCGACGCGATGACATCCTCTGCGAGGTGGGCAAGGCTCGTGGGCTCGTTCTCGAGCTGCACCGACCCTGCGTCGTACCGGCTGATCTCGAGGAGATCGGTGAGGAGCACTTCGAACCGCTGCACCTGAGCGTGCAGAAGCTCCGCCGCGCGCGCCGTGGTCGGATCGAAGTTCTCACGCTGGTCGTTCAGCATGTCGCTCGCGAGCCGGATGGTCGTCAGCGGTGTCCGCAGCTCGTGGGAGACGTCGGAGACGAAGCGCTGCTGCACGAGGGATAGCTCGGCGAGCTCCTTGATCTGCGACTCGATCGAATCGGCCATGGCGTTGAAGGACCGTCCGAGGGTCGCGAACTCGTCGTCGCCGCGCACCGGCAGCCGCACGCCCAGGTCCCCCGCCGCGAGCGTCGCACTCGTTTCGGCGGCCTGGGCGATGGGCACGGTGATCGTGCGCAACACGAACCACGAGATCGCGCCGATCAGGAGGATCAGCGCTCCTCCCACGAGCCACAGCGTCACCTGGACGAAGCGCAGCGTCGCCGCTTCCGGCGCGAGGTCGTAGGCGAAGTAGAACTCGTAGGCGCCGACCTCGGGGAAGATGAGCTGCTGTCCGATGACGACTCCTGGCGCCGTTCCCTGCGCTGTCGGCAACGCGATCGACTGCCACCATCGCTGCTCGGCATCGCGCTGCACCATCGTGCGCATGCCGGGCGTGATCATGTCGGCTTCCAGGCCGCCCTTGTTGAAGTCCTGCGGCGCGAGCGCGGACGGTTCGTTCGACACGCGGTAAGCCGCAATCATGTCGGTGCCCGATTGCCGCGTGAGAGAGGTCAGCACCGCCGACATGAGCGCCTCGAGCGCCGCCGAATCTCCGTCCACCTGCGCGGCCCCGAGAGTGTCCTGCGCGGTCGCGGTCGCCCGCCCGACGGCCGCCTGCACCTGGTTGACACGCGACTCGAAGAGATCGTTCTGGATCGCGAGTGCCATCGTCACGAACCCGCCGATGATCGCGAAGGCCGTGAGTCCCAGCGTGATCACAAGGGTGCGGAAACGCAGCGAGCTGCGCCACAGCTGCGTCACCCGGCGTGGCCACGCACGCCAGTCCCGCCAGCCCGCCGAGACCGGCACGGCCGCCGCGACCGACGCGGTCGATGCCACGGTGCGCGCCTCAGACCACCGCGCCGGCGCGATAGCCGACGCCCCGAACGGTCATGACGATCTTGGGGTTGTCGGGGTCGATCTCGACCTTGGCGCGCAGCCGCTGCACGTGCACATTCACGAGCCGCGTGTCCGCTTTGTAGTGGTAGCCCCAGACCTGCTCGAGCAGCATCTCGCGCGAGAAGACCTGCTGCGGCTTGGACGCGAGGGCCACCAACAGCTCGAACTCGAGCGGGGTGAGCGCGATCGCGGCATCGCCCCGACGCACTTCGTGCGCGGCGACATCCACGACGACGTCGCCCACCCGCAGCGTCTCGCTCTCCGTCACCGCGCCCGGGCGCAGCCGCGTGCGGATGCGTGCGACGAGCTCCTTGGGGTTGAACGGCTTCACGATGTAGTCGTCTGCGCCCGATTCGAGCCCGCGGACGACGTCGGCGGTGTCGGTCCGCGCCGTCAGCATGATGATCGGCACCCCCGATTCGGCGCGGATACGGGTGCAGATCTCGATGCCGTCCAGCCCGGGCAGCATGAGGTCCAGGAGCACGAGATCGGGCTTCTCCGAGCGCCAGGCGTCGACAGCCACGGCTCCGTCGGCGCAGAACACCGGCTCGAAGCCTTCTGTGCGCAGCACGATGCCGATCATCTCAGCGAGCGCGGTGTCATCGTCGACGACCAGGATGCGAGAGGTCATAGGGGCGGATACGTCCTTCGGAAGACCGGGGCGCGGCCGGATCGGGTCCGGGCGCCGGGCGCCCGTGCGGACGCAGCTCTACAGTATCGGACGCTCCTGTGACTGCGCCGGAGATGCGTGGTGTCGGCGCCTCGAGACACGGAACGGGGCGGATGCCGCAGCACCCGCCCCGTCGTCGACTGGTTGCCGACCCGATCAGCCCTCGAGCGCCGGGAGCCGGTCGTCGCTGTTGAGCGCGCGGAAGACGAGCGCGGCGACGGCACCGCCCACGAGCGGCGCGAGCAGGTACAGCCAGTAGGCCGCGAAGTCGAACGCACCCGTGATGGACAGGCCGAGCGCGACGGCCGGGTTGAACCCGCCGCCGGAGACGCCGCCCACCGCGACGGCGCCGACGAACACCGTCGAGCCGATCGCGAGTCCGTAGAACGAGTTGTTGACGTTCGCCTTGCTCGTGGCGACGTTCAGCACGACGTAGACGAGGACGAATGTCCAGAGCGCCTCGACCAGGAAGGCAGGGCCGACCTCGATCGCCACCGGCGCGTCGGCAGCCGGCCACAGCACGAAGCTGAGCAGCGCCGCGAGCGCACCGGCGATGAGCTGCACGACCACGTAGGTCGCGAACGTGACGGCGGAGATCGCGCCGCGGATCCAGGCACCCAGCGAGACCGCCGGGTTCAGGTGCGCACCGGAGATGTGACCGGTCGCGAAGACCATCACCATCAGCGCGAAGCCGATGGCGAGGGGGGTCAGTGCGCTGCCGCTGTTCACGGCACCGATGATCGCGAACACGAAGATGAAGGTGCCGACGAACTCGGCAAGCGCATTGCGCAGAAGACCGCTCATGAAGTTCTCTCTCCTCAGAAGACGCCGGGGGGACCGGCATCCGTGAACTTACTGCACCCTCAGCGCATTCCCAGGAACGTGTCCGGGTGATTTCACGAATCGTTGATCGGACGCATCAGTAACGGTAGTGATCGAGCTTGTACGGCCCGTCGACGGGAACTCCGATGTAGGCGGCCTGCTCCGCCGTCAGCGCCGTCAGACGCACGCCCAGGGCATCGAGGTGCAGGCGGGCGACCTTCTCGTCGAGAATCTTCGGCAGCACGTACACGCCGACCGGATACTCTGCCGAGTTCGTGTACAGCTCGAGCTGGGCGAGCACCTGATTGGTGAACGAAGCACTCATGACGAAAGAGGGGTGCCCGGTCGCGTTGCCGAGGTTCAGCAGGCGGCCCTCGGAGAGCACGAGGATGCTCGTGCCGCCAGGCATCCGGTATTCGTGCACCTGCGGCTTGATCTCGACCTTGTCGACGCCGGGCAGCGCCTCGAGACCGGCGATGTCGATCTCGTCGTCGAAGTGCCCGATGTTGCCGACGATCGCGAGGTGCTTGAGCGCCCGCAGATTCTCGGTGGTGACGACCCGCGTGTTGCCGGTGCCCGTGATGAGGATGTCGACTTCTCCCGCGACGTCGTCGAGGCGTGCGACCTGGAAGCCGTCCATTGCGGCCTGGAGTGCGCAGATCGGGTCGATCTCGCCGATGATGACGCGTGCGCCCTGACCGCGCAGCGCCTCCGCGGCCCCCTTGCCGACGTCGCCGTACCCGACGACGAACGCGACCTTGCCGCCGATGAGGACGTCGGTGGCGCGGTTGATGCCGTCGGGCAGCGAATGGCGGATGCCGTACTTGTTGTCGAACTTCGACTTCGTCACCGAGTCGTTGACGTTGATCGCGGGGAAGAGGAGCTTCCCGGCGGCGTCCAGCTCGTACAGCCGGTGCACGCCCGTCGTCGTCTCCTCCGTCACTCCGAGGATGCCCGCCGCCATGCGCGTGAACCGCTGCGGATCGCGCGCGAGTGAGGCGCGCAGGGTGTCCAGCACGATCCGGTATTCGGCGCTGTCGCGGTCTGTGGGCTCGGGCACGGCGCCGACGGCCTCGAACTCGACGCCCTTGTGGACGAGCAGGGTTGCGTCGCCGCCATCGTCGAGGATGAGGTTCGGTCCGTCGAAGCCCTCGGCCGACCAGTCGAAGATGCGGTCGGCGAGCTGCCAGTACTCCTCGAGCGTCTCGCCCTTGAAGGCGAAGACCGGGATGCCGCGGGGCTCGTCGGGCGTGCCGTCGGGGCCCACCGCGACCGCCGCGGCCGCCTCGTCCTGCGTCGAGAAGATGTTGCAGGACGCCCACCGCACCTGTGCGCCCAGCGCGACGAGCGTTTCGATGAGCACAGCCGTCTGCACCGTCATGTGCAACGAGCCGGCGATGCGGGCGCCGGCGAGCGGCTGCGCCGGACCGTACTCCTCCCGCAGCGCCATGAGACCGGGCATCTCGTTCTCGGCGAGGCGCAGCTGGTGACGGCCCGCCGCGGCGAGGTTCAGGTCGGCGACGACGAAGTCGCGGGCGGTGGCGGTGTGCGGCATCCCGTCATTGTCGCACTTGGCCACGGTGCATCAGGGCGCTCAGACGCGCAGCGTCTCGTGGCGGACGACCATCCACCCCTTCGGCACCGACAGACGATCGGTGTGCACACGGCAGAGGTCGTGCGCGTGCGGGTCGCCCGCGGCTCCCAAGGGGCCGAGCGCCGCCATCTGGTCACCGTAGTCGTAGGTGAGGGTCGTCACCGCTTCGCGGGCGCAGCCCACCTTCGAGCACAGTCTGGTTCGCATCGATCTCACGGTAGTCGCGGCGCGAGCGCGAGCGGTGGATGCCGCGCCGACGGAGGCCGACCTAGACTTGACTCATGGTGAGGCGACGCGCGGCGACGACGTCGGTGCGCCGTCCCGCTCGACACGGACGGCACGGACGGCAGGATCGGAGCCCCGTCGTGCGCCCACCGCTCCTGCCGCTGGAGACGCGCGAGGAGCGATTCGACTTCGCCGTCGGCTCGGCGGCGGAGTTCCTCCGCAGTGCCTGGCCGGAACTGCGCGACGTGAGCTTCGAGGTGGGTGCGATGCCGGCGGCATCCGATGACGACGGCATCCCGCGCTGGAGCATCCATCCCGACCAACAGCGCATCGTGCTCTATCGTCTGCCGATCGAGCGCCTGTCGCACCTGCACCGCGAGGACGATCTGCACCGGCGGATGATGATCGAAGGCGCGGTCTTCCGCGCGGCGGCCGAGTACCTCGACCGCGACCCCTGGGACCTCGGCCCCGAGCGCTTCCGCTACTTCTGAGCCGGGACCCCGACCGACGCGAGGCGCGTCAGCGCGGATAGACCTCGATCGCGGCGGCAGCGGCATCCCCCGCCGCGATCGGATACCCCGCCACGGCTCCCGCACCGGAATAGGCGACCGAGGCGCGCACGCTGCCGGTCGGGGTGACGCGGTAGACGGTGCCGCCCTCGACCGGCACTCGGACTGTTCGCCCCTCGGGAACAGTGATCTGCTGCGCGTCGCTCCCGTCGAGACGCTCGATCGTGACGGTCGCTCCTCCCGCGGCCGCGCCGACGAGCGACAACTGCGGCGACGGTCCCTCCGCGACCGCCGCGAGCGTGGCGGAGCTGAGCACCTCCGTCGGTGTGAAGACGCCGAAGTCGCTGCCCGCGCCGAACCCCGTCGTCGTCCACACGGCGCCCGTGACGGGCGTCGTCGCCGTGATCGACACCGTGTAGGTGCCGACGGCGAGGCTGCCGAGGTCGAGCGTCAGCGGGATTCCCGCGAGGAGCGGAAGGGTCTGGGTGGATGCCACGGCCCCGCCGTCGCCCGTCACCGTCACCGTGGCCTCGCCCGCAGCGGCGGGAGCGAGGAGGTACAGGCTCGTCGGCGTGTTGCTCGCACCGGGGTCCCCCGGCGGCACAGTGACGGGGACGGCGGGGATGACGAGGTCGGTCGTCGGCGCACCGAGCGCGGCGATCTGATCGACGCCGCCCGGGTTGAGCACGCGCGTGAGCGTCGCCTGCAGCGACGCCCGAACGGGCGCCTGCGCGGAGGTGACGCGAACAACGGGATTCTCCTCGCCGAGCGCGATGGCGGCGAGCGGGATGACCCGCTGCGTCCGCGCCGGGACGACGATGTTCTTCCCGGCCGCCGGCGTCTGCGCGCCCGTCGCGCCGTAGACCGCGAGCGTCACCTGGGCGGCGACATCGCCGGGATTGGCGAGCACGACGAGGTCGCCGGCGCCCGTCGTCCCCGACCCGCCCACGAGCCACGACTCCATGGAGGGACGCGTGCAGGCCTCGGCGGCGAATCCGGTGAGATCGGACGCCGCGACCTGCGCTGATCCCGCGACTGCGAGGTCGGCGGGGTCGGATGATGACGCGGGTGGCGTCGCCGTCTCGACGGCGGGCCCCCCTCCCCCGCTGACATCGGCGGGGGTGAGGAGCGTGTCCGCGAGATCGGCGCCCGCTGTCGCCCCGACGGTGATCTGCTGCGGGGCGCCATCGCCGAGGAGCGATGCCTGCGTGGCATCGCGTCCTGCGGCGAGCAGAGGGCCGCTGCACACGGCGACGGCCGGCGCTGCGGGGGGCTGGGCCTGCACGCGGATCGGGTCGTGCGTGCGCCCGGGCAGTGGGGCGAAGACGGCGGCTCCGGCGCCGACGACGACGGCCGCGGCGAGGACTGCTCCACCGGTGATCTGCGCCGCACGCGCGGGACTCAGACGCATCAGCTCTCCCCCGCATCGTCTCGGTCCGTCGTCGTGGCGGTGGTCGCGTCGGTGACGCGACGCGCCGGCTGACGCGGCGGGCGCGGCGAGCGCCGGGTCCGTCTCGACCTTCCCACGACCCGCGGGCGACGGCGTGCTTCCTCCAGCGATCGCCGCGTCGGTAGCGCCAACAGGAGCGCAGCGATCACGACTCCCGCCTGCACGAGCGCGGTGCGCCACGCGTCACCCGCGTGCGCGTCGGGGCGGTCAGCGACCGTGCCCGTGATCCGCCACAGCTTTCCCTTCGCCGTCTCCCCGACGACTTCGAGATCGGCGCGCTGATCGAGGGCGGTCTCGGCGACGAGACGGAACGCGCGCGCGGCATCCGAGTCGGCGCCGTCCCCGAGCACGACGAAGGCGATGCCGTGCGCCGCGAGGTCGGCCACCGCCGACCCGTCGGGGTCGGCGACGAGCGCGGCGACGAGAGCCGCGGTGCGTTCGTCACCGGCGTCCGGGGCCGAACGAGCCGTGCGGAGAGTGGTCTGGCCGCCGAGAGAGGCCGTCTCGCCCCACACGACGTCGGCGACCACCGCGCCGTCGGCGGTCGGGGCCATGACGAAGGTCGCCGTCGACAGTCCGCCGCGTCCCTCCGCCTCGACGTACGCGGGGAGGGTGCTCGTCGTGCCTTCGGTGATCGCGGCGGCGCCGCGCAGCGGAGCCGTCAGCGCGGGCACGGCGCTCAGCGCGAGCGTGGCCATCGTGATGACGGCGAGCGTCCCGCGCACGCGCGCGCCGGCGCGCTCCGCACCGGGGATCGCGTCGAGGGCGAGCGCCGCTGCGCACAGCGCCGCGATCCAGGTCAGGCTGAGCGCCGCGCCGGGGAAGAGCGTCACGGCATCCGGACCGTCGGATGCCACGGCCACCCCGATCGCGGCGGCGGCGGTCCCGAGTCCCGTGAGGGCCGTGATCGCGAGCACGAGGGCGGGGATCGAGCGGCCGAGCACGAGTCCGGCGAGGCCGAGCACGAGCACCGGCGCGACGAGGAGCGGCGTCCAGGCCGCGACGACGCCCGGGAGGAAAGCACCCCACCCGTCGGCGCTGGACACATCCCCGGTCACGCCGCCGGGGAACCCGAGCGCGAGCAGCGCTCGCCGCGCGACATCGGTGCCCGCGGGGTCGGCGAGCGGGACGCCCGGGTCGGCCACCAGCGCCCAGGGCTCCCCCGCGCTCAGGCGTGTCCAGACGAGCGGCGCGAACACGACGATCGTCGGCACGACGAGCCAGATGACCCGCGCGAGCCCGCGACCGCGCAGAACCGTCGCCGTGAGGATCACGCCGACGACGAAGACGATCGCGAACGCCGGCGCGAGCGACGGCGCACACGCGATCACGATGGCGGCGAGGATCGAGGCGACTCCCGACGTGCTCCAGGATCGGTGGGCGACGGATGCCGCCCACACGAGCCACGGCAGCACGAGGTGCGCGACCACGACGGCCGGCCGACCCGTGACCAGTGCGCCCAGCAGGCTGGGCGCGAGCGCCCACCCCACCGCGACGACGGCGCGCACGATCGCGCGGTCACTGAACCGCGTCGCGGCGAACCAGCCGCCGAGGGCCGCGAGCGGCAGCGCGAGCACCCACAGCACGACGAGCGCGCGGGAGGGGGCTGCCGGCGACAGCGTGCCGATGAGCGCCACAACGGCGCTGAACGGGTCTGCGGGACCGGTCGTGTCCCAGCCGAGCGGGCGCGCTCCGGATGCGGCATCCGCCCAGAGCCCCGCGACCGTTCCGCGCAGGGGCGCGAGCGCGCCGCCGCCGAGAACGGGCCACGCGAGCAGCGACACGAACGAGACGACGGAGACGACGAGCGCGCCGAGCACGATCCACGCACCGCCACCGCTGAAGAAGTGCAGCTCGCCGCGTCCCGCCCCGACGGGCAGATCGTCGTCGAGCCGGTGACGCAGCTGCGACGCGGTGACGCGGAGCGGCGCGATCTGCGCCCACGACGCGGCGCGGTGGCTCCGGATGCTGCGGCGCGTGCGCGCCACGGCAGCGGGGCGCACCATCGCGGTGGCCGCGGCACCCCACTCGGGCAGGATCTGCCCCGGACGCTTGCCGAGGAGAGCCGCGAGAGAGCGCAGCAGAGCGAGCGGCAGCAGCGTCAGCCAGTGCAGCGGCACGAGCGGCGCGGCGGCGTAGGAGAGCCGACGATGCAGTTGCGCCGTGCGAGCCGCGTACGCCGTGCGTAGCGGCGCCACCGGCCGGGCGGAGACGGCGACGACCGCGCCGGGTGCGAGTGCGACGCGGCCGCCGCGCAGACGCGCGCGCACGCCCAGGTCGAGCCCCTCATCCGCTCCCGCGAGAGCGCGGTCGACGCCCCCGAGGGCGGTCCACGCGTCGGCGCGCACGAGAATGCCGCGCACGTCCGCGCCGAGCACGTCCTCCGACCCGTCGTACTGACCCTGGTCATGCTCGCCGTCGGCGAGTCCCACGGTGCGACCCAGGTTCGTCATCGACACCCCGAACGAGACGATGCGGTCGCGCTCATCGGAGCGCACGAGCTTGGGGGCGGCGAACGCGACCGACGGCGCGGCCTCGAGCGCCCCGGCGAGGCGGGTGAGCGCGTCGGGATCGGGGACGGTGTCGTGGGTCAGCACCCAGACCGCGTCGCCTTCGAGCCGGTGCGACCCGAGCGCGAGCGCATCGGCGAAGCTCGTGCGACGGTCGGCTCCGATCACGCCTTCGGCGTCGGAGGCGCGGGCGACATCCTGGACCGCGGCATCCGTCTCGCAGAGGACGATCGTCAGCGTATCCACCGGGCGCGACTGAGCGCGGAGCGCCGTGAGCGTCCGCTGCAGGCGAATGTCCGCGGCCTCGCGCCCGTCGGGGCGCACGACCAGCAGCGCGTGGACTCGGGAGGGCATGACCAGGTCAGCCTAAATCGGGGTGCACGCCCCCGAGGCCCGCCACGCCGCCGGGCCCCATTCGCACGCCGTCGATCGAGATCAGGCGCGACGCTTGAGCTTGCGGCGCTCGCGCTCGCTGAGACCGCCCCAGATGCCGAAGCGTTCATCATTCTGCAGCGCGTACTCGAGGCACTGGTCGCGCACGTCGCACGACGTGCAGATGCGCTTGGCATCCCGCGTCGAGCCGCCCTTCTCCGGGAAGAAGGCTTCCGGATCCGTCTGCGCGCACAGGGCGTCGGCCTGCCACGCGAGCGCGGTCTCCTCCTCGACGGGAGCCGGGCGCCTCACGCCCGGAACACCCAGGTTCACCGGATCGACGAACCAGTTCTCGGGAACCCCGGAACGGTAACCCGTCATAGTCGTTCTCCCCACTGATTCCCCTCACGCCGGTCCGCGTGTTGAGAATAATTACACCGCTGTCATTCGCTGGGGTCAAGTCGCAGATCGTAAACCCTCAAGGCATGATCGAACCTTCAGTGCACGCTCATCGGCGTGTCGCACTGTCCCCCTCGCCTCCTGGAGGGCTGTCAGCGGCGGCCGGGCTGGGCGACGAAGGCCTCGCCGCGACCCTCGAAGCGCGCTCGCTGCGCGCCGCCGCCGACGTAGACCGCGTCGCCGGGCCGCAGTGCGACCGCGCCGTCGGTGCCGGTGTGATCGGACACGCGGACGGCGCCGCGCGTCGCGAGGATGATCGCGGGTCCGTGCAGATCGACCGCGACGGCGTCGTCCGCGAGCTCCACACGAGTGAGCGCGAAGTCGGGGACGCCGGCGTCGTAGGTCACGGCGTGGTCGCCGTCCGCCGCGGGCTCGACGATCGGTGCGGGCCCGGGTTCGACGTCCACGATCCGCAGGAGCTCCGGGACGTCGACGTGCTTGGGCGTGAGTCCGCCGCGCAGGACGTTGTCGCTCGCCGCCATGAGCTCGACTCCGAGCCCCGACTGGTAGGCGTGGAGCACGCCGGCGGGGGCGAACAGGGCGTCACCACGCCGGAGCACGACGAGGTTCATGAGGAGCGCGACGTAGAGGCCGCGGTCCCCCGGAAAGTCGGATGCCGCGGCCCGCAGCACCGCGATCTCGTCTGCAAATGCGCCCCGCTCTGCCGCGTCCGCCGCCGCGGCGTCCAGGGCCGCGGCGAGCTGTGCGACGTCGTCGGGTGTCGCCTCGGAGAGCGCCCATGCGAGGGCCGCGCGGAGCACCTGCTCGTCACCTCGTCCGTCGCCGCCGGAGAGAAGCGTGTCGAGGCGATCGAGCGCTCCCCCGCTGCGCGGCGCCCCCAGTGCACCCGATGCGCCCGACAGCAGCGCGAGCAGCTGCCGCGTCTGCGCGACGGGCCGGAGGCCGACGAGCGCGCGGAACTCGTCGCTCAGCGCAACGATGATCTCGGGCTTGTGGTTGTCGTCGCGGTAGAGCCGGTCGTCGGCGTCGCGGGCGACACCGAC
Organism: Microbacterium sp. MMO-20; assembly: GCF_037147735.1. Lineage (NCBI taxonomy): Bacteria > Bacillati > Actinomycetota > Actinomycetes > Micrococcales > Microbacteriaceae > Microbacterium > Microbacterium sp. MMO-20. The sequence goes on along the minus strand of NZ_JBBCUU010000002.1, from coordinate 234,082 downwards.
GGCCTCCTCCCGCGCGAATCCGGCTTCGGCTTCGGTCTTCGTCGGATGCGCCTGGATCGACAGCGACGACCCCGCCGCGAGGAGTTTCAGGAGGAACGGCAGCGGCGGCTCGCCGAGGGCCGCGAGCGCGGCATCCAGCGTCTGCCCGACCACACCACCGGGTAGGCCAGGCTGCACCCCGTCACCCGTCACCCGTGACGGGCTGCCGGGATGGTCGCCGTACCAGATCTCCGCTTCGGGCTCGCCGGTCGGCTCGCGCCCGACGAGGGCGGGGATGAGGTCCGGAGACCCCCACGAATACGCGCGCGGGACGTTGGAGATCGGCAGGAGCATGCCCTCAGCCTAGGACGCCTGCACGGTAGCCTGATCTGACCATGGCCGTGCACACGAATCACCCCGTCGCGGCACCGCCGCACGCCCCTGTGCGCGAGACGACGGGACACCTTCTCCTGCGCGGCTGGTGCATCTTCGTCATCGCCAGTGCCCTCGCCGGCACCGCGTGGCTGATGGCGTTCGGCACGTTCGTCTCGGGTGTCGTCGCGGTCGTGACGGGCGTCGTCTCGGTCGTCCTGTGGTTCGCCCTCCGTCCCGGCGTGCAGTGGCGTCGACTCCCCTGGTACGCCCTGCTCTACGTCGCCTGGGCCCTCGCGTCGCTCATCTGGACGGCCTACCCCGAAGCCACGGCGCTCACGCTGCTGCTCCTGCTCACGACGACGGTCCAGGCGATGTTCGTCGGCTCCGTGCTGACGTGGCGCGAGCTCGTGCGGGCGATCGCGTCGGCGCTGAAGTGGGTGCTCGCGCTTTCGATCCTCTTCGAGCTGTGGGTGTCGGTCTTCTGGGGCGGGCCGATCCTGCCCGAGTTCGGCCGCCCCGAAGCCGGAGTGAAGTACGACCCGATCGTCTACTGGTCGCGGGACAACCTGTTCGACGGCGGACGCATCCAGGGCATCTTCGGGAATGCGAACCCGCTCGCCTATGTCGCGCTTCTCGGCATGATCGTCTTCGCCGTGCGGTTCGCCTCCCGGGCACCGCGTCGACTGCTCCTCGCAGGGTGGTTCCTCCTCTCGGCGTACCTGTTCGTCCGTGCGGGCTCCGCGACGGCCACGCTCGCCGCCGGCGCCGTCGCGGTCGTGCTCGTCACGGTCCTGCTCATGCGCACGACGCGGCGCCCGGGTGAGCGCACGCGGTACTACATCGCGTACGCGATCGTCGCGTTGGGCGGACTGACGGCGCTGTGGCTCGCACGCGACGTCCTGTTCTCGGTGCTCGGCCGGTCGTCGGACCTCACCGGGCGGGAGGGGATCTGGACCCTCGTCTGGGAGAAGGCGATCCAGCATCCGGTCATCGGCTGGGGCTTCTCCACGCCCTGGGTGCCGACGGATCCGCACTTCGACGGCTGGATCATCGATCACGGGCAGACCGTCATGCAGGCGCACAACATGTGGCTGGACGTGTTCTTCCAGCTCGGGGCGATCGGGCTGCTGTTCATCGTCGTGACGATGCTGGCGTTCGTCTGGCGGTCGTGGTTCTTCGCGGTCGACCGGCCGCGCTGGGACCTCGTCGCAGACCGCCCGTACTCGCCGATCACGCTCATCCCGACGCTGGTCGGAGCGATCCTGCTCGTGCAGGGGCTCGCCGAGTCGGGTCCCCTGCTCGGCTGGGGCTGGTTCTTCGTCGTGATGCTGGCCTTCAAGATCAAGCAGGCACCGCTCGTAGGGCGGGGCGCGAGCGAGCAGCGGCTCGCCGGCGAGCAGGGCGAGACGCCCCGATGACCCCGGATGCCGCGGGCTCCGCCACTCCGGGGCACCCGGCTCCACGCGGCATCCCCGCGCTTCTGAACTCGGCGGACTTCGCGCGTGCTTACACCCTGGCGGTCTTCGCCGCGCTGGTCGGCGCGCACTTCCTTTCGCGCGTCGCGGGCGTCGTGACGCTGCGCACCATCATCGCCGCGCTGTGCGCGATCGGACTCGGCATCCTCGTGGTGCGGCGCGCCGAGGTGTCGCTGCTGCGCCTCGTCCCGACGACACTCGTGCTGCTGGTCCTCTGGGCGTTCGCGAGCATCTTCTGGAGCACCGATCCGTTCGGGAGCTTCGCCCGGTGGACGGCGATGCTCGCGGTCGCCGTGCTCGCGATCGTCATCGGGCACATCCGAGACACGCTGCAGACGGTGCGAGCGCTCGGCGACGTGCTGCGCGGAGCGCTCGGCCTCTCGCTCGCCCTGGAGGTCCTCAGCGGTGTGATCATCGACACCCCGCTGCGGTTCCTCGGCATCCAGGGCAACCTCGCGCAGTTCGGGCCGATCCAGGGGATCTTCGGCACGCGCAACATGCTCGGGTTCATCGCCGTCGTCGCGATCATCACCTTCGCGGTGGAGATGCGGGCGCACTCGGTGCGGCCCGGGCTGTCGGTGTTCTCCCTGTCGCTCGCGACGGCGCTGGCGCTGCTGTCGGCGTCGCCGACGGTGCTCGCGCTCGCTGTCGTCGTCGGGGCGGCGACGGGCGCGTTGGCCCTCGTGCGGGCGGTGCGACCGGAGCGACGGGTGCGCGTGCAGTGGGCGCTCGCCGCGCTCGTCGCCGTCGTCGGCGTCGTGCTCTCCACGCAGCGCACGCGCATCATCGACGCGCTCGGAGCGACCGACGATCTCTCGATGCGAGCGAACCTGTGGGCACTCGCGCGGTACTTCACGGGGCGTCAGCCTGTGCAGGGCTGGGGGTGGTTCGGCTCATGGGACGTCGCTGAGCAGCCGTTCGCGACGATCAACCAGCTGCTCGCGCAGCATCACTCGACGGCGTTGAACGCGTACGTCGACATCCAGGTGCAGCTCGGCTGGGCGGGTCTGCTGCTGCTGTGCGCACTGGGCGGCACAGCGCTCGTACGCTCGTGGCTCGATGCGAGCCAGCGGCGGTCGGTCGTGTACGCGTGGACGCCGCTCATGCTGATCGCCCTCGCGGTGACGAGCGCGTTCGAGTCGGTGGCGCTGTTCGGGGTGGGGTGGCTGCTGCTCGTCGTGTGCGCCGTGCGTGCCGGGCAGTCCCGCGGGTGGCGCGAGCGACTGGGTGCCGGCGCACCGTCGCAGGCGCCGAGCGGCACCGGCGGGACGGTCGCGTCGCTGCCGCCGGGGTAGAATCTCCTGGTCATGACGCTCCCCACTTCTCCGCGCCCCGCTTCGGGTGATGCGCCCGGCGACGCACCCTCCGCCGCGCCGTTCGACCCCGCGAGCGCGACGATCGCGGTCGTCACGTTCAACCGTTCGGCGCTGCTCACGCGCCTCCTCGACTCGATCACGGCGATGGATCCGAAGCCGGGTCATCTCGTGATCGTCGACAACGCGTCGACGGATGACACGACGGATGTCGTCGAGTCCTACCGTGACATCATCGGCACCGAGCTCGTCTACCGCCGCCTCGACTCGAATACGGGCGGTTCGGGCGGGTTCAGCGAGGGCATGCGCATCGCGTACGAGCTCGGCTCCACCTGGATCTGGGTGATGGACGACGACGTCGAAGTGATCGCCGATGGTTTGGCCCGTATGGGCGCCTGGGCTCCCCGGTTCAAGTCGATCCAGGGGCGGCGCTACGACTTCGACGGCAGCGAGTTCTACTGGCAGTACCGGATCTCCGAGCCCCTCGGCATCCCGATCCCCTTCGCCCCCAGCGGGTTCGACGCGTCGGGCTACAAGGAGATGAATTCCGGCTGCTTCGAGGGCATGTTCATCCACCGCGACATCGTCGGGCGGATCGGTTTGCCCGACCCGCGCTTCTTCATCTACTGGGACGACCAGACCTACGGCTGGCTCGCGTCGCGCGTGACGACGTCGGTCATCGTGAACGAGTTCGTCCTGCGCCGCACACGTGAGATCAAGCAGTGGGACATGGGCATCCGCCACATGAACGCGTCGAGCGATGCCTACCGCTACTACATCATGCGCAATCGCGCGATCATCAAGCGCTACTACCGGGCGCTCGGCGTCTACAACCCGGTCGCGTTCGGTCTCGGCACGGCGCTCACCTTCGGCAAGGAGATCATCCGGCTGCTCCTCGTCGAGCGGAAGATCAGCGGCACATCGCACCTGTTCCGCGGCCTGAGTGACGGGCGCAAGATCGCGCGCGACCGCGATTGGCGGCCGATGCCGCCGCTCGTGGATGCCGCGGTCTGATTTCCATCCACCTCGTCCCCACCCATTTGGAGCACCCCACATGGCGCACCTTCTTCAGAAGACCGTTCTTCCCCTCGACCGCGACCCCGACATCCTTCCGCTGTACGTGGACCCAGAGACCTGGTCGACGATCGATGAGGAGGCCGTGCGGGTGTCGAACCGAGCACACCTCGGCAACATCTTGGGGCGCGAGCGCGCACGCATCCTGACGGGTCGACGTGTGTCTTTCGGGACGTACTTCAACGCGTTCCCTGCGTCGTACTGGCAGCACTGGACATCGGTGCGCAGCGTTCAGCTGCGTGTGCGCACCGAGGGAACGGCGACGATCCTCGTGTACCGCTCCAACGGCGCCGGCATTCGTCAGCGGCTCGAGACACGTGAGGTCGAGGGCGTGAGTGAGGCCGTCTTCGACGTCGCGCTGAACCAGTACAGCGACGGAGGGTGGGTGTGGTTCGACGTGGTTGCAGACGACCACGCGGCGATGTTCACCGGCGCCGAGTGGACGACGACGGACGAGCCAGCGCGCACCGGTAAGGCGTCGATCGGGATCACGACCTACAACAAGCCCGACTATTGCGTGGAGACGCTGGGGCATCTGGCCGACGCCGAGGATGTGCGCGAACTCGTCGATCGCATCTTCGTGGTCGATCAAGGGACGCAGTTGGTGTCGGAGCGGCCAGAGTTTCCGGAGTTGCAGGACCGGCTGGGCGAACAGTTGGAGATCCTGCGGCAGCCGAATCTCGGCGGATCGGGAGGGTTCGCTCGGGCGATGTCCGAGACGCTCGCACGTCCGGAGAGCGACTTCGTCCAGCTCCTCGACGACGACGTGCGCATCGAGCCGGAATCGATTCGCCGCTCGATCATGTTCGCGCGGTTCGCCTGCACTCCGATGCTCGTCGGCGGCCACATGTTCGACCTCCTCGATCGCCCGAAACTGCACGCGTGGGCAGAAGTCGTCGACGATGCCCCCTTCATGTGGCGCAATCTCTTCCAGGAGAAGATGCCGCACGATTTCGGAGCCCAGAACCTGCGGCAGTCCCCGATTCTGCACATGCGGATGGACGCCGACTACAACGGATGGTGGATGTGCCTCATCCCCCTCTCGGCGATCCGCGAGGTGGGGCTGTCGCTACCCGCTTTCATCAAGTGGGATGACGCGGAGTTCTGCTTGCGCGCGGGCGAGGCGGGCTTCCCGACCGTTTCGATGCCAGGCGTCGCGCTGTGGCATGTGTCGTGGCTGGGCAAGGACGACGCCATCGACTGGCAGGCATATTTCCACGCGCGCAACCGCCTCGTGGCGGCTCTCTTGCATTCGCGTTCGGATCGCGGCGGTACGCTGCTGCGTCACAGTCGTCGGGTAGATCTCAAGCACCTGATGATGATGCAGTACTACCCCGTCGCACTCCGCGCCCGCGCCATGCGCGACGTGCTGTCCGGCCCCGCACACATGTGGGCAAACCTCGCGACCGCGATGCCTGCCGCCCGCGAGTTGGCCGCATCCTTCCCGGAGACGGTCGTCCACAAGGACAGCGATGGAGTGCTGCGTTCACGCAAGGGCCGCCAGGTCTACCAGCGACTCAAGCGGAATGTCTTCGACAGCCCTACCGGATTCCGGCTGCGCTGGTTCACACTCTCCACGTTGGCGTCCCACTGGATGCATGCACCGCGCTCAGAGAATGTGAAGGAACCTGAGGTCGAATTCGGCAAGGGCGATGCAAACTGGTGGCGACTTCCGCTCTACGACAGTGCGCTCGTGAGCGCTGCGGACGGATCGGGAAAGAACATCTACACGCGCGACCGGGCGAAGTTCCGGCAGATGCTCACCGAGACCGTCACGCTCCACTGGCGACTGCGACGCAATTGGGCGCGACTGTCGCGCGAGTATCGTGATGCGCTCGGTTCGCTGACATCGCACGAATCCTGGTTGGACTACCTCGGCAAAGCCGACGATCAGCGCGACGCGTAGTCGGAGTTGTACGCCGCGAGGACGTCGCCGATCGGGGCATCCAGCTTCAGCGCGCCCTTATCGAGGTAGAGACCGCGCGTGCAGAAGCGGCGCAGGTCCTTCTCGTTGTGGCTGACGAAGAAGAGCGTGCGGCCTTCGGCGAGCAGCTCGTCGATGCGGCGGTAGCACTTCTCGCGGAACGCCTTGTCTCCCACCGCGAGAACTTCATCGACGAGGAGCGTGGGCTCGTCGAGCTGCGAGACGACGGCGAAGGCGAGGCGCACCTTCATGCCGCTGGAGAGGTGCTTGTAAGGGGTGTCGACGAAGTTCTCGATCTCGGCGAAGGCGATGATGTCGTCGAATCGGCGGGCGACTTCGGCCTTGGACATGCCGTGAAGCCCAGCCGTCAGGCGGACGTTCTCGCGCACCGTGAGGTCGCCGACGAAGCCACCGGTGATCTCGATGAGGGGGGCCACTCCCCCGTGCACCGTCACGGAGCCCTCATCGGGGAGCAGGACGCCCGCGACGAGCTTGAGGAGCGTGGACTTGCCCTGGCCGTTGCGGCCCACGACGCCGATCGCCTCGCCCCGTCGCACGTCGAACGACACGTTCCGGAGGGCCCAGAACTCGCCCGGGCGCGCACGTCGGGCGGAGCCCCCGAAGAGGTCCTTGAGGCTGCGCCGGCCGCGTCGACTGCGTCGGAAGTGCACGCCGAGGTCGGCCACGCGGATCGCGATCGAGCCGGTCATTTGCTCTCCGAGCCGTACGCTGCCCACAATGCGAACGCGGCGAGGCTATGCGCATCTCGAATCTCGCCCGACCGAATCAGCCCGTGGATGTCACCCGCCGCTGTCCACCGGACCGCGGCGACTTCTCCGTCTGTAGGAGAATCCGGAGCGTTCGTCGTCGCGCAACGAACGACCCCGACGCACTGCGGGTAGACAGCGGTATCGGTGACGTATTCGCCGAGGAGAACCGGCTCGCGAGCCGACTTTCCCGTCTCTTCGAACAATTCGCGAAGGGCGGCTTCAACGTAGGTGTTGATACCTTCGTGCACCTCTTCGGGTTCTGCCCATCCGCGAGGAAGCTCCCAGAACCACTGCTCAGCGGCGGGCCGGAACGAGCGAACCAGCAGAATCTGCTCCTGTCCACCGTCGCGACGCGTGGCGATCACAACCGCTCCACGCCCGGTGCCCGTGATCAGCCGAAACCACCGCTTGGGCGTTGCACCTTCCCGTGGGGACTCCTCTCGCATCTGGAGATCGACGTGGAGCCCCGTCTGGGCCGTGAAAACAGACGTGTAATCCTCAGTCATCGCTGTCCACCTTCCGTCGCCGCGGAGTTCTCTCGATGCAAGACGAGCACCGCGTGAGGTTCACGCACCATGAGCAATGCGATGTCTCGCATCGCACCATATGGAATCGTGGTGGCCGCAACGATCGCGAAGACGATCCATGCGAAGGGCCCATCGGAAGCCAGCCAGGGTAGGAACGGAAGAGCGAAGACAATCAGGATCGCCGCGACGAGCACGCGCACCGAAGAAGCGATGACAACGTTTCTGCGGCGTGGCCGAGGCGCTTGGGCCATGGCGACATAGGCGAGTGATCGCACAGAAGACTGACGCGGATGCTCAACGAGTCGCTTGCGAAGAGCTGTTGTGCAACCGCGTGCCTCTGCCACCGCAGCGGGCGTCGCCATCTCGGCCCAGGTCTTGAGTCTCTCCGGCAAAGCAAGCATCACCGCGCCCTGACGTTCTTCAGGTCGTGACGCGTGCGAGCCGCGAAACGAGAGCCAATCCGCGCGTGCGTTCTCCGCGATGAGCCGCATGTACGCATCGCTCCACCAGTCGCGAAGGACCGCTCGCTCTTCATGGGTCAACACAGACAGCCGGAGCATGTTTTCCGCAACGCTGCGCTTCACGGTGCGCCGCAGTCGCGCGGCGCACGCTTTTCCGCTCGCGCTGAGCGTCGGCAGATCACCAAATCTCATCACTGTCGATGAGCTGATCTCCTGTTGCTCATATCTCAGTAATCCACGTTCCTCCGCGTCAATCCACTCGTCCCAGACTCGAATAACCGATTCAGGCGGGTGCCACCGTCGACTCGGCACGAATCCCGCCGAAGCCCACAGATGTTCAGGGTCTGCGCGCCGATCTTCGAGGGCCTGCGCGAGAGAGATGGCTCGGCCAGTGATCAAGAGGGGAAGCTGCACGGTGGACAAACCGAGATCTCGCAGGACGCCAGAGGGACCGAGCGCGAGAAAGTAGGCCCCATCCAGGACCATCGCGTCAGTGACGACCACGGACTCAGCCACGATCATGCCGACCCGAAGCCGTTGCGTCAGCTCCCGAAGCGCAACGGCCGGATCGCGATCGTCGAAGGAACGCGCCTGCGCGGGCGAATCGAACTCGGCGATCAACAGCCGTCCGCCGGATCGAAGCGACGAGGTCGACTCTGCCATCACAGCTCCTTCAGGACCGACGGTTCGAGCCGGCGGAAGACGACGAGGCCCAGCGCGAGGAAGGCGAGCGACATCACTGCCGCGACGAGCACCGCCGTGGCATCCCACTGGTCGGGGAAGAGACCGACCCGATAGAGGGCGAAGATGCCCGACAGCGGGTTGAAGACGGCGAGTTCCCGGAACGGGCTCGGCAGATCGGCGAGCCCGTAGATGATGGGCGATGCGTAGAAGAGCGCGCGGAGGATGAGGCGCGTGGTGCGCTCGAGGTCGGCCCACAGTGCGCAGAGCGGTGCCACGATGAGGCCGAGCCCGGTGAGGAGGATGGCCTGCAGCAGGATGCCGACGGGGAAGAGGAGGATCATAGGGTTCAGCTCGGCTCGGGGAACCGCGAACACCGCGAAGAGGATGAGCACGGGGATCGAGAAGGCGAACTCGATGCCTTTGCTCAGGACGATGCGGCCGACCCAGATCGAGCGCGGAATGGCGGTGGAGCGGACGAGCTTCGCGTCGCGGTTGAAGGCCTTCGTGAGGTCTCCCACCGCGGAGTTGAACCACACCCAGGGCAGAAGACCTGCGATGAGGAACACGATGTAGGGCTCGCCACCGATGCCGTTCCGCTGGAAGACGAGCGTGAAGACGAACCAGTAGATGACGCTCATGACGAGCGGATCGAGCACCGACCAGAGGTACCCGAGCGCGCTCGTCGCGTATCGCACCTTGAGGTCGCGCGCCGACAGCAGCCACAGCGAGTGGACATAGCGCCGGGCGGAGCCAGGGGCGCCGACGACGGCGGAGGTCACGGGGACGAGTCTATGAGGCGGGCACGGTGAGATAGTGCTCGATCACATACTGCGCGATCGCGATCGAACTCGTCGCGGCCGGGGACGGCGCATTGCGCAGAATCGTCACGGGCCCTACCTGATCTACGGCGAAATCGTCGAGCAGGGCTCCGTCCTTGCCCCACGCCTGAGCACGAACGCCCGCCCCGCTCTTGACGTCGAGGTCTGACAGGCGAAGGTCAGGGACGAAGCGCTGCGCCTTGCGGAAGTAGAGAGGCTTGATCAGCGACCCGCTGATCTCGTCCACGCCCATGCGCCAGTGCTGCTTGGCGAGCGGCCAAGCACCCGGCCACGTGAGGGAATCCCACGTATCCTTCGGCGACATCCGCAGCCACCGGTACCCTTCGCGGGCGAGGGCGGGAACGGCGTTCGGTCCGACGTGGACGTTGTCGTAGACGCCGCGTGTGAAATGCACCCCCAGAAATGGGAAGCGCGGGTCCGGGACGGGGTAGATCATTCCCGAGACGAGATCGGTGCGATCGTGGCGGAGCTCCCAGTACTCGCCGCGGAACGGCAGGATTTTCGGCGACGGATCGGCTCCCACCATCTTCGCGACGACGTCCGACTGGAGGCCCGCCGCCGCGATCACGCGGTCGAAGAGGTACTCGCCCGCCGTCGTGATCACCCGCACGCGACCGTTCTCCAGGCGCATCGCCGTGACCTCGGTGTGCAGCAGAACACGTCCGCCTGCGGCGCGGACGTCCTGTCCCATGGCATCCGTGATCGACGCGTAATCGACGACGGCGGTGTGCGGGGAGTGGACGGCGGCGACGCCGGCGACGTGCGGTTCGATCTCCCGAAGCTTCGCGACGTCGTCGATGCGGGCGAGGTCGGGCACGCCGTTCTCCCGCGAACGCCGCTCGATCTCCGCGAGCGCCCCGAGTTCACTCTCGTCCACCGCGACGACGAGCTTGCCCACCTCGCGGTACGGCAACCCCTTCTCCTCGCAGAACTCGCGGATCTGGACGCGCCCCTTCGCGCACAGCGTCGCCTTCAGCGAGCCTGGAGCGTAATAGAGGCCGGCATGGACGACACCCGAGTTGTGCCCGGTCTGATGCTCCGAGAGGCGCGCTTCCTTCTCGAGCACCGTCACCTCGGCGCCGGATGCGGCGAGCTCGCGCGCAAGCGCGACACCCACGATGCCGCCGCCGATGATCCCGATCTGCTCGGACATATGCCTCCTCAGGCGAGCGTGTTGTTCCACATCGACAGTGCCGAGCCGATGGCCATGTGCATGTCGAGGTATTGGTAGGTGCCCAGGCGTCCACCGAAGTGCACGTCCTTCTCTCCCTTAGCCAACTCGCGGTAGGCGAGCAGTCCCGCCCGATCCGCCTCCGTGTTCACGGGGTAATACGGCTCGTCGTCGCGTGTCGCGAAGCGCGAGAATTCACGCATGATCACGGTGCGGTCCTTCGGATAGCGATCCGCGCGCTCGGGGTGGAAGTGCTTGAACTCGTGGATCCGGGTGTAGGGCACCTCGGCATCCGCGTAGTTCATGACGCTCGTGCCCTGGAAGTCGCCGACGTCGAGGACCTCCTCCTCGAAGTCGAGGGTCCGCCAGCTGAGCGCGCCTTCCGCGTAGTCGAAGTAGCGGTCGACCGGGCCGGTGTAGACGACCGGGACCTGCCCGACGGTGGCCTTCCTGTTGAGCGGCTGGCTCTCGTCGAAGTAGTCGACCTCGAGCTTCACCTCGATGTTCGCGTGATCGGCCATGCGCTCCAGCCACGCCGTGTATCCGTCGGTCGGCAGGCCTTCCCACGTGTCGTTGAAGTACCGGTTGTCGTACGTGTAGCGCACGGGGAGACGGCTGATGATCTCCGCGGGAAGCTGGGTCGGGTCGGTCTGCCACTGCTTGGCGGTGTAGTCGCGGATGAACGCCTCGTACAGCGGGCGCCCGATGAGGCCGATGCCGCGCTCCTCGAGGTTCTGAGCCTCCTTGGCGTCGAATTCTCCAGCCAGCTCGTGCACGAGCGCGCGGGCCTCGTCCGGCGTATAGGCGGCCTGGAAGAACTGGTTGATCGTCCCGAGGTTGATCGGCAGGGGGAAAACCACGCCGTTGTGGTTCGTGTAGACCCGGTGGACGTACTCGGTGAACGTCGTGAACCGGTTCACGTACTTCCACACCGTCGCATTCGAGGTGTGGAACAAGTGAGCGCCGTACCGGTGCACCTCGATGCCGGTGGATGCCTCGTTCTCGCTGTAGGCGTTGCCGCCGATGTGGTGGCGGCGATCGATGACCGTCACCTTCCGGCCCGCGGCAGCCGCGCGCTCAGCGATCGTAAGGCCGAAAAAACCCGAGCCGACGATGAGGAGATCCATGTGAACGTCCGAATCTGAGGTTGATGGGAACAGGAACGGTGAGAAGCCCGCACATGCACGCGTCGAATCACGCGACTTCCAATCCTAGCCTCGGCACCTGACGCGAACCCGTATGTGCCACGCAGGTGAGCGATTCATCGCTGGTAGGCTGGGACGGAGCGTGCGTGGGATTCCTGCACGCCCGCACGACACCGAAAGGTCACGATGGCTCCGACGAAGCCCCTGCTGAGTCTCGTCATTCCCGCTTACAACGAAGTGGACTCGGCGCCCGAGATCGCGGAGTTCTTCGACAGCATCGTCGCCGCGCATCCCGACATCGACTTCGAGATCATCGTCATCGACGACGGATCTACGGACGGAACGTCGACCGCCTTCGAATCGGCGCTCGCGCACGTCCCCGCCGCCCGCATCGTGAGTCTGTCACGGAACTTCGGGTCCCACGCCGGCATCAGTGCAGGGTTCGCCTATGCACGCGGCGACGCCGCCTTGACGCTGAGCGCAGACCGGCAAGAACCGCTGGAGGCGATCGGACAGTTCATCGATGCGTGGCGAGACGGCGGTGAGATCGTCTGGGGGCTGCGCAGCGTGCGAGCCGTCAAGAAAGGCGTCGGCGACACCTTCGCCCGTGGGTTCTCCCGCGTCTACGGGGCGAACTCGGACGTCCCCAACTATCCGTCCGAGGGTCCGTCGCAGATCCTCCTCAGCCGCGCGGCGCTGGATGCCCTCAACGCGATGCCCGAGTTGAACCGCAACGTCCTCGCGATGGCGGCCTGGGTCGGCTTCGATCAGCGGCGCGTCTACTTCGAACAGCTCCCGCGCCCGCACGGCACATCGAAGTGGACGACGAAGCGCAAGATGAAGCTCGTCGTGGACTCGTTCGTGGAGTTCTCCCACGCCCCCGTCGAGTGGGTCGCGTGGGGTGGACTGATCATCGGGGCGCTCGGCGGACTCCTCCTCCTGCTCGCGCTCGTGCTCGCCTTCTTTACCGGCATCGGCGCGGCCATTGCGCTCCTGTCAGGAGTGGTACTCGCGACCGGGGGTATGGTCCTGGTCGGCATCGGCGTGCTCGGCGAGTACGTGTGGCGCGCCGGCGATGACGCCCGCCGACGCCCGGTGTACATCGTCCGGAGAGTGTCCGATGTCGGCACTGCCACCGGCAACCCGCAAGAGAATCCGTCAGGAGAGAGATGACCCGCACCGTAGCCCTGGGCGCGCCCACCGTCGGCGAAGAGGAGATCGACGCGATCCGCGAGGTATTCGCCTCGGGATGGCTTTCCGGCGCCGGCCCGTCGTGCCTCGCCTTCGAGAAGGAGTTCGCCGCGGTAGCCGGCGTCGACAACGTCCTCTCGACGAGCAACTGCGGCTCCGCGCTCCACCTCGGCCAGCTGGCCCTCGGGGTGAAGCCCGGTGACGAGGTGATCGTCGGCGACTACACCTTCCCCGCCACCGGACACTCGGTGCTCTGGAGCGGCGCGACTCCCGTCTTCGTCGATGTGCGTCCCGACACCTGGTCGATCGACCCCGCCCTGATCGAAGCCGCGATCACGCCGCGCACGGTCGGCATCATCGCCGTCGACCCCTTCGGCCAGCCGGCCGACTACGACGAGATCAACGCCATCGCGCGCAAGCACGGCCTGTGGGTCATCGAAGACGCGGCGTGTGCGACGGGCGCGACGTACAAGGGACGACCGGTCGGTTCACTCGCGGATGCCACCGCCTACAGCTTCCACGGCCGCAAGGGCATCACGTCCGGCGAGGGCGGCGCACTGGCGAGCGCGCGAGCGGATCTCATCGATCACGCCCGCAAGCTCCACACGTACGGCATCGCCCCCGCCATCACGCGCGAAGGCGCCACGACGCTGCCCGTCCCCTCGTTCGATGAACTCGGCTACAACTACCGGTTGTCCGACATCCAGGCCGCTGTCATGCGTGTCCAGGTGCGTCGCCTGCCGGAGCTTCTCGCCGCGCGCAACCGCGTCGCCGACGGGTACCGCGAGCGTCTCGGCGACCTCGCGGAGATCGTCCTGCCCACTGCGCTAGCCGACCGCACGCACCCGTGGCAGTCCTACGTGATCACGGTGGCTCCGGAACTCGACCGGGGCGCGGTCGCGATGGCGCTGCGCGCCGCCGGAGTCGGGTGCAACTTCGGCACCTACGCGAGCCACCTGCAGCCTCTCTACGGCCAGCAGGCGCCTCTTCCGGTGTCCGCAGACATCTTCGCGCGCCACATCGCGATCCCCATGCACGCAAACCTCACCGACGACGACGTGGACTACGTGTCCGACACCCTCCGTCGCGTCGTGACCGATCCCGCACACCGCCGCTGATTCAGGAGAGAAGAACACCATGACCGACAACCGCACCGTCTTCGTTGCCGGAGGCGCGGGATTCATCGGACTTCACGTCGTCGAGCAGCTGCTCGAGCGCGACTGGAAAGTGCGCATCTTCGACAACATGTGGCGCGGGGACCGCGATCGGGCCAACGCGCTCGCGGCTTCGCACGGCGTCGAGGTCATCGACCAGGACATCCGCTCGGGCGCCGCTGTCGCGGCGGCCATGAAGGGCGCCTCCCACGTCATCCACCTCGCAGCGGACTCGATCAACAAGAGCGTCGCCGACCCGTACAGCTCGGTCGACGTCAACATGGTCGGCTCGCACAACATCTTCTCCGTCGCCGCCGAACAGGGCATCCAGCGCGTCGTCTACGCGTCGAGCGCGTCGGTGTACGGCGACCCTGAGAAGCTGCCCATGCACGAGGATGACCGTCTGAACCCGCTCACGCCGTACTGCATCGGCAAGCGCACCGGCGAGGACCTCCTCGCCTACTACGGGCGCAAGAGCGATCTGTCCTGGATCGCGCTGCGCTTCTTCAACGTCTACGGGCCCGGCCAGAAGACGACGGCGTACTACACGAGCGTGATCAACCACTTCGTGAACCGCCTCCGCAAGGGCGAGGCGCCCGTCATCGACGGCGCGGGTGAGCAGTCCATGGACTTCATCCACGTCAAGGACATCGCGCGCGCCGTCGTGCTGGCCACCGAGTCCGAGAAGGCGAACGCGGCGATCAACGTCGGCACCGGCATCGACACGAGCGTCGCACGCCTCGCACAGATCCTCATCGACGCGATCGGCGCCGATGTCGAGCCCCAGTTCAACCCCCGCCCCGTGCTGGTGAGCCGTCGCGCCGCCGACACCACCCGCGCGAAGGAGATGATCGGCTTCGAGTACTCCATCCCGGTGGACGAGGGCATGACCGACCTCATCCGCTACGAAGCCGCGCAGGACAAGTAAGACCGCCATGTCGTCAGCCCTCCCGGAGAACCCGTACAACCCGCACGCCTGGATCGTCGGGGAACCCGTCGTCGGCGAGGGCACCTGGATCGGCGCCTTCACCGTCATCGACGGATCGGGAGGGCTGACGATCGGCAAGGGATGCGACATCTCTTCGGGGGTGCACATCTACACACACTCGTCGGCGCGCCGCTGCATCTCGGGCCGCGCATTCGCCGAGGTGGAGCGTCGTCCCGTGACGATCGGTGATCGCGTCTTCATCGGCGCGAACGCCGTCATCAACATGGGTGTGACGATCGGCGACGCGGCGGTCGTCGGGGCGGGCGCCGTCGTCACGGCGGACGTGCCCGCGGGCGTCGTCGTTGCGGGCGTGCCCGCACGGATCATCGCCGATGTCGTACCCGGAACGGCAGCCGACCCACGCCCGGAGTTCGCATCGCGGTCGTGACCGCGATGCGACGAGAGGCAGGCCTCAGGCGGGGCGGCCTCCCAGCGCACGGTCGACGATCTGGTGCGCCGGCAAGATCGAACGGCGCTCGTCGTCCATATCGATACGCCCCGCGATGAGGTCGAGGAAGCGTGAGAACTGCGTCGCGAGGGGCTCGCGACCGGTGATCTCCGGCACTTCCATCTCCGTGGCCTGCCGATAGCCTGCGCCGCCGGCGCGATCCTCCGACACCGTGGTGTGACGGTACAGGGTGACACCACGGCGCAACAAATCGACCTCGACCATCGACTCGAGGGTCTGAATGAGCAGCGAACGCACTTTGCGCTGGCCGAGTCTGCTCGCGGATGCCGAGGCGATACCGCCGCTCGGGAAGCGCAGCGATACGTCGATGACGTCCTCCGCACCTGGCACGGAATCGGGGTGGAATTGCCCCACCTCGACATTGATCTGAGTCGGCTCGCCACCTCCGAACAGTTGCGAGAGCAGGTCGACATCGTGTACCAGAAGGTCCCACGCCACGCCCGTCTTGATGCGGGGCGCGTAGGGAGAGTGTCTGTCCGCGCGCGCGTACAGGGGCCCGTCGACCATCCTCATCGCGGCCATCACCGCGGGATTGTATCGCTCGAGGAATCCGCACATCAGCGGAGTGCCGTGCTTCTCGCTCAACGAGAGGATCTCGACGGTCTGCGCGAGCGACGGGCACACCGGCTTCTCGATGAGCAGCGGAAGCCCGCGAGAAACGATACGCGTCGCGAGGTCGAAGTGGTGCTCCGTGGATGCGGCGACCACGACGGCGTCGACGTCCTTCAGATCGTCGACGTCGGCGATCCATTCGGCGCCGTAGGTGTGCGCGAGCGGCGCCCCGGACGATTCGAACGGGTCGACGATCGCCACCAGATGCGCATCCGGATTCTCGGCCATGATGCGCGCATGGTTGCGCCCCATCGATCCCGCACCGACGAGGGCGACCCGCGGCGCCGACATCAGCGGTTCCCGAGCGCGGTACGGACCGCGGCGGCGATCACGTCGAGATCGTCCTCGGCGAGGTGCTGGTGAACGGGCAGGGACACGCAGCGTGCGGCCACGCTGTCGGCCACGGGCGTCGCCGACCGGATGACATCGGCCCGATCCGCATAGGTCTCGTAGTCGTACACCGGCTTCGGGTAGTAGATCCCGGTCCCGACGCCTTCCGCCGTCATCCGTTCGACGAAACCAGCGCGATCGACGCCCTCGGGCAGAATCACGGTGAACTGGTGCCAGACGTGCTCACGCCCCGGCAGTTGAGCAGGCAGGATGAGGCCGGGCACATCCGACAGCCGCTCGATGAGCCCGGAAGCGTTCGCGCGCCGCGCCGCGAGAAGGCTGTCGTAAGCATCCAGCTGCGGCAGGACGACGGCTGCCTGCAGGTCCGTCAGGCGGTAGTTGTGCCCGGCCATGACGTACTCATAGCGCGCGCGCATACCCTGGTTGCGCATGATCCGCAGACGCTCGGCGACCTCGTCGTCGTTCGTCGTGACCACACCGCCTTCGCCCGTCGTGAGGTTCTTCGTCGCGTAGAACGAGAAGCAGCCGATCCCGAAGGTGCCCACGCCGCGACCCTCGAAGGTGGCGCCGTGCGCCTGGGCGGCATCCTCGACCAACGCGAGGTCGTGTTCGGCGGCGATCTGCGCGAGTGCACCGATATCAGCGGACTGACCGTAGAGGTGCACCGGCATGATGACGCGGGTCCGGTCGGTGATCTGCGAACGAACGGACTCGGGGTCGAGGCCGAAGTCCTCGGTGCGGATGTCGCCGAAACGCACCGTCGCACCGGCTTCCAGAATCGCGTTCAGCGTCGCGATGAACGTGAACGGGCTCGTGATCACTTCGTCGCCCGGCTGCAGTTGCAGGGACTGAATGGCGGCGACCAGCGCTGTCGTACCGTTGTTGACGGCGACCGCGTGCTTCGCCCCGACGAGCGCCGCGAATCGCGATTCGAACTCGGCGACGACCGGACCCTGTGCAATGCTGCCGGACCGAATCACTCGAAGAACGCTCTCCTCGACCTCGGGGCCGAGCCGGACAGTGGTAATGGGAATCACAGCAGTTCTACCTCGCGATGTGGGGGTTCGTGGAGCGATTCCCATCCTAGTACCGCACCCCAGCCGCTCCTGAGAGGCATGGAGCCGGGCATACGTTAGGCTTACGTGGTTCCAACGCGTGCCCGGCGCGCTTCGACGAGCCTCGCGGACGACACGCACGGCCGGATCTAAGGCATGAGATGAACCTCGACCCCCACATCCATCCCTCGGCGTTCATCGGTGACGGTGTGACCCTCGGCGCGGACGTCAGCATCGGACCCGCAGCAGTACTTGTGGGGCCGCTCACGGTAGGGGATCGCGTGTGGATCGGGCCGGGAGCCGTCATCGGGACTCCCCCTGAGATCTCCAGCCTCCATCAGGATCGCGGCTGGGCGGGCGAAGCCGGGCATCGCGGAGTCACGATCGGCGACGACGTCGTCATCCGTGAGTCGGTCACGATCCAGCAGGGCAGCCATCGGACCACGAGCATCGGCGATCGCACCTGGCTCTTGTCCGCCTCCTACGTTGCGCACGACGGTCTCGTCGGGGCGGACGTCACGCTGTCGGCGGGTGCGCGTCTGGGCGGACACGTCGTCGTCGGCGGGTTCGCGAACATCGGAATGAACGCGACCGTCCACCAACGACGCATCGTCGGCGCCGGCGCGATGGTGGGGATGGCGACGCCGGTCGCACGCGACGTTCCGCCGTTCGCGAAGGTGTTCGGTTCGCCCGCGCGCATGCACGGTCTCAACGAGTACGTGCTGCGCAAGATCGGGGCATCCGACGAAACCATCGCCGCCATCGCGGCCGCGTACGGCAGCGGGCGGTTCGATCTGCGCGAGGCCACGCAAGACGCCGCCGTCGAAGAGTTCGCGCGCTGGTGGGCGACGCAGGATGCCGGGCCCACCGTGCCTGCGGAGCTCGAGCAATGAGCGCGACCGAAACCGGTCCGACGCCCGCGAAGTCCTGGCGCAACCACGCCCTCAATGTCGCGCGCATCGTGCTGATCGTTCTCGTGGTTGCCGCGGCCGTCTGGCAACTGTGGACGAACTGGGACGACGTCGCGCACACTGTCGCCGACCTCCAGTGGCATCGGACGGTGCTCTCCCTCCTCGCCGTCGTCGTCGGCATCGGCATGTCGACCCTCAGCTGGCAGGTTCTGCTCGACGACCTCGGCAAGCCGATCGGCATCGGCCGCGGTGCACAGATCTTCCTCGTCGGTCAACTCGGAAAGTACCTGCCCGGATCGATCTGGGCCTATGTGCTCCAGCTCGAGCTGGGACGCAAGGCCGGCCTCGCGCGGGCGCGCGTATTCGCGGCGACGCTCTTCTCGGTCGTCATCGCGGTCGTCGCCGCACTCATTGCCGGTTCGTTGGCGATCCCCGAACTCGTGCAACAGGACGAGCGGCTTGCCTGGCTGCCCTGGTTGTACATCGCTCTCCCGTTCGCGCTGATCCTCGTGTACCCCCCGGTCCTCACCTGGATCGTTCGCGTCGGGTTCCGCATTCTGCGTCGCCCCCGCCCCGACCACCCGGTCCGCCTCCGGATCGTTCTGACTTCTCTCGCCTTCGCGCTGGGGTCGTACATCGCCTTCGGGGCGCATTTGTGGCTTCTCGCAGACAACCGCGAGGGCTTGTCTCTCGGACCCCTCGCGCTGTGCGTGGGGACGATGGGAATCGCGATGCTCGCCGGGCTCGTGTTCTTCCTGCTCCCCTCGGGCGTGGGCGCTCGGGAGCTCGTGATCATCGTGGCGCTCACTCCCCTCGTCGGCGCGGGGGCCGCAACGGCGTATGCCGCGGTCTCGCGCGTCATGTTCATCGTCGCCGACCTCGCCACCGCCGGCAGCGCCGCCGGCATCGGCGCGTACTCACGCCGCAAACTGGGCGCGTACCATGGCGACGCCGGGATCGATTAGGACGCTCGTATGACACTCTCGATCGACAACGACACCACGATCGGTTCGGACCGCGGCGCCCGTTCGCGTGCACCCCTCGCGGTCGTCGCGATGCTCGTGACGACACTGATCGGTTCGGTGTTGCCTCTCATTCGCACGCCGAACTTCTACTTCTGGGATGACACCGCGGGGGTCGCGGTCGGTGTCTGGCAGCGGATCGCCCAGTCGGTACTCGCCGGGCAACTTCCCTTCCTTGAGCCGGACATGTGGCGAGGCGGAAACTTCGCTGCTGAAGCCGCCACCGGCATGTGGAACCCCGTGATGCTCTTCCTCATGGTCGTCACGCACCCGATCGACGATGTGGCCGTCGCGATCACCCTCGCCAAAATTTGTCTCTTCCTGATCACGGCCGGTGGGATCTATCTGCTCGCGCGCAGCTACGGCGCTCCCGAGTGGACGGCCGCCGTCGCCGGGACCGCGCTCGCGCTCTCGGGCTGGGCGATTTTCATGGACGGATCGTCCTGGATCAACGGCACCGCAATCACGGCCTTCACGCCGTGGGCGTGGTGGGCGCTGCGCCGAACGATGCTTCTGGAGTATCGGCCGTGGTCCGTCGCCGTCGCAGCGTTCTTCGCGTACCTCGTGCCGTCCACAGGAAATCCGTACGGCGTGCTCTCACTCGCGGTGGTCTTCCTGGCACTCGCCATCGAAGCCGTCGTCACCGGCCGCGCCCGGCGCATCGTCCCGCTCGTCGCGATCGGCGCCGGAGTGCTGCTCCTGGTCATCGTCGTCTATCTGCCGTTCGTCTTCACCTCGGCGTACGGTAACCGGGCCAACTCGGGTATCTGGAACGACGAATTCCTCTCCGTGAGTCTCAGCAATCTGCTCGGGATGAGCATGC
Organism: Microbacterium sp. MMO-20; assembly: GCF_037147735.1. Lineage (NCBI taxonomy): Bacteria > Bacillati > Actinomycetota > Actinomycetes > Micrococcales > Microbacteriaceae > Microbacterium > Microbacterium sp. MMO-20. Next base: position 213,769 of record NZ_JBBCUU010000002.1, on the reverse strand, counting down.
CGACACATCGTCCGTACATCATGATGTGGGGGAACCCGATGGGCTTCCCGGGGACGTACCTCGCGTGGTTCATCCTCCCGCTCGTCCCCTGGATCCGCTGGCGTTCGGTCGACTGGCGTGCGCTCGTCGGCGTCATCGTCTTCGGTGGCCTGTTCCTCGTCATGGCTCTCGGCCCGTCGCAGCTCGGCATGTTCCGCTGGCCGGCTCGCCTCGTCCCCTTCGTGTATATCGCCGTGATCGTCGTCTTCGCGGTCGCCGCCGGAAAGGGGCTCATCCGTTCGCGACCCGGAGTGCGTTGGGCCGCCACGGCCGGACTCATTTTCGCGGGCACCTGGATGGCGTTCTCGGATACGCCGTCCGCGTGGAAGTGGCACGCACTCACGACAATCGCGATCGTCGTCGGCGTCTTCCTGGCCGTTCGTTGGGCGGGCACGACGTCGTGGCGCGCGTTCGCTGTTCTCGGCGTCGGCGCGATGCTCGCTCTCGTCCCGCAGCTCGCACTCACCAAGTCGAATCAGAACGTGGCCGACTACGAGATGCCTTCGTCCAAGAGCGCGCTGCAGCAGCAGTTCGCCGCTCGAAGCGACGGGATGGTCGTGCAGATCTTCGATGTGCAGAAGCTGGTCGCAGAGCACCCGGCATCCGACCGGTGGAACGACCTGCTCGCCGGGAACATGCCGAGTGTCGCCGGCTTCGAATCGACGACGGCCTACAGCGGGATCGGCTTCACCGACTTCGACGCCGCGCTGTGCATGTCCTACAACGGCGGGACGTGCGCCGCGGCATGGGACGCGCTCTGGGAGCAGCCGAAGGGTGCGGATGCCCCGTTGGCAGACCTTCTGCGCGCGCGCTACGTCGTCGTTCTCAACGACTACGCGGACAACGACGAAGCGCCATCCGGGTGGACCGAGGTCGACCGCACGGATGTCGTCACGGTCTACGAACGCGACTCCGCGATCCCCTTCCCCAACGGGACGATCTCGTCAACCGGCGCGGACGTGTCGGTGAGCGCGGACGAGAAGACCGGGGTGACCGCCGAGTCAGTCACGGTATCCACAACGGGGGGCCCATCCGGCGATCGCACCCTGACGTTCGCTCGGATCGCATGGCCCGGATACACAGTGAGCGTCGATGGCAAGAGCATCGCCGCGACATCGGGGCCGGCCGGACTGCTCACGGTCGAGCTCCCGCCGGGGCTCGACGACGCCGAGCTGACGATGCGATTCACCCCGCCCGGCCTCGTCGCGGGCCTGGTCGCGGGGGCCGCCGGAGTGATCGTCCTCGGGGGAACGATCTGGGCGTGCGCGCGCCGACGGCGCGCGGAGTCCCACGACACCGACGGTACGATTGATCAGCCTGTCTGATCCCGCGAATCCGCTCCTTCGAGGAAAGTCCGCTCCCGCATGCCCGTAGACGCCCCGCTGGTTTCACCCGGGACCAGTCATGGTCTGATCGACGTCTTCCGACGTCGCTATCTTCTGCAGTTGATCGTCCGCAAAGAGGTCCTCATCCGCTACCGCGGATCGATCTTCGGCTGGCTCTGGTCCTACGTGAAGCCGCTCGTCCAGTTCGCCGTCTTCTACGTCGCGCTGGGTGTCTTTCTTTCGCTCAACAAGTCGATCGACTTCTACCCGGTTTACCTTCTTTCAGGCATCACGGTCGTCACGTTCTTCAACGAGGCGTTCGCCAACGGCACGAAGTCGCTCGTCGACAACGCACCGCTGATCAAGAAGATCTATCTCCCGCGCGAGATGTTCCCGATCGCGAGCGTGTTGGTTTCCGCGGTCAACACACTGCCCCAGATTCTCGTCATCGTCGTGATCGTGCTGTTCTTCGGGTGGGTTCCGTCACTCCTGGGCGTCGCATCGATCCTTCTCGCGCTCCTCATCGTGTCGATTTTCGCGACCGGGCTCGGACTCTTGTTCGGCGCCGTCAACGTCACGTTCCGCGATGCGCAGAGCTTCGTGGAGATCATCGTGATGATGTCCGTCTGGGCGTCGCCGGTGATGTACCAGTGGCACATGGTCGCCGGTGAGCTGCCCGGCTGGCTGTTCGTGCTCTACCGCCTCAATCCGCTCACGCCCGCGGTCGAGTTGTTCCACCAGGGACTGTGGATGCCGCTGAGCCCCTCCAGAGCGCAGCCGCTGCCCGACCTGTGGTTGTATGCCGCGATCGCCCTTTCCTTCTCGCTCGTCGTCCTCGCCTTCGGCCAGTGGGTCTTCCGCCGTTTGGAGGGTCGTTTTGCCCAGGACCTCTGAATACTCTCCCCGAGACCGGATCGTCATCGATCACATCTCCAAGGAGTTCACCCTCCGCCACACGCATTCGATCAAAGAGACGTTCGTGGCCGCACTCTCGCGCAAGCCGCTCACGAGCCGGTTCCGCGCGCTCGACGATGTCTCCCTGACGATCCAGGAGGGCGAAGCCGTCGCGCTTCTGGGCTTCAACGGTTCCGGTAAATCGACTACCTTGAAGATGATCTCCGGGGTGCTGCGACCCGACTCAGGCGAAGTGCTCACTCGGGGCCGCGTCGCCGGTCTGATCGAAGTCGGGGCGGGCTTCCATCCCGATCTGTCGGGGCGCGAGAACATCTTCCTCAACGCCGCCATCCTCGGTATGTCGAAGAAGGAAACCGAGGCCCGCTTCGACGAGATCGTCGCGTTCAGCGAGATCGAGAAGTTCCTCGACACCGAAGTCAAGCACTACTCCTCCGGCATGTTCTTGCGCCTCGCGTTCTCGGTCGCGATCCACACGGAGGTCGACATCCTATTGATCGACGAAATCCTCTCCGTCGGCGATGAGCCGTTCCAGCGCAAATGTCTGGCCCGCATTCGTGAGTTGCACGCCCGCGGGAAGACGCTGGTCGTCGTCAGCCACGACCTCAACATGGTCTCGGACCTCTGCGAGCGCGGCGTGCTGCTGCAGAACGGCTCGGTCGCCTTCGACGGCGACAGTCATGAGGCGGTCGCGCTGATGCGCGCTAGCGGGTCGTGACCGAAATCGTGCCGCCTTCGAATGTCTGCTGGCAGAGGGATGCCGTGCACGTCTGATCCGACGTCGGCCACCCATATGCGCCCGCCGCACCACCGGCAGCGAAGTACGTCGCACGTATCCCACCGCTGACCGCGTGTGCCCCCGCGGAACTCTTGAAGAAGATCGCTCCACCCGCGAACACCTCGGCGACGCCACCGCCGTTGTAGGAATATGACACGAACGTCCCGGTCCGCGCACCCAGCACCCCACCGGCACCACCCGCAGCCGCATACGCCGCATCGATCGACGGATCACCTACCCGCGCACCCGACGCCGCCGTCCACAGAATCCAGCCACGCTCGAACTGCTGCTGACACGACGCACCACCCGCAGCACACACCTGATCACCCACCGGGAAACCCAACGACCCCGACGCCCCACCGAGCGAAAAATACTGATCCCGCACCGCACCCGACACGAACCGCGCCACTCCACCCGACCGGTAATACACCGACCCGCCCGTGAACGCCTGACCAAACCCATCCGACGTGCCCGCGATCGACGCGGCATCCATCATCGGCACACCCCACGCACCCGACGCACCACCGGCCGCCGCGAACACCGCACTCACCGGCTCCCGCACCGAAAGGACCTGACCGGCGGCGAGAAAGACGATGCCGCCTTCGAATGTCTGCTGGCAGAGGGATGCCGTGCACGTCTGATCCGACGTCGGCCACCCATATGCGCCCGCCGCACCACCGGCAGCGAAGTACGTCGCACGTATCCCACCGCTGACCGCGTGTGCCCCCGCGGAACTCTTGAAGAAGATCGCTCCACCCGCGAACACCTCGGCGACGCCACCGCCGTTGTAGGAATATGACACGAACGTCCCGGTCCGCGCACCCAGCACCCCACCGGCACCACCCGCAGCCGCATACGCCGCATCGATCGACGGATCACCTACCCGCGCACCCGACGCCGCCGTCCACAGAATCCAGCCACGCTCGAACTGCTGCTGACACGACGCACCACCCGCAGCACACACCTGATCACCCACCGGGAAACCCAACGACCCCGACGCCCCACCGAGCGAAAAATACTGATCCCGCACCGCACCCGACACGAACCGCGCCACTCCACCCGACCGGTAATACACCGACCCGCCCGTGAACGCCTGACCAAACCCATCCGACGTGCCCGCGATCGACGCGGCATCCATCATCGGCACACCCCACGCACCCGACGCACCACCGGCCGCCGCGAACACCGCACGCACCGGCTCCCGCACCAATGCCGCTCCCGCCGGCGTGGCGACGATCGTCGCCTCTGAGAACTCCTGCTGACATACGCCCTGGATACACTTCACGTCCGCCGTCGGCCAGCCGACGACACCCGATGCTCCACCCGAGTCGAAATAACGCGCCCGCACGTCACCCGTCACCAAGTACGTGCCGAATCGGCTCACGTACAGCGAGCCGCCCGTGAACGCCTGACCGGCGCCTGAACCGGATGGTCCTGAGATGGGTGCCTCGATCGATGCCGGCCACCCCATCGAACCGTCCGCGCCACCTCGCGCCCAGTAGTAGTCGCGGATGGAGCCCGCCCGGATCGTCTTCGCCCCGTAGGCGATCGTCCAGTAGACCGAACCGTTCACGAAGGCGCGCGCATAGCCGCCACCGTTCGACTCGATGCGGATGACGCCGCTCACCGGCGCACCCAACGTCGCCGCACCGCCCTGCCAGAGATACTCGTTCTGAATCTCGGCCCCCGGATCGCGCTGAGGAGATCCGAACCAGCTCGTGTAGTAGTTGAAGAAGTTGCGGTTGCCGTAGCTGGAGCACCCGTCACCGAGACCCCACCCGGCCGCGAGCGACGCCGCATTCGGCTGGTACGGCGTGTAGTTGTAGAGCGCTGCAGTCGCGTAGTTCTGAATGTTCAGATTCGTGCCGCCGCACGAGGCGCTCGGGTTGTAGCCGATGAAGTTGACGCCGGGCTGCTTGCCGAATCGACCCGCCTTGTAGATCTTCAGCTGGCGCACGCCCTGCACGATCTGCGGTCCGACACCCGAGTACGCAGGATCGCAGGGTTCGGTGTCGGGGCACGAGGCCCCCATCGCAGCGCGGAGATTCCAGTCCGACGGGGCGCTGCTCGTCGTGAGCCCTTGCTCCTTCTGGAGCGTGACGAGGATCGCCTTGGCCGAGATACCGCACGCCACCTGGACCCGATAGATGAGCTCCGATACGCGCATCGTGCCACCCTGCAGCGCCGAGCAGACGAGGTCGCCGGTGACCTGCGAGTACCACGCATCGCGAGACGAGATGCTCGCGCTCAGCACATTCAGGCACTTGCCGTTCTCGCATCGGCCGATCTTGCTGTCGAGGAACGATTGGATCTCCGCCGACGACATCGCATTGCCGTCGTAGAACAGGGCGTCCGAGATGATGTTCTCGGGATTGAACCCCACGACGGCCGTCTTCACGATCCCCGTGTCGGCGAGCGGCCCGGTGGCCGCCTCGACGTTCGACCCCGTTGTGGATGCCGCGGCGCCGACCACCTGCGACGCCGCCGTCGCCGGCGAGACGACGAGGAGCGAAAGCACGAGCGCGAGAGTCGCGACGACCGCGCCCGCGGCACCCTGCTTCACTCGCACACGGGCAGAATGCGGGGCGCGACTTCGGGTAGGCACGTGACCATTGTGACTGAAGTCAACTCCCGATACCACTGATCATCAGGAGACACGCCGAAGACACGCCCTTCAGAGGGCTCTACAGGTCGGCGTGCAGCTGCCACACACGCTCGGCAGCGCCGGCCCACGAAAACGCCCGGCCGCGGTCGGCGGCGAGCACCCCGAACCGTTCCACTGCCGCGGCAGAAGCCAGCACGTCAGCCAGCGAGGCGCCCAACTCGTCCGCGCCGGCGAAGACGCCGCCGTCGAGCACGACCTCGCGGTGCACGTCGGTGTCGGATGCCACGACGGGCACCCCCACCGCGAGCGCCTCGACGGCCCGCCACGGGAAGGCGGACAGCCGCGACGGCGCCAGAAGCGCCACCGCCCCGCCGAAGACTGCCGCACGGTCGGCGTCGTCGAGCGCGCCGCGCACGTGCACGTGGCCCTCGCCCAGACCAGCAGCCGCCGCGAGATCCAGCACGCCCGGCTCATCCCCCTCGGGCGCATCGATCACCACGACGGGCAGATCCACTCTCGACGACACCACGGCGGCGAAGGCATCCGACAGTCCCGCCGACGGCGCGGACGAACCCGACACCAGAACGAACCCCTCGGGCAGATCCAGCGCACGTCGCCGCCCGATCTCGTCGACGGGCACGGCGAAGCCGTGCGGCGCTGCGCCCGCGATCACCCGCACCCGGTCACCGAACGAGCCGAGCTCCGCGACGCGCGCCGCGGCGGCATGCGTCGGCACCACCACCGCATCCGCAAAGCGCGTCGCGCGCTTGAGCATCGCCTTGTGCCACGTCACCGCTCCGCGCGCGAGCTCGGCGGGCCGCTCCCAGGCATCCAGATCCCACAGCGTGACGACGGTCTGATCGCTCTCGTGCACACGGTCGTGCTTGACGAGCGGGCCGAGGAGTGTCGGCGAATGAATCATGCCCCCGCCCACCCCGGGCGCGACACCCAGCTGCCACGAGGCCGCGAGCTCACGCCGCGGGAGCGCCATGCGCGAGAGGTCCGCGAGCCCGGGCACGGCCCCCTCGACGATGCCGGCGACGTCGGATGCCGCCGGCACGATCCCCGCGACGACGCACCCTGCGGGTGTCGTCGAGATCAGCGCGCGCGCCAGCTCCCGCGAAGCCATGCCGAGATCGGCATGCGTCGGCGCGACCACCTGATCGAGAACGACCCTCAGCACCGCCGGCATACGTTCAGCCCTCCGGAGTCGGCGAGGGCGACGGCGGGTACAGGTTCTGCTGCACGAGGTCGCGCACGTGCGCGTACTCGTCGGCGGTCGGCTCGTCGGTGTCGATGCCCGCGCCTTCCGGCGTCAGCTCGAGCGTCTGGACGGGCAGCTCCTTCGCCTTCGCCGCGAGCGGAACGAGGAACGACAGCAGCCCGTTCGGAATGTCGGTCTGCACGAGGTCCTCCCCCGCCGCCGCGACCTGCTGGAACCTCAGCAGCACGTTCGCGGGATTGGCCTGGGCGAGAATCGCCTGCTGCAGCTCGCGCTGACGACGCATGCGGTCCCAGTCGCTCGTCGTGTAGCGCGACCGCGCGTACCACTGCGCGGTGTCGCCGTCCATGTGCTGGGGGCCAGCCTCGATCCACCCGATCGCCCAGTCCTCGGCGGGCTCGCCCTCGTATGACGGGCCGCCGCCCTCGGGCAGCCGCTCCTGCACCGTGATGTCGACGCCGCCGAGCGCGTCGACGATGTCGGCGAAGCCCTTCATGTCGACGAAGACGTAGTACGGGATCTCGATGCCGAGGATTCCCTCAGCGGCATCCTTCGTCGCCTCGATCGCGGGCGTCGACGAATGCGCCGCGGCGTCCGGGTAGAGTCCCGTGCCGCCGTCGTCCTGGCAGATCTCCACCGCGTTCATCAGCTGGTTGATCCCGGGTCCCCACCCGCAGGTCTCGGAGTAGTGACCCTCGAAGCCATCCGGGTACAGATCGTGCATGGGGCCGTCGGCGAACGGCGCATAGGCGAGATCACGCGGGATGCCGGTGATGTGCACGCCGCCCGTCTCGGCACTGACCGACACGACGGAGATCGAGTCGAAGCGCATGGAGTCGCGCCCGAGCCCCGAGTCGGCGCCCAGCAGCAGGAAGTTGTAGTAGCCGTTGGACGGCGGCACCGGCGGGTCGTTGTTCGTGAAGATGGATGCCAGTGCCTCGCGCGCCGGGGCGATGAGCTGCTGCGCGGCGTACGTCACTCCGCCGCCCCCGATCACGAGCCCGACGATCGCGAGAAGCGCCACGAGGGGACGCGCGTTCGGCTTGAGCTTCACGAGCCGGACGAGCCGCAGGGTGTCGATCGTCAGCACGACCCACAGGACCGCGTACGCGAGCAGCACGATCTGCACGAGCAGCAGGAAGAACCCGTTGGTCATGAGCGACGTGAGAAAGCCCGGCGACACGAGCGTCACGCCGACGCCGGCGATGACGAGCAGCCACATGACGAGCGTTGCGGTGAGCCCCACCCGCGCAAGTCGGCGGCTGCCTGCGAGCGACTGCGCCGAACCCGGCAGCAGGAAGTTCAGGACGACGAGCCACCAGGCCCTCCGCGTCATGACCCGCGGGGAGCGGGTATCGGGCCGCCGGATCGGCTGATCCCCCAGGATGACGCCGTCACCCCGCTGACCCGCGTGCGACGACGATCCGCGCGGTGCACCCCCGGCACCGCCCGGCGTACCCGGCCGCGGTGGCGCGGACACGCTCACAGCGACTCCTTCAGACGTCGGTTCTTCTCTTCGACCTGGGCTTCGAGATCGCGCGCGTACTGCTCGACGCGGTCGGCCAGATCCGCGTCGGAGGCGCCGAGGATCCGCGCAGCGAGAAGGCCCGCGTTCTTCGCCCCGTTGATCGAGACCGTCGCCACAGGAATGCCGGCGGGCATCTGCACGATGCTGAGCAGCGAATCCATGCCGTCGAGAGTCGCCAGCTGCACAGGCACGCCGATGACCGGCAGCGCGGTGACGGATGCCAGCATGCCGGGCAGGTGCGCCGCACCGCCGGCCCCCGCGATGATCGCGCGGAGCCCGCGCGCACGAGCCGTGCGCCCGTACGAGAGCAGCTTGTCAGGCGTGCGATGAGCCGAGACGACCTCGACCTCGTGGGCGATACCGAAATCGGTCAGCGCCTGCGACGCGTCGCTCATGACGCGCCAGTCCGAGTCCGAGCCCATGACGACACCGATGAGCGGGGACGCAGAGGAGTGCAGCGGCGAGGTCACCCGACAAGGCTAGAGCGACACCCTGGGGAAACCCCGCAACGGCGCGCAGGCTCAGTCGGCGAAGAAGGCCGCCGCGGCGCGGGCGTCGTACACCACGGCATCCAGGTCGTCACCGGTGGCGTTGACGTGCCCTACTTTGCGGCCGGGACGCGGCGCCTTGCCGTAGGTGTGCACCTTGACCTCGGGGTGCGCGGCCAGCGCCGCGGGAAAGCGGCTCTCCAGCGAGTCGGACTCCGGACCTCCGAGGATGTTGACCATGACGGTCCAGGGCTGCCGCGGCGACGGGTCGCCGAGCGGCAGATCGAGCACGGCACGCACGTGCTGCTCGAACTGCCCCGTGACGGCGCCATCCTGCCCCCAGTGCCCACTGTTGTGCGGGCGCATCGCGAGCTCGTTGACGAGCAGCCGCTCATCCGTCGTCTCGAAGAGCTCGACAGCGAGCATGCCGGTGACCCCGAGGCCCTCGGCGATCGCGGTGCCGATCTGCGCGGCGACCTCGGCGAGGCGTGCCGCCGGGTGCGGAGCCGGTGCGATGACCTCGGCGCACACACCGCCGCGCTGCACCGTCTCGACGACGGGGTAGGCGACGATATCCCCGGACGGGCGCCGGGCGACCTGCTGCGCGAGCTCGCGCGCGAAGTCCACGAGCTCTTCCGCGAGCAGTGGACCGTCGCCGAACCAATCGGCGACCTCGTCAGGGTGCGACACCACGCGCACGCCCTTGCCGTCGTACCCGCCGCGCGGTGTCTTGACGACGGCGCGGCCGCCGTTCGCGTCGAGGAACGCCTGCAGCTGCGCGGCATCCGTCACCTCGGCCCACTCCGGCTGAGGGGCGCCGAGCTCGGCAAGGCGTGCGCGCATACGCAGCTTGTCCTGGGCGAACTGCAGCGCGTCGGGGCCGGGGTGCACGGCGACGCCGTCGGCGACGAGCGCGCGCAGCACCTCCTGCGGCACGTGCTCATGGTCGAACGTGACGACGTCGACGCCGCGGGCGAACGCGCGCACCGTCTCGAGGTCACGGTAGTCGCCGGTCGCCGCCTCGGCGAGCGCCGCCGACATCCCCGGCTCCTCCGCGAGCACGCGCACGTCGATTCCGAGCTCGACGGCCGGCGCGATCATCATGCGGGCCAGCTGCCCGCCTCCGACGATTCCGAGTGTCAACGCCATGGCATCCCTTTCCGTCGGCATCCATCTTCCCAGGTCGACGGGATGCCGCGGGACCGCCCGCAGGTCGGACAGAAGCCCGAGGTCAGACGTCAGAGGTCGGTGGGAAGCGGCGGTGGGGGGCCGGGGACGACCGGCATGGCGTGCGAGTCGCGATGCGCGAGGATCTGGCTCACCTCGACCTGGTCGGCGAGCGCTTCGTTCATGAGGCGGACCGACGGGATGTCGACCATCCGCAGCGGCGCGTCGACGCCGTTGGAGAGGGTGAGGGTCCCCGCCCCCCACATCCGCTGGATCGGACCACGGCGCTCGCTGATCGTGTATCCGCGAGCGTGTCCGATCTCGGTGCGCGCACGGCCGAAGACGCCCGACTGCGCGACGACTCGGCGCGTGGTCACGGTGTACGTGCGGAAATACCAGCGCAGGAACGGGACGATCACGAACAGGAGGACGATGAGCCCCGCAGCCGACCACAGCATCCAGTCCTCGAAGGGGGCCGGCAGGTTTCCGGTGAAGTAGCCGACGGCGCCGCTCGCGGCGACGAGAACCACCGCGCACCAGAACAGCCGGCGGGCGTGACCGCGGACGCGTGCGACGCGCAGTTCACGCACCTCGGCGCCGGGCGCCGGGGTCATCGGGCGCCCCGTGTAAGCGGTCGGCTGCGTCACCCCTCCATTGTGGCGGTGACGCGCAGCGAAAGCAGGCTGAAACGCAGGGATCAGCGCACGTGGACGACGTCGCCGGCGCCGACGATCGTCTCGACACCCTCGGCCTCGAGGACGAGGCGCCCGGCGGGGTCGAGCCGCACCGCGCGGCCGCGCAACGTCGTGTCGTCCGGCAGCGAGACCACGACGTCGGCACCGAGCGTGCTGCAGTGCGCGGCGACGCGGTCGGCGACCGCCGCGCCCCCGCCGACGGCGAGGTCGGCGATGCCGTCGCGCAGCGCCGTGAGGAAGGCAGCCAGAAGGGCGTCCTCATCGGCATCCGCCCCCTGATCGGCGAACGACGTCGCCGTCGGGACGGGCAGATCGACGGTCTCCATCGTCGTGTTGACGCCGGCTCCCACGACGACGGTCTGCGGGTCGGAGGGCAGCACCTCGACGAGGATGCCGCTGATCTTGCGCGCTCCCGCACCCGCGCCCACGAGGACATCGTTGGGCCACTTCAGGCTCACCGGCGTGTTCGGCAGCTGTTCCGAGATCGCGCCACGCAGGGCCGCTCCGGCGACGAGCGGGATCCACCCGCGGTCGGCGAGCGCGACCGCGCCGACACGCAGCAGCACCGATACGGCGAGCGCCGTTCCCGGGGGTGCCGACCAGACCCGGTCGAGTCGACCGCGCCCCGCCCGCTGATCGCGCGTGAGCACGAGAGACAGGTGCGGGTGGGTGTCGGGGCTCTCCGCGGCATCCCGCAGCAGCTTCGCATTGGTCGAGTCGGTGTGATCGAGCACCTGGACCCGGGGGCTCACGGCGGCAGCGCGGGGATAGCCTTCGGCGGGGATCGTCATACCGGCCACCCTAGCCGCAGGCCACAGCGAATCGCCCGCGCCGTTGTGCCGAGCCGCCAACCGGGAGCGCACGCTGCTCGCTAGGGTGGAACGCGTGACAGATCAGACCACCCACGGCGACCTCTCCACCACCGCCGGAAAGATCGCCGACCTGCGCGCGCGGTACCAGGAAGCCGTCGTCGACGCGGAAGTCACGGCGCAGCAGAAGCAGCACGCCAAGGGCAAGATGACGGCGCGCGAGCGGATCGAGCTCCTCGTCGACCCGGGCTCGTTCGTCGAGCTCGACGAGTACGTCCGCCACCGCACGAGCGCGTTCGGCATGGACCGCTCGCGCCCCTACGGCGACTCCGTCGTCACGGGCGTCGGCACGATCCACGGGCGCACGGTCGCCGTCTACGCGCAGGACTTCACGACCTTCGGCGGCTCGCTCGGCGAGGTGGCCGGAGACAAGATCATCAAGGTCATGGAGTTCGCACTCCGCGGCGGGATGCCGATCATCGGCATCCTCGACTCCGGCGGCGCGCGCATTCAGGAGGGCGTCGTCGCTCTCGGCAAGTACGGCGAGATCTTCCGCCTGAACACCGCGGCGTCGGGAGTCATCCCGCAGATCTCGCTCATCATGGGGCCGGCCGCGGGGGGCGCGGTCTACTCCCCCGCCCTCACCGACTTCGTCATCATGGTCGACAAAACCTCCCAGATGTTCGTCACGGGGCCGGACGTCATCAAGACCGTCACCGGCGAAGACGTCGGCATGGAGGAGCTCGGCGGGGCGTACACCCACAACACCCGGTCGGGTGTCGCCCACTACCTCGCCGAGGACGAGGACGACGCGATCGATTACGCGCGAACGCTCATCGGGTTCCTCCCCGACAACAACATGTCGGAGATCCCGGTCTACGAGAACGCGTTCGAGTGGGAGACCACCGACGGCGACCGCGTGCTCAATACCGTGATCCCCGATTCCCCCAACCAGCCGTATGACATCAAGCAGGTGATCTCGCACGTCGTCGACGGCGGCGACTTCCTCGAGGTGCAGCCGCTGTTCGCGCCCAATATCGCGATCGGCTTCGGCCGCATCGAGGGCCGCACAGTCGGCATCATCGCGAACCAGCCCTCGCAGATGGCGGGCACGCTCAACATCGAGGCGGGCGAGAAGGCGAGCCGATTCGTCCGATTCTGCGACGCGTTCTCGATCCCGATCCTCACTCTCGTGGATGTCCCGGGCTACCTGCCGGGGACCGACCAGGAGTGGACGGGCGTCATCCGTCGCGGCGCGAAGCTGCTCTACGCGTATGCCGAGGCGACCGTCCCGCTCGTCACCGTGATCCTGCGCAAAGCCTACGGCGGCGCGTACATCGTGATGGGCTCGAAGCAGCTCGGCGCCGACGTCAATCTCGCGTGGCCGACCGCCGAGATCGCCGTGATGGGCGGCCAGGGCGCCGTCAACATCCTTTACCGCGGCGAGATCAAGAAGGCCGAAGAGGCGGGCGAGGACGTCGCGGCCGTCCGCACGAAGCTCGCGAACGAGTACACGTACAACGTGGCTTCCCCCTTCCTCGCTGCCGAGCGCGGCGAGCTCGACGGCATCATCGAGCCGGCGCAGACGCGCGTGTCGGTCGCGAAGGCGCTGCGCGCACTTCGCGGCAAGCGCGCCAGCCTGCCGGCGAAGAAGCACGGGAACATCCCGCTATGAGCACGGAGGGCGTGCCGGCGGATGCCGCGGCGAGCGCCGTCCGCGTCGACATCCGCCGCGGTGACCCGACGCCCGAAGAGCTCGCGGCGGTCGTTGCCGTCGTGACCGAGGCGTACACGACCGAGGCCGCCGCGGCGATCGCCGAAAGCGAGCCGCGCGCCTCCGCGTGGCAGGTGTCGGCGCGATCGCTGCGCGCACCCCTCCGCCGCGAGATCGGCTGGGGCCGCTTCGGCGGCTGAATCACGCTCGACGCCGTTCGCTGGCCTGCTTACTTTCTTTGTCACCCGAACTACCTACAGACATCCCCGTCGCGACCGGCGAGACTGAAGGAGCTGGAACGCTTCTGCGTTCGGTGCACGCGTCCGCGTATCGCGTGGCGCGCCGCACCCTCGCGAGCAGGTTTTCGGGTAACCGGCTCGCACGGCGAGGGGCGGGCGGCTTCGCCGCCCCTCGCCTCCTCTTCACCGCCGGCCGGCGGCCCCGTTCAGCGCCGACGGCGCAGCTCGTGCCACAGATCGACCTCTTCCTCGCCGTCCGCTCCGTCGGAGCGTCCGACGACGGTCACGGCGATCTCGGCGTGCGTCGACGTGCGGACGTAGAGGCGCTCCGAGCGGGCGGAATCGAGAACGGCCGCGAGTTCGGCGCGCACGGCCGCCTGGCGGTCGGGATCGAGCCCGTCCAGCCCGCCCTCGTCGAGCACCGACACCGTCGCGCCGCGACCGCGCGCCGCGGCAAGCGCGGCGCGCACGTCGTCGTCGAGCAGCGCCGCCCCGCGCAGCTCATCGCGCAGCGTCGCCTCGGCGACCCGTGCCAGTTGACGCTCGCGGGGATCGAGGTGACCGGAGACGGCGATCGTATGCGCCAGAACCGGGCCGGCGACCGCGAGCGCGCGCTGCACCTGGGTCCGTCGCTCGCGTCGCATGCCCTCCTGCGATGCGAGCCATTCCGAGGCCTCACGCTGGGCATCGGCGAGCTGCGCCGTGTCGTGCGCAGCGCGATCCATGAGCCAGGACATCAGATGGGCGACGCCCACCCAGAGGACCGCGCCCACGGCGCCCAACGCGAGAGCGTCGGTCGGGCCGATCCAGGCCGTCGCCGAGAGTGCTGCAAGCGCGACGCACACCCAGGCGACGACGGGTCGCCGGCGGACGATGACGATCACACCGAGGGCGCCGATCGCGCCGAGGCCCCACGTGGCGTAGCCGTCGAGCCTGCCGGAGGGCGCCGCGGCGTACCAGCTGGCATTCGGCACGATCGCGGCGGCAGCGAGGGCGAGAGCCGCCGCGCATGCCGGAAGGACACGTCGCGGCCCCAGCCGCAGGCGGAGTGCGTCGAGTCTTCGGCGCAGCGGGTCCGCGGCATCCTCGCCCCGCGAGTTCCAGAAGATGCAGACCCAGGTCGTGAGCAGATACAGGATCACCGCGCCGACCTGGACGATCGGGTGGTCGGGCGCCGAGGTCCAGATGAGTGCGCCCACCGCGAGGTAGGCGGTGAACGCGACGGCGAGGAGCGAGAGCGCGATGCGCAGGCCGCTGCGCCCACTCATCGGCGACGTCGTCATCGCACTCCCTCCCACTCCAGCAGCACGCTCGTCCCACCGGGCCCCGTCTTCACGCCCGCACGTCCGCCGACCGCCGCCATGCGCGCGACGATCGAACCGCGGATGCCGAGGCGATCCTGCGCGACGTCGCTCGGATCGAAGCCGCGCCCGGTGTCGACGATCCGCACTTCGACCGACGCGGCATCCGCCCGCACCGTCACGGCCAGACCAGCCCCATCGGCGTGCTGGAAGGCGTTCGCGATCGCCTGCGTCGCAGCGAGCACGATCGCACGGGCCACGCGCCCGGGGATCTCCCCCGCGTCGTCGTGGACGTCCTCTCGCACCTCGAGGGTGCGGTTCTGCCTGTCGGCGGAGGCATCGACCGATCGTCGGATGCCGCCGACCAGCGCCGCGGCCGGTACCGGTTCGTCGGGACCCTCACCCGCGTCCAACTCGGCGTTGGCCAGACGGGTGAGCGCTTCGCGCGCCATCGCCACGGCGAGCGCCTCCTCACGCGGGGTCGCCGCACGCTCGGCCGCGATGAGGGCGGCGAGCACGCTGTCGTGCATGAGGGCGGCGACGGCGACCCGCTCGGCCTCGGCGGCGTCCGCCTCTGCGGCTGCCGCGTAAGAGAGGACGGCGTCGCGACGCGCGCGATCGATGCCGACGGCGACCGATCGCAGCATCCAGCCGAGCGCGACGATGACGCCACCGAGGATGACGGCGAACACGGCATCCAGGACGACACTCACCGCATCGGTCGAGGGCTGACCGGTGGGTGCCAGGCGCGCCACGATGTACAGCGCGGGGACGAGCACCGTCCACCCGAGCTGCAGCGCCAGCGGGAACGCGATCGCGGCGGCCGCCGAGGCCACGTTGAGCAGGTACCAGACCCAGGGTTCGGCGCCCGGCTCCGCGGTGCCGCCGCTCGCCGCGAAGGGCCAGCAGGCGAGCACGACCGCGAGGGCGAGCGCGAAGACTGCCGCCGCGGTGCGCGGCAGAACCCCCACCGCGAGCGCCACGATCATGAGGGCGAGCGGCCCGAAGGCCGCGATCATGAGCCCCGTGTGCCACGGGGGCGACTCCTGCGTCGAGGTCAGCGCGTTGAGGAAGGCCTGCGTTCCGAGCACGGCGCTGCCGAGGGCGACCACGAGCGAGAGGATGCGTTCGATGCGCCGCTCGGTGAAGCGCTCCGTCGCAGCGCCGCTCTCCGGTCGGAGTCCGGACGGAGGGAGGCGCGGTGCGCCGGGGGTCGCGACCGGCACGGATGCCGTGACCGCCCCCGGCGCACCCGAGTCATCGCGGAGTTCGCGGTCGTCGCGGTCAGCGTGCGGCGAGGTCGTCATGCGCGTCGTCGCGGCTGCGCCCGTCGACGAGTCCGTCCTCGATGGCGCGGTGCAGCAGATCGATCTTCGTCGGGGCCGGGCGGCCGACCTCGATGTACTTCACGCGGATGCGTGTGATGTTCTCCTTGGCGGTGTTGTACGAGATGCCGAGCCGCTCGGCGACCGCTTTGAGGGGCAGTCCGGCCGCATACAGGCGGAGCACCTCACGCTCACGGTTGGCCAACTGCGCGTCGGCGAACGCGCGGTCGCCGTCGATCGCGTGCGCCCACTCGAGGTTCTCGAGCGGTTGACCGCTCGCGATCGTCCGAATCGCCGAGAGGACGTCGTCGGTGCGGGAGGCCTTGCTGATGACGCCTGCGGCCCCCGCGGCGAGCGCCTCGCGCACGGCCGCGGGTCGATCGGCGACACTGTGGATGAGCACCGCCGAGCCCTCGCCGACGAGCGCGTCGACGTTCTCTGTGACGGTCGTGCCGTCGCCGAGGGTCAGATCGAGGACGACGACGTCGGCGGGCGGCGCACCCACCGCGCGGCGCCAGGCGAGGTAGGCGCGCACCGACGCGCCCGAGTGGACAACGACCCCGACGCCTGCACGCGCACACGCGGCTTCGAGCCCCAGACGCACGGACTCGTGGTCATCGATGAGTGCGACGCTGGACACGCTCCGAGCCTAACGAGCGGCGACGCCGGTCGCGCGCAGCACGGCGACGGCCTCCACGTGGTGCGAATGCGGGAAGAGGTCGAAGGCGTCGATGCGCGCGGCCTCGTAGCCGAGCCCTCGGAACGTCCCGAGGTCGCGCGCGAGGGCGACCGGGTCGCACGCGACGTAGACGACGGATGCCGGGGTCAGCGCGGCGACCCGTTCCACGACCTCGCGCCCCGCGCCTGCGCGCGGCGGGTCGAGGAGCACCACTCCATGGGCCAGTCGTGCCCGCTCCGCGGCGCTCGCCTGCGCGACGAGGCGCGCGAGGAAGCGGTCGGTGCGCGCGGTCTCGGCGCGCGCACCGACCCACTCCGCGAGGTTCGCTCCGGCGTGCTCGGTGGCCCGGGCATCCGCCTCGACGCTCGTCACCCGCGTGCCCGGGCCACCGAGCTCGGCGATCGTGGCGGCGAACAGTCCGACGCCCCCGTAGAGGTCGAGGTGCGCGGCGGCCGGGTCGACCCCGCCCGCCGCATCGAGCGCCGTCCGGACAGCCGCGCTGAGGGTGGATGCCGCGAGCCGATGCACCTGCCAGAACCCGCCGGCGTCCACGGCGAAGCGCCGCGCGCCGACCCGCTCGGTGACGACCTCGCGAGCCGTCGGGTCCTCGGGTGCGCGTGTGGGGGCGGGGCGTGCGCCGCCGCGGCGGCGACCGGCGCCGCGGCGATCGGGGCTCGTCGCGGTGCGCGGGGCGCGGGGCGAGGAGGGACGCACGATGACACGCACGCCGCCCTCGGACGGCTCGACGAGGTCGACGCGTCCCGGCCCGAACCCTTCGAGGCCGCGCGCCACCTCGGCGATCGCCTCGGTCGCGAGCGGCAGGTCGGCGGTTTCGATGACGCGGTGACTGCGCGCAGCGAACGGGCCGATGCGACCTTCGTCGTCGACGTGCAGACTCACGCGCGTGCGCCAGTGCAGGCCGTCCACGTCCCCCGCGGCCTCCGCGTCACCGGGGACCCCCGCCGGAGCGATCGTGGTGTCGGGGGCGGCGATGCTCGCGAAGCGGCGCAACGCGTCGTCCAGCACCTGCTTCTTCAGGGTGCGCTGGTGCGCGAGGTCGATGTGACCGAAGTCGGCCCCGCCCGGGCGCTCCTCGGGCGGCACGGCGACATCCGCGGAGGCCCACACATGCGGGCGACGATGCGGCGAGGCGTGCAGGACGTCGACGACGTCGGCCCGCCAGAAGGCGGGCTTCGCGGTGTCGGTGAGCACGGCGCGCACCCGCTCGCCCGGGATCGCACCCTCCACGAACACGACCCGCCCGTCGTGCCGCGCGATGAAGACGCCGCCGTGTGCGACATCGGTGATCTCGAGGTCGAGCTGATCGCCATCCTGCATCCCCCGATGCTCCCACACCCGCGGGCACCGACCGGCCTCGTACGCTGGACGCATGCGCGTGTGCCTGGCCTCCACCTCCCCCGCCCGTCTCATGCTGCTGCGCCAGGCCGGGATCGAGCCGGTGACCCGTGCGCCGCAGGTCGACGAGGAGGCGGTCATCGCCGCGGTCGAAGCAGCGGAGGGTCGCACGCTCTCGCCCGACGAGCACGTGCTTCTGCTCGCGCGCCGCAAGGCCCAGGATGTCGCAGCCGCGATCGCCGCGGACGACCCCGCGTTCGACGGCATCGTCATCGGAGGCGACTCGATGTTCGAGCTCGGCGGGCAGATCCTCGGCAAGCCGCACCGCCCCGAGGTGGCCACGGCACGGTGGCACGACATGCGCGGACGGACGGGTGTGCTGCACTCCGGGCACAGCGTCTTCCGACTGACCCCGGGTGAGGCGCCCCGCGAAGCGCACGCCGTCGCCGCGGCATCCGTCACTTTCGCCGCCGACGTCGCGGATGCCGAGATCGCGGCCTACGTCGGCACCGGCGAGCCCCTGCAGGTGGCCGGGGCATTCACCGTCGACAGCCTCGGCGGCGCCTTCATCGAGCGGGTCGAGGGCGACCCCTCGACGGTCGTCGGGATGTCCCTGTCGACGCTGCGACACCTGTGCGGGGAGCTCGGCATCCGGTGGACCGATCTGTGGACCTCCCCCGGCGCCTCGTAGGTTCGCACCACGTTTTCGCACGGATCTTGTGCGAGTGATCCAAAAGCGGGCGGGGTGTGCTGAGTAGGCTGGCATCCATGCCGCTTTCCGTGCCTGCGCCCCAGACCGTCGAAACCGGGGCGCGCCCGACCGCCCCCCGAGCGATCACCAAGGTCCTCGTCGCCAACCGCGGCGAGATCGCCGTGCGCGTGATCCGCGCCGCCCGCGACGCCGGAAAGGGCTCGGTCGCCGTCTACGCCGACCAGGATCGCGACGCCATGCACGCGAAGCTCGCCGACGAGGCTTATGCCCTGGAAGGGTCGACGAGCGCCGAGACGTACCTCTCGATCGAGAAGATCCTCTCCGTCGCGCGGCGCTCCGGCGCCGACGCCGTGCACCCGGGCTACGGGTTCCTCGCCGAGAACGCCGACTTCGCCCGCGCCGTGATCGGCGCCGGCCTGGTCTGGATCGGGCCCACGCCCGAGGCGATCGAAGCCCTCGGCGACAAAGTCACCGCGCGCGCCGTCGCCGAGAAGGTCGGCGCCCCGCTCGCCCCCGGCACGTCGGGGCCGGTCGCCGGTGCCGACGAGGTCATCGCGTTCGCCGAAGAAGTCGGCCTCCCCATCGCCATCAAGGCGGCTTACGGCGGCGGCGGACGCGGCCTCAAGGTCGCCCGTGAGCTCGATGAGGTCGCCGAGCTCTTCGAATCGGCCACACGCGAGGCGATCGCCGCGTTCGGGCGCGGCGAGTGCTTCGTCGAGAAGTACCTCGACAAGCCGCGGCACGTCGAGACGCAGTGCCTGGCGGATGCCGCGGGGACGGTCGTCGTCGTCTCGACGCGCGACTGCTCGCTGCAGCGCCGTCATCAGAAGCTCGTCGAAGAGGCGCCGGCACCCTTCCTGTCGGACGAGCAGAACGAGATTCTCTACGCGGCATCCAAGGCCATCCTCAAGGAGGTCGGCTACATCGGTGCGGGAACGTGCGAGTTCCTCATCGGCGCCGACGGGACGATCTCGTTCCTCGAGGTGAACACGCGCCTCCAGGTGGAGCACCCTGTCTCCGAAGAGGTGACGGGCCTCGACCTCGTGCGCGAGCAGTTCCGCCTCGCCGAGGGCGGCCTGCTCGACGAGCGCGACCCGGAGCCGCTCGGGCACTCGATCGAGTTCCGCATCAACGGCGAAGACCCGGGCCGCAACTTCCTGCCGCAGCCCGGGCGCATCCACCAGTTCAAGACATTCGGCGGCCCCGGCATCCGGCTCGACTCGGGCGTCACGGCGGGCGACAGCGTCTCGGGCGCGTTCGACTCGCTCCTCGGCAAGCTCATCGTCACCGGTCGCGACCGTGCCGAGGCGCTCGAGCGGGCACGCCGCGCCCTCGACGAGTTCGAGGTCTCGGGTATGCCGACGGTCCTCCCCTTCCACCGGAAGGTCGTGCGCGACCCCGCCTTCACAGCGGAGGACGGCCACTTCGGCGTGTTCACCCGCTGGATCGAGACCGAGTTCGAGAACGACATCCCGCCGTGGGACGGAGAGCTCGAATCGCCCGAAGAGAACGAGCCGCGTCACACCGTCGTCGTCGAGGTCTCCGGCAAGCGCCTCGAGGTGAGCCTGCCGGACCGGATCGCGGTCGCTCCGACGAAGATCGGACGCCCCGCAGCGGCTCCCCCCTCTCGCCGGTCGCACGCGACGACCGTCAATGCGGGCGCCTCAGGCGATGCCGTGAAGGCGCCGATGCAGGCGACGATCGTGAAGGTGGCGGTCGAGGAGGGCCAGCAGGTCGTCAAGGGCGATCTGGTCGTCGTCCTCGAGGCCATGAAGATGGAGCAGCCGCTGCAGGCCCACAAGGACGGCGTCATCGGCGCGATCGACGCCGCCCCGGGGACGACGGTGTCGGCCGGGCACCAGCTGCTCACGATCTCCTGAGGGGGCGTAGCCTGTGACGGTGCCCCGTCGCGTCCTGTCCGCCATCGCCCTCACCGCCGCCGTGCTGGCTGGAGCGACCGTGTTGAGCGGCTGCACCGCGCTCACCGGACCGACCGACGAAGAGCGGACGGCATGGCGGGTGTGGTTCGACGACACGATGAATGCCGGCGGCGAGAACGCGACCGGCGCGCCCTTCTCCGCCTCCGCCGATGCCGCCCCGGTCGACGTCGCACCCCCGCGCGCCTACCGCGCGGTGGAGCTGCGCTGCGACGGAACGGATCGCGCGACCTTCACCCTCACCTACACGGGTACCGGCGAGGTCACGACCGTCACGCAGGAAATCGTCTGCCACCAGGGTGGCACCCTCACCCCGATCGCCATCCCGACGGCCGTGGGCGATCTGACGCGCTTCGAGGCATCCGCCGCCTCACCCGACGGCGAGGGCTACTGGGTCGCCGCTCTGCAGCCGTAGACCGGGCGGCGGCGGGACGATCAGCCGAAGAAGTCGTCGTCGCGGTTCACCTGGTGCATCGCACGCGTCGCATCGGTGATCGACCCCGCGAGCGACGGGAACACCGCGAAGACGCGCGACACCTGATCGACGGTGAGGCGACGCTCGACCGCGATCGCGATCGGATAGATGAGCTCCGACGCGCGCGGCGCGACGATGACACCGCCGATGACGGTGCCCGACCCCTCCCGGGCGATGATCTTGACGAACCCGTCGTTGATGCCCATCATCTTCGCGCGCGCGTTGGCCGCAAGCGGCAGCTTGTACACATAGCCGTTGATGGCGCCTGTCTCGAGGTCCTTCTCCTGACGCCCGACCGTCGCGATCTCCGGTGCCGTGAAGATGTTCGCCGTGATGCGGCGGCGCTCGAGCGGGATCACGGTGTCGCCGAGCGCGTGGAAGATGGCGGTGCGCCCCTGCATCGCGGCGACGGATGCCAGGGGCACGAACGTCGTGCAGTCCCCGGCCGCGTAGATGTTCGGCACCGACGTGCGCGCGACGCGGTTCACCCGGATGTGGCCTGAGTCGGTGAGCTCGACGCCCGTCTCGGCGAGGCCGATGCCCGTCGTGTTCGGGATCGACCCGACCGCCATGAGGCAGTGGCTGCCCTCGACGGTGCGGCCGTCCGACAGCGTCACGACGACGCCGTCGCCGACGCGCTCCACGCGCTCGGCGCGCGAGCGCGACAGCACCGTCATCCCGCCCCGGCGGAAGACCTTCTCGAGCACGGCGGCGGCGTCGCGGTCCTCCCCCGGCAGCACGTGCTCGCGCGAGGAGATGAGCGTCACGTGGGCGCCGAGGTTCATGTACGCCGAGGCGAACTCGGCCCCCGTCACGCCCGATCCGACGACGATGAGGTGCTCGGGGAGCGCCTTCATGTCGTAGAGCTGCGTCCACGTGAGGATCCGTTCGCCGTCCGGCTGCGCGCTCGGCAGCTCGCGGGGAGCCGCCCCCACCGCGACGACGAGCGTGTGCGCCTCGACGCGGTCGAAGTCCGTGCCGCCGGGCCCGGTCGCCACGACGATCGAGTGGTGATCGTCCAGGCGGCCGTGGCCGGAAATGATGCGCACCCCGGCATCCACCAGCTGCGCGCGCATGTCGTCGGACTGCTGACGGGCGAGCGAGAGCAGGCGCTTGTTGACCGCCGCGAGGTTGATCGCGACCTGCGGCTTCAGCGGGCGACCGGACTCGCCCTTCGCGAAGAACTCGACGCCCAGATCGGATGCCTCGGAGATCGCCACCGCGGCATCCGCCGTGGCGATGAGGCTCTTGGAGGGGACGACGTCGGTCATGACGGCCGCGCCGCCGACGCCGGCGCGCTCGACGAGCGTCACCTCGGCCCCCAGCTGGGCGGCGGCGAGCGCTGCTTCGTAGCCGCCGGGGCCGCCGCCGAGCACGGCGACCGACTGGGAATGGACGAAGCTCGCGGACATTCCTCCATTCTTCCAGGCTGTCGCCTGGCCCCCGCACGCTCGGGGTTCCTAAAGTAGGGGGATGTCCTCGTACACGAACCCTCTCGACGACCCCGCCGCCGACCCCTTCGAGGTCGCCGCGCGGGCGGCATCCGACATCGCCCGCCTCACCGGCGTGGAGCGCCACGACATCGCACTGACGCTCGGGAGCGGCTGGGGCAAGGCCGCCGACCTCATCGGCGAGACGACGACCACGATCCCGGCGACCGAGGTGACGGGGTTCTCGAAGCCCGCCCTCGCCGGGCACGTCGGCTCGCTGCGGTCGATCCTGACCCCGGGCGGCAAGCGAGTGCTCGTGATCGGTGCGCGCACGCACTATTACGAGGGCCACGGCGTGCGCCGCGTCGTGCACAGCGTGCGCACCGCCGCCGCGACGGGGGCGAAGACGATGGTGCTGACGAACGGCGCCGGCGGCATCAAGCACTCGTGGACGCCGGGGACGCCGGTCCTCATCAGCGACCACATCAACCTCACGGGCGACTCCCCGCTCGAGGGAGCCACCTTCATCGACCTCACCGACCTGTACTCGACGCGGCTGCGCGACGTCGCTCGGCGCATCGACCCCACGCTCGACGAAGGCGTCTACTGCCAGTTCCGCGGTCCGCAGTACGAGACGCCCGCCGAGGTGCGCATGGCGAAGACGATCGGCGGCCACATCGTCGGCATGTCGACGGCGCTCGAGGCGATCGCAGCCCGCCAGGCCGGCATGGAGATCCTCGGGTTCTCCCTCATCACGAACCTCGCGGCCGGCATCCAGACGACGCCGCTCAGCCATGCCGAGGTCATCGAGGCGGGGCAGGCCGCCGAGCCGGTCATCTCCGACCTCCTCGCCCGCGTGGTCGGCGCGCTGTGAGCACGGCGCCGATTCTCGACGCGGCCCGCGCGTGGTGGGCGCAGGACCCGGATGGAGTGACGCGAGACGAGCTCGCGGCGCTCATCGAGGCGGCCGAGGGCGGGGATGCCGCGGCATCCGCCGACCTCGACGATCGCTTCGGTGCGCGCCTGGAGTTCGGCACGGCGGGCCTGCGCGGTCGCCTCGGCGCCGGCAGCAACCGTATGAACCGCGTGCTCGTGTCGCAGGCGGCGGCCGGCTTCGCTGCGTACCTGCGCGAGAAGGCGGGGCCGGGGGCCGTGCCCACGGTCGTCGTCGGCTACGACGGACGGCGGAACTCGGACGTCTTCGCGGCGGATTCGGCGGCGATCTTCGCGGGCGCGGGCCTCCGGGCAGTGCTGCTGCCGCGCCTCCTCCCGACGCCCGTGCTCGCGTTCGCCGTGCGGCACCTGGATGCCGCAGCGGGCGTCATGGTCACGGCCTCGCACAACCCGCCCGATGACAACGGGTACAAGGTGTACCTCGGCGGCGAAGACCAGGGGTCGCAGATCGTCGCACCCGCCGACGCCGAGATCGCCGCACACATCGAGCGCGTCGCCGCGTCGATCGCCGTGCCGGACATTCCTCGTGCCGACTACGAGATCGCCGACGAGGCCGTCGTCGCCGCCTACGTCGCCGCGACCGCCACCGTTGCGCCCGCGCCGGCGGGAGCGGCGGGCATGAACTGGGTCTACACCGCGATGCACGGCGTCGGGTACGAAACGCTCAGCGCGATCCTCGAACTCGCCGGGTACCCGCTGCCGGTCGTGGTCGAGGAGCAGATCGAGCCCGATGGGCGGTTCCCGACGGTCGCTTTCCCGAACCCCGAGGAGCCGGGCGCGATGGACCTGTCGTTCGCGACGGCTCGCGCGGCCGGAGCGGAGTTCATCCTCGCGAACGACCCCGATGCCGACCGGCTCGCGGTCGCGATCCCCGACCCGACGGCGGATGGCGGCTGGCGCCGCCTCACCGGCAACGAGACAGGGCTGCTGCTCGGCTGGCGGGCAGCGCAGCGGGCGACCTCGTCCGGAGCGACGAGCGACGGGGCATCCCTCGCCTGCTCGCTCGTCTCCTCCCCCGGGCTCGAGGCCGTCGCAGCGCACTACGGCCTCGACTTCCATGCGACCCTCACGGGGTTCAAATGGATCTCGCGCGCACCCGGGATCGTCTTCGGGTTCGAGGAAGCCCTCGGCTACCTCGTCAACCCCGACACCGTGCGCGACAAGGACGGGATCTCGGCCGCTGTCGCGATGCTCGGAATGATCGCCGAGGCCCGCGAGGAGGGACGTACGCTCGCGGACGTGCTCGCTCAGTTCGCGGAGACGTTCGGGTTCTTCCAGTCCGGACAGGTGTCGCTGCGGGTCGAGGACACGGCGATCATCGGCCGCATCATGGCAGCGCTCCGCGCCGATCCGCCGTCCTCGATCGGTGCCGTGGCGGTCGAGCGCATCGACGATCTGCTCGCGGGCGTCGAGGGCTACCCGCCCGGCGACGTGCTGCGCCTGTGGCTCGCCGACGGATCGCGCGTCATCGTGCGGCCGAGCGGCACGGAGCCCAAGCTCAAGGCCTACCTCGACGTGCGCGGCGACTCCGCGGATGACGCCGCTGCGCGGCTCGCGGCTCTCGATGAGGGGGCTCGCACGCTGATCGCCGCCGCGCAGGGCTGACCCGGCCACCGCCGCTTTCGTCGCACAACTCAGGCAGATTCCTCCGTTGCGCGCCGTTCGCGGCAGCCGGCGGGGAATTCGCCTGAGTTGTGATCCCGCGTAGGCTCGGCCCCGTGCTGCTGACCGACCCCGTCGTCCTCGAGAACGACCATGTTCGCCTCGAACCGCTGGATCCCGCACACGCGGCCGACCTCGACACGGCCAGCCGTGGTCTCGCGTATGCCTGGTACACATCGGTTCCCGCATCGGCGACCGCGGAGATCGCTCGGCGAGTCGGGGAGCGCGACGCCGGACGGATGAACCCCTTCGCCGTCGTCGCAGGCGGCCTCGCCGTCGGCATGACGACCTTCTGCGACATCGACCAGCCCAACCGGCGCGTCGAGATCGGGTACACCTGGCTCTCGCCGACGGTGCAGCGCACTGCCGTCAATACGGCGGCGAAGCGGCTGCTCCTCGGGCACGCGTTCGAGGCGTGCGATGCGATCGCCGTCGAATTCCGCACGCACTGGCACAACCGGCAGTCGCGGGCCGCGATCGAGCGCTTGGGGGCCAAGCAGGACGGCGTGCTGCGCAACCACCGCCTGGGCCCGGACGGGACTCTCCGCGACACGGTCGTGTACTCGATCCTCCCGCACGAGTGGCCCGCCGTCCGCCGCGGCCTCGACGAGCGCCTCGCGCGGGGCTGACGCCGTCGCTCAGACGTCGATGACGGCGGCGAGCTCTTCGAGGAATGCGTCGAACGTTGTCCCGCGGCGCACGATCCGCTGGACGCTGTCGCGCTCGCTGAACACCTCGACGAGCTGCTCGAACACGGTCTGGAACGCCTCGCGGTCACTCGCTGAGAAGGCCACCATGGCCACGACGTGCACCCGTCCGTCGCCCCATGCGATCGCCGGATCGGCGACGCCGACGGCGATCGCGGTGCGTGTCGCCGTCATCCCGAGCGCGTGCGGCACGGCGAGCGCGTCGGTGAACGCGGTCGACGAGAGACGCTCGCGTTCGAGCGTGCGCTCGACGTAGTCGTCGTCGATGACGCCCTGCGCGACGAGGCGCGCCCCGAGCGCGCGGATCACCTCGTCGGCGCTCGCGGCGGGGTCGATGCGGCCGATGAAGGCGTCCCGTGAGAAATAGCGCCCGAGCTCGCCCTGCAGCCGCGCGAGCCGGCGCGCGCGGCGCACGCGGCCGGCCGCGGCCTGCACGCGCTCGATATCGCTCTCGGTGAGGAACGGCTGAATTCGCACGAACCGGTCCGACACGAGCGGCGGGTCGATCGTCGTGAGCACGAGGTCCGTGTCGATCGCGCTCCAGTCGGGATCGGCTCTCGTCTCGACCCCGACGACATCGACGGCCTGTCCGAGCGAGCGATCGACGCTCGATCGCAGCAGCTCGTGCAGCTCGTAGTAGCCCGGGCAGACGATCGTCGCCGTGAGCAGCGCGCCGGCGTGACGGCTGCGTTCGAGCCGGCCGCCGACGTGCATCGCGATGTAGGCGATCTCGTCGTCGAGGAGCGGAATGCCGAGGAGGTCCCCCAGGCCGTCGGCGATGAACACCGCGATCTCGAAGATCATCGGGTAGCTCGACTTGAGAGACCGCGTGAGCGGATTGCGCGACCACGCCTGCTCCTGGGCACGCAGCCGCAAGTTCTGCACGTGCAGTGCGAGACGCACGACGAACTCCTCCTGGTCGAGATCGACGAGGAAGGCGCTCGAGGCACGCTGCACGACATCGCGGACGGCGGCCTCGACGTCGCCGGGCAGTCGGGACCGGACCTCGGATGCCGCGGCATCGGCTCCGGGGGCGACGACGCGGCTCATCACGAGCGCCGCGAGATGGCGACGGTCGCCCGCGCCCAGGCGCGCGCCGAGATGCTCGGCGCACAGCCGGTCGACGAGCTCTCCCACCCGTTCGTAGGCGGGTGGTGGCGTCGTCTCCGACGTGACCTCCAGAGCGCGGCCGTGCGCGACCCGGTCGGCGGTGATCGCGATGTGCAGCATGACGTCGCCGATGCCGAACTCGTTGACGAAGTAGCCGAGTTCGCCGAGCCCCGCGACGAGGTCGGCTTTGAACGGGCCGAATGCAGCGGCACCGAGAGAGTCTTCGCCGAGCGTGCGCCGCACGGCGGCGAGGTCGAACCCGACGTCGTCGGTCTCCTCGTGGACGAGGTGCGACAGGAGACGCCGCTGGGCCATCTCGGGGCCGCGGAGCCGCGCGCGCGACGCGCTCCGCTCGAGCACGAGATCCCCGCCTCCTTCTCCGCCCAAGAGCGCGCGAACGCGCCCGAGGTCGCCCTCGAGGGTCGCCGGGCTGACGTGGAGGCGTTCTGCCTCGTCGAACACGTCGATGCCGTCCGGGTCCGCGATGAGCGTGCGCACGAGGCGGTGCACGCGCTCGCGCGGCGAGTCGGCGTCGATCTGGGTGCGCAGCGCCGCCGCGGCATCCGTGCCGGCCCGATAGCCGAGCGGACCTGATTCGACGACGATCCCGCCGGGCAGGCGCGCGGCGAGGGCGGCGACATACGTGCGGATGCTGCGCGGCGTCACCCCGACGATATCGGCGAGCTCGGCGGCGGTCACCCATCCACCGCCGCGCACGAGCACGCTCATCACCCGATCCTGGCGCGCTCTGCTCACGTCACAAGTCAACCACGACGACCCCTCCGGCCTTCCGCCCCCGCGGAAAGCGACCTGGTTGTCTCCTCCCAGCGCTTTCACAAGAATGGCCACATGGAGGCGGATCGATGAAGATCCTCGTGGTGTGCGGCGCGGGAGCGTCGAGCACGTTCGTGGCGCAGCGCGTCCGGCACGCCGCTCAGGCGGCCGGCCGAGATGTGAGCGCGGTCGCCGGCACAGAGCAGTCGCTGCCGATCGACCTCGATGCGGCGGACATCGTGCTCGTCGGACCGCACCTCGACACTGCGCTGGACCGCATCCGCGCGGCCGCGGCGCCGCGCGGTGTCACCGTCGTGCTGCTTCCTGCGGACGTCTTCACCGACCTCGACGGCTCGCGCACGCTCGCGATCGTCGACGATGCGGTGGCCGCGCGCCGCGACCTGCCGCCCACGTCAGAGACCCCCACGGAGAGGACACCCGCATGACCGAGGCCAGCCGCACGATCCGTGTCGGATCGTCGAACGGACTGCACGCGCGCCCGGCGAAGCTCTTCGCGCAGGCGGCGAAGGATTCCGGCATCCCGGTGACGATCTCCAAAGGCTCCGGCGCGCCGGTCAACGCCGCGAGCATCCTCGGTGTGATCTCGCTCGGCGCCGAGAAGGGCGACTACGTCACTCTGACGGCCGACGGCGACCGCGCCGTCGAGGTGCTCGACCACCTCGCCGAGCTGCTGACGACCGACCACGACGAGGCCTGAACCGCCCGCACCCGGGCACTTCACGACAACACACGAGACGCACGAGAGCGATCGAAGGAGATTACGGACATGACCGAACTGCGCGGAGTGGGCATCGGACTCGGTGTCGCCCAGGGCCCCGTGGCCCGCATGGCGGAGCACCTTCCGGCCCCCGCGGACACCCCCAGCACCCTCACGCCCGCGGAAGAGCTCGCCCGGGTCCGCGAAGCCGTGCAGGTCGTCGCGCGCGAGCTCGAGGAGCGCGGGTCGAAGGCCGGGGGCCTCGCCCGCGAGGTGCTCGAAGCGCAGGCGATGATGGCCGAAGACCCCACTCTGGATGCCGAGGTCGAGTCGCGCATCTCCGCCGGGAAGACTGCCGAGTTCGCCGTCTCCGACGCGTTCGCGAGCTTCCGCGACACCCTCGCGAAGATGGGCGGCTACCTCGGCGAGCGCGCCGCCGATCTCGACGACGTCGCACAGCGCGTGATCGCCCGCCTGCGGGGGCTCCCGGCGCCGGGCGTGCCCGATCCCGGGCATCCGTTCGTGCTGGTCGCGAAGGACCTCGCGCCGGCCGACACCGCCCTTCTCGACCTCGACAAGGTGCTCGCCCTCATCACGACCGACGGAGGTCCGACCTCGCACACCGCGATCCTCGCGCGCGAGAAGTCGATCGTCGCCATCGTGGGCGCGGCGGCCGCGAAGGATCTCGCCGACGGCGAGACGGTGATCGTGGATGCCGCGAAGGGCGTCGTCACGACGAACCCCTCCGCGGAGGAACTCGCGCAGGCGCAGCACCGCGCTGACGCACGCGCGGCCGCCGCCTCCGCGCCCCTCACGCCCGGCGCGCTCAAGGACGGCACCGCGGTGCCTCTCCTGGCGAACCTCGGCAAGCCCGGCGGCGCCGCCGAGGCCGTGGAGCTCGGCGCCGAGGGCGTGGGCCTCTTCCGCACCGAGTTCCTGTTCCTCTCCTCGACGCAGGCGCCGACGGTCGAAGAGCAGACGAAGGCCTACACCGAGCTGCTGCAGGCGTTCCCCGGCAAGAAGGTCGTCGTTCGCGCGCTGGATGCCGGTGCCGACAAGCCCCTCGCCTTCCTCAACGATGCGCACGAGGACAACCCTGCGCTCGGCCTCCGCGGCCTGCGCGCGCTGCGCGCGAGCGAGGACATCCTGCGCGAGCAGCTCACGGCCCTCGCGAACGCCGACAAGGCGACCTCGGCGGACCTCTGGGTCATGGCGCCGATGGTGTCGACGGTGGAGGAGACGGAGTACTTCGTCGCCCTCGCGAAGGACTACGGCATCAAGACCGCCGGCGTCATGGTGGAGGTGCCGTCCGCCGCGCTCATGGCCGACCGGGTGCTCGCCGAGGCCGACTTCGCCTCGATCGGGACGAACGACCTCACGCAGTACACGATGGCCGCCGACCGCCTGCTCGGCTCGGTCGCGTCTTATCAGGACCCGTGGCATCCGGCCGTGCTCCGCCTCATCCAGGCGACCGCCGACGGCGGCAAGCGCAACGGCAAGCCCGTCGGAATCTGCGGCGAGGCTGCAGCCGATCCGCTGCTGGCCGTCGTCCTGGTGGGGATCGGCGCGACGACGCTGTCGATGGCGCCGACGGCCCTCGCCGACGTCCGCGCGTCGCTCCTGCAGTACACCCGCGAGGATGCCGAGCGCATCGCCGCGGCAGCCCTCGCCGCCGACGACGCGGCATCTGCACGATCCGCAGCGCAGGCTGCGGCAGAGAACGCCGCGTAGCCGCGGTCCACCCGAAGGAGACAGAGAAAATGACAACGGCGTCAGCCACCACGAACACGGGCATGAATCGCGCCCGGGTCGGAGTACAGAGGTTCGGCACGTTCCTCTCCGGCATGATCATGCCCAACATCGCGGCCTTCATCGCGTGGGGCTTCATCACGATGCTCTTCATCCCCGCCGGCTTCTTCGGCGCGAACAGCCCGTTCGGATGGCACTGGGCACCCGTCGCCGAGATCATCGGCGGCGGCGGCAACGCCGCCGACATCGGGTGGCAGGGCGCGATGACGGCGCTCGCGTCCGGAGACAGCGGCAACTTCGCCGCGTACGTGGGCCTCGTCGGCCCGATGGTGACCTACCTCCTGCCCCTCCTCATCGCGAACATGGGCGGTCGCATGGTCTACGACACCCGCGGTGGTGTCGTGGCGACCATCGCCACGATGGGCGTCATCGTCGGCACGGACATCCCGATGTTCCTCGGTGCCATGATCATGGGGCCGCTGGCCGCGTGGATCACGAAGCAGATGGACAAGCTGTGGGACGGCAAGATCAAGCCCGGCTTCGAAATGCTCGTGAACAACTTCTCCGCCGGCATCCTCGGCATGATCCTCGCGATCGTCGGCTTCTTCGCGTTCGGACCGGTGATGCTCGGCATCTCGACCGTCCTCGGCGGCATCGTGGACTGGCTCGTGTCGCTGAACCTCCTCCCGGTGCTGTCGGTGATCGTGGAGCCCGCCAAGGTGCTGTTCCTCAACAACGCGATCAACCACGGCGTGTTCACCCCGCTCGGCATCGAGCAGGCGACCGCGGCGGGCAAGTCGATCCTCTTCCTCATCGAGGCCAACCCCGGCCCCGGCCTCGGACTCCTCCTCGCCTTCACGTTCTTCGGCGTCGGGCAGGCGAAGGCCTCGGCACCCGGCGCGATCATCATCCAGTTCTTCGGTGGCATTCACGAGATCTACTTCCCGTACGCGCTGGCGAAGCCGATGACGATCCTCGCTCTCATCGCGGGCGGCGCGACCGGCGTCACCACCAACATGCTCCTCGGCGGCGGGCTCGCGTTCCCGGCGGCACCCGGCTCGATCATCGCGGTCGGCGCGGCGGCCATCGGCCCCGGCATCGGCAACCTGCTGATCGTCTTCCTGTCGGTCGCGCTTGCGGCTCTCGTCACCTTCCTCATCGCCGGTGTCATCCTGCGGGGTTCCCGCCGGCGCGACCTCGCCGCCGAGGCGGACGGGGCCGACGGCTTCGAGGCCGCCATCGCGCAGACCGAGGCGAACAAGGGTCGGTCCTCGGAGGCGCTCGCGGGTCTGCGCTCCGGCGCAGCGTCGAACGCGTCCGTCGGCGGCGGCCAGGCGTCGGTGCAGTCCGACTTCGCGGCCGACGCGATCGCGACGGGCGCCACGAGCGAGGCCACGAAGCACATCTCGACGATCGTGTTCGCGTGCGACGCAGGCATGGGGTCATCCGCGATGGGCGCGAGCGTGCTGCGCAACAAGATCAAGAAGGCCGGCTTCGACGACGTCTCGGTGACCAACAAGGCCATCGCGAACCTCGACGGCAGCGAAGACCTCGTGATCACGCAGCAGCAGCTCACCGATCGCGCCCGCGGGCGCACGCCCGATGCGCTGCACGTCTCGGTCGACAACTTCATGAACTCGCCGAAGTACGACGAGGTCGTCGACCTCGTGCGCGGCCAGCACGAAGAGAAGTGACCGACGGTGGGCCGGGGAGGATCTCCCCGGCCCACCGATCCCCCGCCTCGACATCCCAAGGAGAGAACATGAGCGTCCTGAACCTCGGACAGATCCGCATCCACTCCGGCTCCGTCGCCAAAGACGACGCGATGGCCGAGGCCGCCGGCATCCTGCAGGATGCCGGGGCTGTCACCGGCGCGTACCTCGATGCGATGCGCCAGCGCGAGCAGACCGTCTCGACCTACATGGGCAACGAGCTCGCGATCCCGCACGGCACCAACGAGACGAAGGACGCGATCCTCGCGTCGGCGCTGTCGTTCGTGCGCTACGACGGCGGTGTGGACTGGGACGGTGAGAAAGTCACCTTCGTCGTCGGCATCGCCGGCAAGGGCGACGAGCACCTCGACATCCTCTCGCAGATCGCGCTCATCTTCTCCGAGGAGGAGGAGGTCGAACGCCTGAAGGCCGCGGCGACACCCGAGGACCTGTACGCCCTGCTCTCCTCCGTGAACGGCTGAGGGGATCGGATCATGAAAGCCGTCCATTTCGGTGCCGGCAACATCGGTCGCGGATTCGTCGGGCTGCTCCTTTCCGAGGGCGGGTACGAACTCGTCTTCTCCGACGTCGCAACGGCTCTCGTCGACGCCCTCAACGCCGCCGACGAGTACACGGTGCACGAAGTCGGGGAAGGGGGCACCGACAAGGTCGTGACGGGCTTCCGCGCCGTCGACAGCGCGGCGGATCCCGGCGTCCTCGCCGACGAGATCGCCACCGCCGACGTCGTGACGACGGCGGTCGGACCGACGGTGCTGCGCTTCGTCGCTCCGCACGTGCTGGCCGGCCTCGCGCTGCGCGACCCGGAGCGGGCGCCCCTGCAGGTGATGGCGTGCGAGAACGCGATCGGGGCGACCGACCTGCTGCACGACGAGATCCGAGCGCAGGCGGGTGAGGCGTGGGACGGCCTCGCCGCCCGCGCAGTGTTCGCAAACACCGCCGTCGACCGGATCGTGCCCGCCCAGCCGGAAGGATCCGGCATCGACGTCACGGTCGAGCCCTTCTTCGAGTGGGCGATCGAGCGGGGACCGTTCGGAGAGAATCCGCCGCACATTCCCGGCGCGCACTTCGTCGACGATCTCGCGCCGTACATCGAACGCAAGCTCTTCACGGTGAACACGGGGCACGCGACCACCGCCTACTACGGCGCGCAGGCCGGCATCGAGAAGATCTCCGATGCCCTCGCCGACCCCGCGATCGCCGCGAAGGTCTCGGCGACGCTCGAAGAGACATCGGCGCTTCTCGAGGCGGTGCACGGGCTGGATGCCGCGGATCTCGCGGACTACCGGGCCACCATCCTGCGCCGCTTCGCGAACCCCGAGCTGCCCGACACCGCGCAGCGCGTCGGGCGTCAGCCGCTGCGCAAGCTCTCCCGGCACGAGCGGTTCGTCGGGCCTGCGGCTGCCGCCGCCGAGCGAGGACTCTCGACGCGCGCGCTCGTCGGCGCGATGGGTGCCGCGCTCGCCTTCGACGAACCCGACGACCCTCAGTCCGTCGAACTGCAGCAGCGCCTGCGCGCCGAGGATGCCGCGACCTTCACCGCCTCGGTGACAGGGCTCGAGAACGACCATCCCCTGTTCGCTCAGGTCGAAGAGGTCGTCCGCGCCCGGCAGGCGGAGCTCCGCTGACCGCGGCGCGCCGACCCGGTGCCGCCGCAGCACCGTAGACTGCCGCGGTGACGAAGAAGCGATCGTGATGGCACCCGCGTCGTCGGCATCCGCGAGCGCCGCAGAGCCCGAGGTCGGGCTCGTCTTCATTCCCGGCGCCAAAGTCGATCCGTGGGCGTACGCGTCCATCCTGTCGGGGCTCGTCACCGATGACGACCTCACCGTCGTCATCACGAAGCCGTGGCTGAACCTCGCCTTCTTCGACCTCCGACCTCTGTCGAGCTTCACCGACCTCGCTCCGAGCGTCACCGACTGGATCGTCGGCGGGCACTCCCTCGGAGGCGTGCGCGCGTGTCAGCTGGCGACGGACGCCGATGCGCTTCTCCTCCTCGGCTCGTACTGCGCGAACGACCTGTCGACCTCGGCGCTGCCCGTGCTCAGCATCAGCGGGACAGAGGACGGCCTGTCCACGCCGGAGAAGATCGACGCCGCACGGCCCCT
The DNA here is from genome assembly GCF_037147735.1 of Microbacterium sp. MMO-20. NCBI lineage: Bacteria > Bacillati > Actinomycetota > Actinomycetes > Micrococcales > Microbacteriaceae > Microbacterium > Microbacterium sp. MMO-20. The sequence continues at coordinate 179,521 of NZ_JBBCUU010000002.1, read as the reverse complement.
CCTTCCCGCCGACGCCGTCCTCGTCGCCATCCCCGGCGCGTCGCACGCCTCGTTCGGCGACTACGGCCCGCAGCCGGGCGACGGCACCCCGACCGCGACGGACGCCGACGTCCGCGCCGTCGTGACGTCGCACGTCGCCGACCTCGCCGATCTGCTGCGCTGATCGGCCGCCGGTGCTCCTCCTCGCCGCGCTCACCGCGTTCGTCGCGGCCGTCATCCAGCGCATTACCGGTCTCGGCTTCATGCTCGTGCTCATCGGCCCGTTCGTCCTCCTCTACGGAGGCATCGAGGGCGTCACGGTCGGCGTGCTGCTCGCCCTCGTCGCCGCCGCGATCGCCGTCCCGCTCGTCTGGCGCGAGGTCGACTGGCGCCGCACGGGCTGGCTCATCTGGCCCGGTCTCGTCGCGGCGCCGGCAGGTCTCCTGTTCGTACGATTACTGCCCGAGCCTGCCCTCCTCCTCACCATCGGCGCCCTGGCGGTCTTCGCCCTTGTCGCCGGGAGGATCCCGCAGCTCTCCCGCGCCCTCACCGGACGCTCGGGGGCGGTGGCGGCAGGAGCAGCCGCCGGGTTCATGAACGTCGCGAGCGGCCTGGCCGGTCCGCCGGTCGCCGCGCACGCCGTCGGCGACGGGTGGCCGCAGCGGTCCTTCTCGGCGAGCGTGCAGGTGATCTTCACTGCCTTCGGGGTGATCACCGTCGCTCTCCGGGGCCTCCCCACCGAACCCCCGATCGACGTGGCCCTCCTCGCGGCAGCGACCGCTGTCGGGATCGTGGCGGGCTCCGCCCTCACGCGCGTGATCCCTCCACTGATCGCGCGCCGTGCGATGCTCGTGATCGCCTGGAGCGGCGCAGCCCTCGTCATCGTGCGCGGCGCCATTGCGCTGTGGGTCTGACGAACCGGTACCGCAGTATCAGTTATGAACGACTAACCTGGATCCCGTCGACGACGACACGATCCCGCACCGTCGCGGGGTGAAGCTGGGGACGCTGCATATGACTCACGGGACCACGGAACTGCGCTGCGCGATCATCGGCGCCGGCCCGTCCGGACTGGCCGCCGCCCGCGCCTTTCAGCGTGTCGGTCTCACCTTCACCGGGTTCGAGGCATCCACCGGCGTCGGCGGCCTCTGGGACATCGACAACCCGCGCTCCACGATGTACGAGTCAGCCCACCTCATCTCTTCGCGCACGACGACCCAGTTCACTGAGTACCCAATGCAGACGGATGCCGACTACCCGAGCCACCGCGTGCTGATCGACTACTTCCGCGGCTACGCCGACCACTTCGGCCTCACCGATCACTTCCGGTTCGAGACGAAGGTCACCGCCCTCACGCCCGCAGACGGCGGCGGCTGGGACGTGACCGCGGCCGGCCCGAGCGGGGAGACCACCGAGCGCTTCGACGCCGTCGTCCTCGCCAACGGCACGCTCGCCGAGCCCTCGGTCCCCGCCTTCCGGGGCACGTTCACCGGCGAGATCTTCCACACCTCCCAATACAAGAGCGCCAGGCAGCTCGACGGCAGACGAGTCCTCATCGTCGGTGCGGGCAACTCCGGCTGCGACATCGCCGTCGACGCCGTGCACCACGCGGTATCCGTCGACATGAGTGTCCGTCGCGGCTACTACTTCGTGCCGCGGTACCTCTTCGGCAAGCCGTCCGACACCCTCAACCAAGGCAAGCCGCTCCCGGCGCGCATCAAGCAGTTCATCGACACCCGCGTACTGCGGGCGTTCACCGGCGACCCCGTCCGGTTCGGCTTCCCCAAGCCGGACTACCGCATCTACGAGTCGCACCCGATCGTCAACACTCTCGTGCTGAACCACCTCGGGCAGGGCGACCTCGGCATCCGTGGGGACATCGACCGGTTCGAGGGCAGCGTGGTTCGCTTCCGGGACGGGTCGAGCGGTGAGTACGACACCGTGCTGCTCGCGACCGGGTACACGCTCGACTACCCGTTCGTCGACCGCGCCGCGCTCAACTGGACGGGAGCGTCGCCGACGCTCTACCTCAACGTGTTCCCCCCGGCGTTCGAGGGCCTGTACGTCATGGGCATGATCGAGGCGTCGGGCATCGGCTGGCAGGGGCGGTACGAGCAGGTCGAACTCATCGCGGCCTACCTCACCGCGACCCCCGCGGCGCAGGCGGAGTTCCGGCGCACCGTGCGCGAAGACCCCTGGCCCGACCTCACGGGCGGGTATCGCTATCTCGGGCTCGCGCGCATGTCGTACTACGTGAACAAGGATGCCTACCGCGCGGCCGTGCGCCGGGCCGTCGACGGCCTGCGCGGCCGGGCCCCGAAGGCCGCGACTCGCCGCCGCGGCATCCTCTCCCCTTCGCGGAAGGCGCAGCGATGAACCCCGACGACGTTCTCCTGAACTTCACGCCCGGCACGCTCGTGGCGCTCAACGTCGTGCTGGCGCTCATCATGCTCGGGGTCGCCCTCGATGTGACGGTCGACGACTTCCGCATCGTCGCACGCAAGCCCAAGCCCATGATCATCGCGATCATCGCGCAGCTGCTCGTACTGCCGGCGGTGACCTTCGCTCTCACGCTGGTTCTCCCGGTGACACCGTCGATGGCGCTCGGTATGATCCTCGTCGCGTGCTGCCCGCCCGGCAACATCTCGCAGGTGCTGACGCACCGTGCCGGCGGAAACGTCGCGCTCTCGGTGTCGATGACGGCGGTGTCGAACCTCATCTACATCCTGGTGCTGCCGTTCTCCGTCGCCTTCTGGGGGTCGCTCCGACCCGACACGAAGGCGCTCCTGCACGTCGTCTCCCTCAACGGCTGGCAGATGCTCCTCGAGATCCTCCTGATCATCGGCGTACCGTTCGCGATCGGGCTATGGGTGCGACATCGCGCGCCGCGACTCGCCGGGCGGGTGCAGCCGTTCGTGAAGTGGTTCTCGCTGCTCGCACTCCTCGCCTTCATCGTCGCGGCCCTCGTGGGCAACTGGCAGTACTTCGTCGCGTTCCTCGGCCTCATCCTCCTCGCCGTCACGATCCACGACGCCGTCGCGCTCGCGATCGGGTGGACGACCGCGACCGTCGGCGGCCTCGGCACCCGCGAGCGCAAGGCGATGACGTTCGAAGTGGGGATCCGCAACGCCGGGCTCGGACTCGGCCTCATCTTCACGTTCTTCGGCGGTCTCGGCGGCATGGCGATCGTCGCCGGTTGGTGGGGTATCTGGGACATCATCGCGGGGCTCGTCGTCGCGGCGCTCTGGGCACGGCACACGAAGCTGCGGACGGGCTCCGCGTCAGGCAATGCGACCCGGCGCGAGCGCCCGACCGCTCCGGGCGGGGCAGAGGTTCCGGGGGCGGCAGCGTGACCCGCGTGTTCATCACCGGCGGAGCCGGGTTCCTCGGCGGCCACGTGGCATCCGCCCTCTCGGCCCGCGACGACGTCGCGCTGGTCGTGGCGGGCGACGTCCGACCACCCGCGGAGCCCGTCGCCGGGGTCGTCTACGAGCAGTGCGACGTGACGCGCGCGGGCGCGCTCGCTCCGCTGCTGCAGCGGCACGGGATCGACGTGGTCGTGCATCTCGCGGCCATCGTCAACCCTGGGCGCGACCACGATCTCGAGTACCGCGTCGACGTCGACGGCACGAGGAACGTGCTGTCGGCGTGCGTCGACGCAGGGGTGCGCCGCATCGTGGTGTCATCGTCGGGTGCGGCGTACGGCTATCACCCCGACAACCCCGAGTGGCTGCGCGAGGGCGACCCCGTGCGCGGCAACGACGAGTTCGCGTACGCGAAGCACAAGCGCCTCGTCGAGGAGATGCTGGCCGCGTATCGCGGGTCGCACCCGGGGCTCGAGCAGGTCGTGTTCCGGATCGGTACGATTCTCGGGCCGACCGTCCAGAACCAGATCACAGCACTGTGGGACGGAGGCCGGATCCTCGCCGTGCGCGGGTCCGACTCGCCGTTCGTGTTCGTCTGGGTCGACGACGTCGCCGGCGCGATGGCCCGGGCCGCGACGGACGGCCCGCCCGGGATCTACAACGTCGCCGGCGACGGCCGGCTCACGGTCGGCGAGATCGCGGCGCGGCTGCGCAAGCCTGTGCTGGTGGTCCCGGCATCCGTCCTCGCCACGGCGTTGCGGATCGGTCGTGCCCTGCGCCTGACGGTGCACGGCCCCGAGCAGGTCGGATTCCTGCGCTACCGCCCGGTGCTGGCCAACGACGCGCTCAAGCGCGACTTCGGTTACACCCCGCGTCTCACATCCGCCGAGGCGTTCGAGGCGTACCTCGCCTCGCACCCCGGCGTCGCCCGCTCCTGAGCGGGCCGGTCCGCATCGCGCACACAACTCCTTCGATTCGAGGCGGCAGCAGCTCGGTCGGCACCTGCTGACGCCGAAGACACCCCGATCGAAGGAGTTGTGCACATCGTCTCCTCCACAGAAGACGATGTGTGGAATCTGTCCACAGTTGATCTTGAAGACGCGCCACGCGCGCGCCGAAGAGGCTTGGGTGTGGGGCATGACAACTCCCACACCCCGCGATCGCGCGGCGCAGATCCTGACACTCGAGTACCTCGAACCCCGCATGCTCGCAGCGCACGGTCTGACACGGCGCCAGTGCGCTACCGCCGTCGAGGACGGACGCCTGATTCGCGTGCGACGAGGGCGCTATCTCCCCTCGGGTTATCATCCCGACGTCATCCGTGCGCTGCGTGTCGGAGGACGCCTCGACTGCGTCTCGCTCCTCTCGTCTATCGGCATCTTCGTCCGGGACCGCGGGTCCCTGCACGTGCAGGTGGATATGGGTTCCAGCAGGCTCCCGCCCCGAGACCGTGCGATCGTCGCACACTGGCGGAAGTCGTGCGCGGGCCGCACGGCCGTCGCAGGCGACCTCGTCGAGGCCCTGGCCCAGGCGTGCCGGTGCCAATCGCCACGAGACGCAGTCGCGACCCTGGACAGCGCCTGGCACCACGGGTTCGTCAATGACGAACGGATCGCAGAGGTGTTCGCACGCCTGCCGCGGCGCTTCCGCCGCCTCCTCGGCCTCTTGGACCGGAGATCGGAGTCAGGTCCCGAATCCCTGATGCGACTGATGCTGCGCGGGCTCGGCTGTCGTGTCGAGCTGCAGGTGTCGATCGACGGTGTCGGTCGGGTCGACTTCGTCGTCGACGGCTGGTTGATCATCGAGTGCGACAGCAGGGAGTTTCACGAAGGCTGGGAGGCACAGAAGAGAGATCGCCGACGCGATATCGCCGCGGCGGCTCTCGGCTACACCACCATTCGGCCGATAGCAGAAGACATCCTCGGGGCACCCGAACACGTCCTCGCCGAACTCAAGCGGATCCTTGCCCGCGGACCGCGTGCGTAACTCCTTCGATGTTGGGGGTCGCACCCTCCGCTACCCCTCTCAAGAAGCCGAGCGGCTCAGATCGAAGGAGTTGTGCACGCACGGCGCGGTCCGCGAGCGCGGCTCAGCCGGCGAAGCCCTCGCCGATCAGCTCGATGAGTTCCTCGCGCTCCTCGACCGAGAGAAACGCCCCCGCCGCGGCGTTCAGCTGGAAGGCTTCCAGGTCCTCCAGGCGGTAGTCGAACGTCTCGGCCAGCAGAGCCAGCTCGCGCGTCAGCGACGTGCGGCTCATCGTGCGGTTGTCGACGTTGACCGTCACGGCGAAGCCGAGCTGGTAGAGAAGGTCGAATGGGTGGTCCTCGAGGGCGGTCCCCCATTTCGCGATCGCCCCGGTCTGCAGGTTGGACGACGGCGACAGTTCGAGCGGGATCTCCCGGTCGCGCACCCAGCGCGCCAGGTCGCCGAAGGTGACGAGCACTTCGTCGCCCTTCTGCTGGACGATCTCGAGATCTTCGGCGATGCGCACCCCGTGGCCGAGGCGCAGGGCCCGCCCATCGATGAGTGCCGAGCGGATCGAGTCGAGACCCGCCGCTTCGCCCGCGTGCACCGTGGCGGGGAAGAACTCGGATGCCAGGTAGTCGAAGGCCGCGCGGTGGTTCGACGCGGGGAAGCCGTCCTCCGGACCGGCGATGTCGAACCCGACCGCTCCGCGACCGCGGAACGCGACCGCGAGCTCGGCGATCTCGAGCGATCGGTCGGTGTGCCGCATCGCCGTGATGAGCTGGCCGACGCGGATGTCTCGGCTACCCCGGCCCCCGGAGGACACCGCGTCCTCGCCCTCCTCGATGCCCTCCTGCACGGCCTCTACCGCTTCTTCGAGGGTCAGTCCGCGGGCGAGGTGCTGCTCGGGCGCCCAGCGCACCTCTCCGTAGATCACGCCGTCGGCGGCGAGGTCCTCGACGAATTCGCGTGCGACGCGACGCAACCCATCGGCGGTCTGCATGACCGCCGTCGTCAGATCGAACGTCTTCAGGTATTCGACGAGAGAGCCTGAGTCGCTCTGGTCCTCGAACCAGTCGGCGAGGTCATCGGCGTCGTTCTCCGGCACCTCGACGCCGATCTCGTCGGCGAGCTCGATGATCGTCTGCGGACGGAGTGCGCCGTCGAGGTGATCGTGCAGCGACACCTTCGGGAGCGACCGGATCGAGACGCCCTCGAGCTTCGTGTCGCCGTGCTGTTCGATGGCCATGCGGTTACTCCTTCGGGTGGAGAGGGGTATGTCAGGCGGTGATGCGCTCGAGGACGAGCGGTGAGGATGCCGGAGCTTCCGAACCGATCTCATAAGCCCCGTCGAGGGCGTCGAGGGCGCGGGCGAAGCGCTTCTCATCATCCGCGGACAAGGTGAACAGCGGCTGACCCTCCGCGACCTCGTCGCCGGGCTTCACGAGCAGGTCGATGCCCGCGGCGTGGATGACGGGGTCCTGCGCGCGAGCACGCCCGGCGCCGAGGCGCCAGGCGGCGACGCCGAACGGGAGGGCATCCATCCGCGTGATGATCCCCGACGACGGCGCGACCACCGTGTGGGTCTCGCGCGGGGTCGGGAGCACGCCGTCCGGGTCACCGTCCTGCGCGCGGATCATCTCGCGCCAGGCATCCATCGCACGTCCGTCCTGAAGCGCCTTCTCGACGTCGGCGTCGGGCTGGCCCGCGAGCGCGAGCATCTCGCGAGCGAGCGCCACCGTCAGCTCGACGATGTCAGCGGGTCCGCCGCCGGCGAGGACCTCGACCGACTCGCGCACTTCGTTCGCGTTGCCGATCGCGAGGCCGAGCGGGGTGTTCATGTCGGTCAGCAGGGCCGTCGTGGCGACGCCCGAGTCAGTGCCGAGCGCGACCATGGTGCGCGCGAGTTCACGCGCCTTGTCGACGTCGCGCATGAATGCACCCGAACCGAACTTGACGTCGAGGACCAGCGCGTCGGTGCCTTCGGCGATCTTCTTCGACATGATGCTCGACGCGATCAGCGGGATCGCCTCGACCGTGCCCGTGACGTCGCGCAACGCGTAGAGCCGCTTGTCGGCCGGCGCGAGGCCGGATCCGGCCGCACAGATGACGGCGCCGACGCCGCGCAGCTGCGCCGTCATCTCGTCATTCGAGAGGGCTGCGCGCCATCCCGGGATCGACTCGAGCTTGTCGAGCGTGCCACCCGTGTGGCCGAGCCCGCGGCCGGAGAGCTGCGGCACGGCGACCCCGAAGGAGGCGACGAGAGGCGCGAGCGGCAACGTGATCTTGTCGCCGACACCGCCCGTGGAGTGCTTGTCGACGGTGCGCTTGCCGAGCCCCGCGAAGCTCATCCGCTCGCCCGAGGCGATCATCGCGTCCGTCATGACGCGGATCTCGTCACGGCTCATGCCGTTGAGGAGCACCGCCATCGCGAAGGCCGCCATCTGCGAATCTGCGACGTATTCGCGCGTGTAGGCGTCGATCATCCAGCGCAGCGCGTCCTCGGGGATCGTCCCCTTGTCGCGCTTCGTGCGGATGACATCGACCGCGTCGAACGGTTCGGGCGCCTCGACGCCGGCGGTGGATGCCGCGGTCATCGCACCGACTCCAGGTCTCTCGGCCCGAAGGCATCCGGAAGCACCTCGTCGATCGTGCGGATGCCCGACACCGTCTCGAGGAGCATGCCCGGCAGGGCGAACTCGTTCAACAGCTGCCGGCAGCGTCCGCAGGGCACGATCGTCTCGCCCTCGCCGTTGACGCACACGAACGCGACGAGCTCTCCACCGCCCGACATGTGCAGGTCACCCACGAGCGCGCATTCCGCACACAGTCCCACGCCGTACGAGGCGTTCTCGACGTTGCAGCCGGAGACGATCCGCCCGTCGCTCACGAGAGCGGCCGCCCCCACCTTGTAGCGGGAGTACGGCGCATACGCGCGCGCCATCGCCTCCGTGGCGACCTGGCGCAGCTCGTCCCAATCGATATCCGTCACAGACCTCACCCCTTCACGTACGCGACGCCGTCGGCGGCGGGCGCACGGGACTTTCCGACGACCCCGGCGACGACGAAGATCGTCACGAGGTACGGCAACATGAGCATGAACTCGCTCGGCACCGGCGATCCGATGACGCTGAGCGTGTTCTGCAGGCTCGATGCGAACCCGAACAGCAGCGCCGCGAGCGTCGCCTTGATCGGATCCCACTGACCGAAGATGACCGCCGCGAGGGCGATGAAGCCGGCACCCGCCGTCATCTCCTTGTTGAACGCGATGCCATTTCCGATCGTGAACACGGTGCCGCCGATTCCGGCGATGGCACCGGCGAGAATCACGTTCCAGAAGCGCGTCGCGTTGACCTTGATGCCGACGGTGTCGGCGGCCTGCGGGTGCTCGCCGACAGCGCGCAGTCGAAGCCCCCAGCGCGTCTTGAACATCCCGATCCAGACGAGTGCGACGGCGACGTACATCAGGTAGACGATGATCGTCTGGCGGAACAGCACCGGGCCGAGCACCGGGATCTCGCTGAGGAGCGGGATCGGAATGCGGTCGAAGCGCGGCGGCGTGTTGAGCGTCGCGGCGTTCGGCTGGAGCACCTGCGAGAACAGGAAGCTCGTGAGACCCGCCACAAGCACGTTGAGCACGACACCGACGATCACCTGGTCGACGAGGTACTTGATCGCGAACGCGGCGAGCACGAACGCGACGAGCATGCCCGCGACGGCGGCCGCGAGAAGGCCGAGGACCGGCTGCCCCGTGAGGGAGGCCACTAGCGCCGCCGTGAACGCGCCGGAGAGCAGCTGCCCCTCGATCGCGATGTTGACGACACCCGCACGCTCGCCGATCACACCCGCGAGTGCGCCGTAGATGAGCGGCACGGCAAGGCCCAGCGACCCCGCGAGGAGCCCTGCGACGGGAACGGTGCCTCCCGCCGCCGCCCACGTGAGGAACCCGACGACCACCACGATGATGTACGCCGCCACGATCCACAGCGGCGCGCGCCCGAACGCGCGGACGAAGTACGCGGACGCCGCCGTCAGCAGCACTCCGACGACGAGCGTGATCCACGCGGTCGGCATGACGGGCGCGAGGATCTCGGGGAGCTGCAGCGCGTCGGCCGCGGTGGAGAGATGGAAGGTCGTCTCGCCCGCTCGCGGCGCGGCGAGCAGCAGCACGCCGAACAGGACGGAGAAGATCGCGAGGGCGATCGGCGTCTTCCAACTGCGGATGACAGTGGTCTCGGGCAGTTGCGCGCTCGGGGGCGTCGTGACGACCGCGTCTCCCGTGATGCTCATGCGGACACCCCCTTCGAGTCGATCCCCTGCGCGTCCGTCGACGGATCGGCATCCACCTTGCGCTTCAGCTCCTTTTCGCGGGCCTTCTCCCGGCGGCGCGCGTCGCGCTCCGGCGAGGGGAGGAAGAAGATCGTACGCACGAGCGGGGGCGCCGCGATGAACAGCACGATGAGCGACTGCACGACGGTGACGATCTCGATGGGGATCTGCTGGCTGGCCTGCATGGCGAACCCGCCGGCCTTGAACGCGCCGAACAGGATGCCGGCGGCGAAGGTGCCCCACGGCGTGGAGCGGCCGAGAAGCGCCACCGTGATCGCGTCGAAGCCGATGCCCGCGTCGATGCCCGCCGTGAAGCCGGTGGTGATCGTGCCGAGCACCTGGTTGACGCCCGCGAGGCCCGCCAGAGCGCCCGCGATGAGCATGCCGTAGACGTACATGTTCTTGACGTCGATGCCCGCGACGCGCGCGGCGTTGGGGTTCTCGCCGACGGCGCGGAACTTGAACCCGAGGCTCGAGCGGGTGAGGATCCACCACACGACGATCGTCGCGAGGATCACCAGGATGAAGCCGAAGTGCAGGTTGTACCCGGTGCCGAGGAGGTCCGGGAAGATCGCTGTCTCCTTCATCGCGGGCGACTTGGGGTTGCTCGATCCGGGCGCCTGGAGGAGACCGGGCGTGCGCAGCATCCACGAGATCAGGTAGAACGCGACGTAGTTCAGCATGATCGTGACGATCACCTCGTGCGCGCCGGTGCGGGCCTTCAACAGGCCCGCGATACCGCCCCAGAGCGCCCCGCACAGCATGCCGACGAGGACGGCGAGAGCCATGTGCAGGGGGAAAGGCAGGTCGAAGCCGAAGGCGATCCACCCGGCACCGGCCGACGCCATGAGCATCTGCCCGCGACCGCCGATGTTGAACATGCCGATGCGGAACGCCAGCGCGACGCCGAGGCCCGCGGCGATGAGCGGCGTCGCGAAGGTGAGCGTCTCGGTGAACGGACGGATGCCGCGGGCGAAATCCGGTGCGTTGACGTTGTAGATCGATCCGCGGAACAGCGCGGCGTAGGCCCCGCCGACGGCGTTGCCGATCGCGGCGAGCATGTCACCGGGGCGGGCGAAGAAGTATCCCGCGGTGCGCTGCACCTCGGCATCCGTCGCCGCGATCATGATGCCGCCGACAATGAGCGCGAGGACCACCGCGAGCACCGAGATGAGGGCGTTCCCCTGCGTGATGCGCACGAACGCGTCGTGCCATTTACCGGGCGGCGGCGCGGCTGCTGACGCCTTCTGCGGCGCCGAGCGCGGCGCGGGCGTGTCGGTTGCGGCGCTCACGCGGCCACCCCTTCCCCGTCGGGGTTCTCCCCCGCCATCATGAGACCCAGGACGTCGCGCGGCGTGTCGCCGGGCACGATGCCGATGATGCGGCCGCGGTACATGACCATGATCCGATCAGCGAGGGCGGACACCTCGTCCAGCTCCGTCGAGACGACGATGACCGGGATGCCGGAGTCGCGCGTCTCGACGATGCGTTTGTGGATGAACTCGATCGACCCGACATCGACACCGCGCGTCGGCTGCGCCGCGACGAAGAGCGACAGGTCACGGCTGAGCTCGCGAGCGAGCACGACCTTCTGCTGGTTGCCGCCCGACAGGCGCCCGACGGGCGTGTCGAGCGAGGGCGCACGCACGTCGAACTCGGTGAACTTCGCCTGTGCGAACTCGTCGCGGACGCGCCGCTGCACCGTCCCGCGCTTGACGAAGGGCTCCCCGTTCGCCCGGTCGAGCATGAGGTTCTCGGCGATCGTGAACTCGCCCACGAGACCGTCGACGTTGCGGTCTTCGGGGACGAACCCGACGCCCTCGTCGAGGACGCGACGGATGCTGCGCCCGACGAGCTGCTCGCCGCCGAGCGTGATCGAGCCGCGGACGAGCGGCTGCATGCCGATGAGCGCCTCGGTGAGCTCGGTCTGACCGTTGCCCTGGACGCCGGCGATGGCGAGGACCTCACCGCCGCGCACCGCGAAGCTGACGTCGTTGACGACGATCTGCCCGCCCGGATCGATGACCGAGAGGTGCTCGACGACGAGCGCCTCCTCGCCGAGGACGGGCGGGTTCTTGTGGACGGTGAGCTCGACGGCGCGACCGACCATGAGGGAGGCGAGCTCCGTGTTCGACGACGTCGGGCTCGCCTCGCCCACGACCTTGCCGAGCCGGATGACCGTGATGCGGTCCGCCACTTCGCGGACCTCGCGCAGCTTGTGCGTGATGAAGACGATGGAGGTGCCGGATGCCTTGAGCTGGCGCATGATCGCCATGAGCTCGTCGGTCTCCTGCGGCGTGAGGACGGCGGTCGGTTCGTCGAAGACGAGCACCTTCGCGTCGCGCGAGAGCGCCTTGATGATCTCGACGCGCTGCTGGACGCCGACGGGCAGATCCTCGACCACGGCATCCGGGTCGACGTCGAACCCGAACCGCGCGGAGATCTCACGTACCCGCTCGCGCGCGGTCTGGAGATCGAGGATGCCTCCGGCCTTGGTCGGTTCGTGGCCGAGCATGACGTTCTCGGCGACGGTGAAGACCGGGACGAGCATGAAGTGCTGGTGCACCATGCCGATTCCGGCGCGCATCGCGTCACCGGGGCCACGGAAAGCCTGGACGTGGTCGTCGAGGAGGATCGTGCCCTCATCGGCGGTGTACAGACCGTAGAGGACGTTCATCAGGGTCGACTTACCGGCGCCGTTCTCGCCGAGCAGGCAGTGGATCTCACCGGGCTCCACGACGAGGTCGATGTGATCGTTGGCGACGAGACTGCCGAACCGCTTCGTGATGCCACGGAGTTCGAGCTTCATGGGTTCGATCCTAGTTAACGGGCGTGCGGCGGTTAAGGGTGGACCGGTCGCACGGACTACAGGGGCGAAAAGAAGGCGGGGAGGCCGGCGAACCGGCCTCCCCGCCCGCGTACGGGATCAGCCCGCGAGGTACGACTTGACGGTGATCGAACCGTCGATGATGCCGGCCTTGATCTTGTCCAGCTCACCCTGCAGGTCGGGCGAGACCTTCGACTCGAAGTCGTGGAACGGGGCCAGGCCCACGCCCTCGTTCTCGAGCGTGCCGATGAACGGCGTCGCGTCGAACGAGCCCTTGCCCGCCGCCATCACCGCGTCCTCGACACCCACGTCGATGAGCTTGCGGATCGAGGTGAGGAGCAGGTCGCCGACCGACGGGTCCGTCTCGAACACGTCGGCGTCGACGCCCACGAGCGCGATCTCACGGCCCGAGGAGCGGATGACCGATGCCGCCGACTGGTAGATCGGACCGCCGACGGGGAGCAGCACGTCGACGCCCTGGTCGACGATGCCCTGCGCAGCGTTGATCGCGTCCTGGTTGGCCTCGAATCCACCGGTGAAGACACCGTCGGTGCCGTCCCAGCCGATGACCTGGACGTTGTCGCTCTTCTCCTTGTTCCAGTACTCGACGCCCTGCTTGAAGCCGTCCATGAAGATCGAGACCGTCGGGAAGTTCATGCCGCCGAACGTGCCGACCTTCTTCGCGGTGGAGTACGAGGCCGACGCGTAGCCCGCCATGAACGCCGCCTGCGCGGTGTCGAAGATGATGGGCTTGATGTTCGGCTGGTCGGTCTTGCCGTCGAAGTCGTTGTCGACCATGTCGTCGATCGAGACGTACTCGATCTCGGGGTTCGCCGCGGCCGACTCACCGGCAGCGGCGGCGAGGGCGAATCCGACCGTGATGATCAGCTTGCAGCCGTCGTCGACGAGGCTCTGCAGGTTGGGCGCGTAGTCCGACTCGGAGCTGGACTCGACGGCCTTGAAGTCGACGCCGAGCTCGCCGGCGGCCTTCTGCAGACCCTCGTAGCCGAGCTGGTTGAACGACTTGTCGTCGAAGCCGCCCGCGTCCGAGACCATGCACGGCTTGAAGCCGTCAACGGCGCCGCCGGCACCGGCGGTGCCGGTGTTCGACGCGTCGGGAGCCGAACCGCAGCCGGCGAGGGCGATGATGAGCCCGGCGGCGGCAGTGATGCCCGCGAGCTTCTTAGGGGTCGAGATGGTCAATGCAGCCTCCACATTGATAGACCCGCGGATCTCGCGGGCGCACGGATCGAAGTTACCCAGTGTGACGACCGGTTTGCACGTCGACCGCGCGTGTGGATGCGAATGGTTACAAAGACGCAATGATCCCGTGACGCGACGGTCAGAGAACGTCGCCGCGACCGGTCAGCTTCAAGGCATCCACGACGCCCTTCACTCGCTGCGCGTGCTCGCTCGTCGTCACGAGGAGGGCGTCGGGGGTGTCCACGACCACGATGTCCTTCACGCCGATGAGGCTGATGACACGCTTCGTGTGGCTGACGACGATGCCGCTGGCGGCATCGGAGAGGATGCGGGCGTTCTCGCCGAGGATCGCCAGATCGTTCTTGCGTCCGCCGGAGTTGAGCTTCGCGAGGCTCGCGAAGTCGCCCACGTCGTCCCAGTCGAAGTGCCCCGGGACGACCGCGAGACGTCCCGACGCTGCGGCAGGTTCGGCGACGGCGTAGTCGATCGCGATCTTCTGCAGCCGCGGCCACACCCGGTCGACCACGGGACCGCGGCGATCGCGGTCGTCCCATGCCTCGGCGAGCTCCATCAGGCCGGCGTGCAGCTCCGGGTTGTTCGCTTCGATCTCGGCGAGCAGCACATCGGCACGCGAGATGAACATGCCCGCGTTCCACAGGTAGTCGCGGGATGCCACGTACTCTTTCGCGGTCTCGAGGTCCGGCTTCTCCACGAAGCGTTCGACGAGAGCCCCCTCCGGCGCACCCTCGATGGCGAGCATGTCGCCCTTCTTGATGTAGCCGAACCCGACCGACGGCTCGGTCGGCGTGATCCCGATCGTGCAGATGTAGCCCTGACGGGCCACGGCGACCGCTTGTTCGACGGCCCAGTGGAACACGGGCAGCACGCGGATGACGTGGTCCGCCGCGAACGAACCGATGATGACGTCGGGTTCGCGACGGTGCAGGATCGCCGCCGCCAGACCGATCGCCGCCGCCGAGTCGCGGGGCTCGGATTCGAGAATGACGTTCATGTCGGGGATGCCGGGGAGCTGATCCTCCACGGCGGCGCGGTGCGCCCGCCCGGTCACCACCGCGATCCGATCGTGGCCCGTGAGCGGCTCGAGCCGATCCCACGTGTCTCGCAGCAGCGAGTGTCCGGAGCCGGTGAGGTCGTGGAGGAATTTCGGGGCATCGGCGCGCGACAGGGGCCAGAGCCTCGAGCCGACACCCCCCGCAGGGATCACGGCGTAGAAGTCGTCGATGGGATGCACCATGGCTCGAGACTATCGGGCTCATGTTTCGCGAATGTCAGCGTCGGGGCGGCACCCTCCACCGCCGAAAGAAGGGAGAATCCTGCCGATCTCTCGATATCGAGAGAAGTTAGGCTCCCCTTCCTCGCCCGGCCGCGCGGGGGCGACTTAATATGAGATTGCGCCCCGTGTGCGACGAGTCGGGCCCCGCGGCCCCGCGGACGTCCTGCTCGCCGCAGCGTCGCGTCCGATCACACCAAGGGAGGACGACCGTGTCTGCACCAGCACGCGTCACACCGTCGGTAGCCCAGACCACGTCGAAGACCCCGCGCGGCACGCTGTACCGCGGTAACGAGGGCATGTGGTCGTGGGTCCTGCACCGCATCACCGGCGTCGCCATCTTCTTCTTCCTGCTCGTGCACGTGCTCGACACGGCGCTCATCCGTCTCTCCCCCGAGGCGTACGACGCGGTCATCGGCACGTACAAGAACCCGATCATGGGCATCGGCGAGGTCTTCCTGGTCGCCGCGATCGCGTACCACGCCTACAACGGGTTGCGCATCATCGCCGTCGACCTGTGGCCGTGGGCGACCCGCCACCAGCGCCAGCTGTGGTGGGGCGTCATCGGACTGTGGGCCGTGACGCTCGCCGGCTTCGCACCGCGCCACCTCATGAACGTCTTCGCGAACGTGGGAGGGGGGCACTGATGTCTTTCGTCCACGATGCTCAGGAGCGCGAGCTCGACGCGCACCTCGCCGACATCGCGGCGCCGCGCTCTCCGCGCCCGCGCGGCCGGGGGCGCAACCTCGAGAAGCTCGGCTGGCTGTACATGCGCATCTCGGGTGTGCTGCTCGTCGTGCTCATCTTCGGCCACCTCTTCGTGAATCTCATGCTCGGCGAGGGCATCCACGGGATCGACTTCGCGTTCGTCGCCGGCAAGTTCGCCAGCCCGTTCTGGCAGTGGTGGGACGTGCTGATGCTGTGGCTCGCGCTCATCCACGGCGCCAACGGCATGCGCACGATCGTGAACGACTACGTGACCGGCGCGACCACCCGCAAGGTTCTCGTCTGGGCGCTGTGGGTCGCGGCCGGGTTCCTCATCCTCCTCGGCACCCTCGTCGTCTTCACGTTCGACCCGTGCCTGGGCATCGAGAACTCGACGACCGACTGGCTGATCGAGATGTGCTCGGCCGCCTGAGCGGCATCCTGAGCACTCTCGAGACGACGAAGTAAGAAGACGAAGGCAACCCTGACGTGAGCACCGCGACCACCGCGCATCCCGAAGCCGTCCTGCGTGACGGTGTGTACTACCACGAGTTCGACATCGTCATCGTCGGCGCCGGCGGCGCCGGCATGCGTGCCGCGATCGAGGCGGGCCCCGGCGCCCGCACGGCCGTCATCACGAAGCTGTATCCGACGCGCTCGCACACCGGTGCGGCGCAGGGCGGTATGGCGGCGGCGCTCGCGAACGTCGAAGAGGACTCGTGGGAGTGGCACACCTTCGACACCGTCAAGGGCGGCGACTACCTCGTCGACCAGGATGCCGCGGAGATCCTCGCCAAGGAGGCGATCGACGCCGTCATCGACCTCGAGAACATGGGGCTGCCCTTCAACCGCACCCCCGAGGGCAAGATCGACCAGCGTCGCTTCGGCGGTCACACCGCCGACCACGGCAAGACGCCCGTCCGTCGCGCCTGCTACGCCGCCGACCGCACGGGCCACATGATCCTGCAGACGCTGTTCCAGAACTGCGTCAAGCTCGGCATCAACTTCTTCAACGAGTTCTACGCGCTCGATCTCATCACGGTGAAGGATGCCGACGGCAACACCCAGGTCGCCGGCGTCGTCGCCTACGAGCTCGCGACGGGTGATCTCCACGTCTTCCACTCCAAGGCCGTCATCTTCGCGACGGGCGGGTTCGGGAAGATCTACAAGACGACCTCCAACGCCCACACCCTGACGGGCGACGGCGTCGGCATCGTCTGGCGCAAGGGCCTGCCGCTCGAGGACATCGAGTTCTTCCAGTTCCACCCGACCGGTCTCGCGGGCCTCGGCATCCTGCTCACCGAGGGCGCCCGCGGTGAGGGCGCGATCCTGCGCAACGCGTCGGGCGAGCGCTTCATGGAGCGCTACGCCCCCACCATCAAAGACCTGGCACCGCGCGACATCGTGGCCCGCTGCATGGTCAAGGAGGTGCTCGAAGGGCGCGGTGCCGGACCCCACAAGGACTACGTCTACCTCGACTGCACGCACCTCGGTGCCGAGGTCCTCGAGACGAAGCTTCCCGACATCACCGAGTTCGCCCGCACGTACCTCGGCGTCGACCCCGTGACCGAGCCGGTGCCGGTCATGCCTACCGCGCACTACGCGATGGGAGGCATCCCCACCAACAACAACGGTGAGGTGCTGCAGAACAACGACACCGTCGTTCCGGGCCTGTACGCCGCCGGTGAGTGCGCGTGCGTCTCGGTGCACGGCGCGAACCGTCTCGGCACGAACTCGCTCCTCGACATCAACGTCTTCGGCAAGCGCTCAGGTCGCAGTGCCGTCGAGTACGTGCAGACGGCGGACTTCGTCCCGCTTCCCGAGGATCCGGCGAAGGACGTCCGCGAGATGCTCGAGGGCCTGCGCAACAACCCGGGCACCGAACGCATCGCCGTTCTCCGCAAGACGCTGCAGGAGGAGATGGATGCCAACGCGCAGGTCTTCCGCACCGAGGAGACCCTAACCAACGTCATGGGCACGATCCACGACCTGCGTCAGCGGTACAAGAACATCCACGTCGACGACAAGGGCAAGCGGTTCAACACCGACCTGCTCGAGGCCGTCGAGCTCGGCTTCCTGCTCGACCTCGCCGAGATCGTCGCCTACGCCGCCCGCAACCGCAAGGAGAGCCGCGGCGGCCACATGCGCGAGGACTACGAGAACCGCGACGACGAGAACTACATGCAGCACACGATGGCCTACCTCACGGGCGACCCGCACTCGCCCGACCCCGAGGACCACATCCGCCTGGACTGGAAGCCGGTCGTGTTCACGAAGAACGAGGCGGGCGAATTGAACTACCCGCCGATGGAGAGGAAGTACTGATGACGCTCGTCGCCGACGATGCCGCCGTCGTGGAATCGACGGGCGAGGCCCCCATCCAGTCGTATCTCGTCACCTTCAACATCCGTCGTTTCGACCCCGAGGTCGACGCCGAGCCGCGCTGGGTCGACTACGACGTGGAGCTGTACCCCACCGACCGCGTGCTCGACGCGCTCCATAAGATCAAGTGGGAGGTCGACGGATCGCTGTCATTCCGCCGATCGTGTGCGCACGGCATCTGCGGTTCCGACGCGATGCGCATCAACGGCCGCAACCGTCTCGCCTGCAAGACGCTGATCAAGGATCTCGACATCTCGAAGCCGATCTACGTCGAGGCGATCAAGGGCCTGCCGCTGGAGAAGGACCTCATCGTCGACATGGAGCCCTTCTTCGCGTCGTATCGCGAGGTTCAGCCGTTCCTCATCGCGAACTCGAAGCCCGAAGCGGGCAAGGAGCGCATCCAGTCGATCGCCGACCGCGAGATCTTCGACGACACGACCAAGTGCATCCTGTGCGCGGCGTGCACCTCGTCGTGCCCCGTGTTCTGGACGGACGGGCAGTACTTCGGCCCCGCCGCGATCGTCAACGCGCACCGCTTCATCTTCGATTCGCGCGACGACGCCGCGACGACCCGCCTCGACATCCTCAACGACAAGGAGGGCGTGTGGCGCTGCCGCACGACCTTCAACTGCACCGAGGCGTGCCCCCGTGGCATCGAGGTGACGAAGGCCATCGCCGAGGTCAAGCAGGCCGTCCTGCGCCACTGAGTGCGGGCCGCCGCCTCTCAGTGCGTCGATGGCGCGGCATCCGCGCTCGATATCCTGACAGCGTGAGCGACACACCCGAGCGGCCCGACGACGTCTGGCGCACCCGGTGGGAGCAGTCTCCGCTGCGCGAGCGGCTCGACGAGCCGATCGAACGCGCGACGCAGCTGACGCGCAAGACGCTCGCGTGGTTCCCGGTTCGGGTGTGGCGCAACTTCCTGCGCAACAACGGATTCCTCCTCGCCGCCGCGATCAGCTATCAATCGCTGTTCGCCATGTTCTCCGCGATCTATACGGCGTTCGCCGTCGTCGGCATCTGGCTGGGCGGCAGCGCATCGGCCGTGTCCGGCCTCATCTCGATCATCAACTCCTACATTCCGGGCATCATCGGCAAGGAGGAGGGTCAGGGCCTCGTCACCGAGGCGGACGTGGCCGAGATCGCTCAGCGATCCGGCAGCGTCCTGGCCATCACCGGTGCCGTCGCCTTCGTCGTCGCGCTGTGGACCGCGATCGGGTTCGTCACGTTCACCCGCCGCGCCGTACGCGACATCTTCGGGCTGCCGTTCGACACCCGCAACTACGTGCTGCTGAAAGCGCGCGACTTCCTCGCGGCGGCGATGTTCGGCCTCGCGCTGCTGGTCGGCGCGGCACTCGCCGGCGTCACGACGGGGGTGATCGAGGCGATCTTCGACTTCTTCGGCTGGAAGGGCTCGTCGGGATGGGTCTGGATCGCCGGCCGTCTCGCATCGGCGCTGGTGGCCTTCGTCATCAACACGGCGGCCCTCGCCGCGCTCATCCGCTTCCTGACCGGCACCTCGCTGCGGTGGCGGCTCATCCTCCCCGGTGCGGCGCTCGGCGGCGGTGCGCTCGTCGTCCTCCAGCTCGGAGCGGGGCTCCTCCTTTTCTACTCCCCCTCCAATCCTCTGCTCGCCACGTTCTCGGTGTTCATCGGGTTCCTGCTGTGGTTCCGGCTCGTCGGCATCGTGATCCTCGTCGCGGCATCCTGGGTCGCCACCTCCGCCCGGGATGCCGATGTGCCGATGGTTCCGGTGACGGCCGAGGAGCGGCGACGTCAGGAGCAGGAGGCACTGCTGCTCGCGGCGCGTGTGCGTGTGCGCGACGCGCACATCGCGCGCGCGGACGCGCCGTGGTGGGGTCGGTGGACCGCGACGCGCGACCTTCGGCGCGCGGAGGATGAGCTCGCGCGCCTCGAGGCGCGGGCCTCCGGCCGCGTCGACGGCGGTGTCGGCAGCCCTCGTTAGGCTGTTGCGGTGCCACGCAATCTCCGCCTCGCTTCCGTGAACGTCAACGGCATCCGCGCCGCCGTCCGCAAGGGCATGCGGGAGTGGCTGGATGCCGCGGACGTCGACGTCCTGACCTTGCAGGAGGTGCGTGCCGAGGCCTCCGACCTCGCAGCCGCGCTGCCCGGCTGGCACGTCGTGAACGACGAAGCTCTCGCCAAGGGACGAGCGGGCGTCGCGATCGCCACCCGGGAACCGATCGACCTCTGGCGCGTGGAGCTCGGCGACGACACCCTCGACTCCAAGGGGCGGTGGGTCGAGGCTGATGTCCAGGTGGCCGGTCAGACGGTCACCGTCGTCAGCGCCTACGTCTTCACGGGCGAGGACGGAACACCCAAGCAGGATGCGAAGTACGCGTTCCTCGACGCGATGACGACGCGGATGCCGCAGCTCGGACCCCTCGCGGTCATCACGGGCGATCTCAACGTCGGCCATCGCGAACTCGACATCCGCAATTGGAAGGGCAACGTCAAGAAGGCAGGCTTCCTGCCGCGCGAGCGGGCCTACTTCGACCGCTTTCTCGGCGCCGCAGGCGAGACCGTGACGGGCGTCGACGGGTCGACCGGCCCCGGCCTCGGCTGGGTCGATGTCGGCCGACGCTGGGCGGGCGAGGTCGACGGGCCGTACTCGTGGTGGTCGAACCGCGGCAAGGCCTTCGACACCGACACGGGATGGCGTATCGACTACCACCTCGCAACGCCGGCGCTCGCGGAGCGTGTCGTGGACTATCGGATCGTGCGCGCCCCGTCATGGGACACCCGCTGGAGCGATCACGCCCCCGTCGTCGCCGACTATGCGTTCTGACCGCGGCCGGCGGTGACCGGGCCCCGGCATCCACTCAATAGACTGAAGGGATGACCAAGCCCCGCCTCTACTCCGGAATGCAGCCGTCCGCCGACTCCCTCCAGATCGGCAACTACATCGGTGCGCTCCTGCAGTGGCGGGATCTGCAGGATGCCTACGAGGCGTTCTTCTCCGTCGTCGACCTGCACGCGCTCACTCAGCCGAACGACCCCGCGGAGCTCCGCGAGAAGACTCGCCGGACGGCCGCGCAGTACATCGCCGCCGGCATCGAGCCGTCGAAGTCGACCCTGTACGTCCAGTCGCACGTGCGCGCGCACGCGGAGCTCGCCTGGATCCTCTCGACGATCACCGGCTTCGGCGAGGCGAGCCGGATGACGCAGTTCAAGGACAAGTCGGCGCGCTACGGGACCGATGCGACGAACGTCGGCCTGTTCACCTACCCCGTTCTGATGGCCGCCGACATCCTGCTCTATCAGACCGACATCGTCCCGGTCGGCGACGACCAGAAGCAGCACGTCGAGCTGACCCGCGACCTCGCCGAGCGGTTCAACTCGCGCTACGGCACGGCGTTCACGGTGCCGATGCCCGTCATTCAGAAGGAGACCGCGCGCATCTACGACCTGCAGAATCCGACCGCGAAGATGTCGAAGTCGGCCGAGTCGGACGCCGGTGTTCTGTGGCTCCTCGACGACCCCTCCGTCTCGGCGAAGAAGATCATGCGCGCCGTGACCGACAACGACGGCAGTGTCCGCTACGACCGCGAGTCGAAGCCGGGGGTCTCGAACCTGCTGACGATCTACGCGGCCCTCACCGGCCGCCAGATCCCCTCGATCGAGGATGAGTACGCCGGTCGCGGCTACGGCGACTTCAAGAAGGGTCTAGCCGAGGTCGTCGTGAACGAGTTCGGGCCGGTGCGTCAGCGCGCGCTCGAGCTGCTGGCCGACCCCGCCGAACTCGACCGGGTCCTGGCATCCAACGCGACGCGCGCCGACGAGGTCGCGGACGCCACCCTCGCCGACGTGTATGACAAGGTCGGTCTCCTCCGCCGGGGCTGACTCCGCCGGGTAGGCGCTGCTTCGGCATCCATGCCGCTGGGCGTCACTGGTCGCTGCGCGTCACTGGTCGCTGCACCAACGCGTTCACAATTCAGTCTCCTTCCGTCGCCCTGTCGGCGATCCCCCCAGGATCACGGACTTCTGTCTCGCGTCCTCGGGCGGCGAGACTGAATTGTGAACCCGATCAGTGTCCCGACCGGGAGCCGACGAGGCCGGCCAGCCCGGCGAACACGTCGTCCTCGCGGTACAGGATGTCTTCCGCGACGATCCGGAGCACGCAGTATCCCTGTCGCGCCAGTTCGACGTCACGGCGGTAGTCCCTCAAGCGCTGCCGCCATTCGCTGTGATGGGCGTGGCTGTCGCACTCGATGACCAGCCATCCGTCCACGACGAGATCCACACGACCGACACGGTCGAGGAACACCTGTGCGTCGACGCAGCATCCCAGTCGGACGAGCATCAGGCGCACCAGCGACTCGGTCCCCGACTCAGCGCGAGAGTCGAGGAAGCGCCTCAGCACACGGAATCGCTCGGGGAGCGCGGCGAACACCTGGTCGATCTGTTCGGAGGATGCCACACCACGCTGGATTGCGCTATCGAGCGTCGCGATCGCGAACCGAGGCTGCTGACATCTCACTGCGTGGATGAGCGCGTCGACGATGTCCACGACACCCGCCAGCGGAGGCTCCACCAGCCGGTGCCAGTGGAGTCGGATGCCACGCCGGTGCCGCCGGGTCTCGAGCGGCGAGTGGGCGTGCGCGGTCCTCATGCGCGAGTCGCCGCGCTCCATATGGACGTGCAGTCCCTGCGCGTCGAAGACGAAGACGCCGAGCAGCGCGAGCAGCGAGAGACACCCCAACCTCCCCCCGACATGAACGGCCTGCACGAGCGGCGCGGGCGCGTCCGCCGCGAGATACCGGTCGCGCCGCGCCCGAACGAGTTCGCCGGCACGTACGGCCGCGGTGATCGCCCGCCCCGTCATTCCGAATGCGCGCAATTCGGCGCGCGTCCATACATCCCACATGCTCCGACCATCGCGCGGGATCGCGGCGCCGTGACGGCCCCAGCCGACATCTGTGCGCACATGGGCGAATCGGGCGCCTGTGGAGAAGGCGATGCGATCAGCCCGGGGTTCCTAATTCAGTCTTGTTGGGGCGGGCATCGCATGCGGACCGCGTGTTCTCGCGGCTACCGCGATCGACGGGCTGCGAGGAGACTGAATTGTGAACGGCCGCGCGGATAGGGTGTGAGCGTGAATCCGGTGACACTGCGGACGGGCCGCCTGGAGCTGTCCACGCTCGGCCCGGATGACATCGATGCTCTGATCGCGGCCTGCCAGGATCCGGACATCCCGCGGTACACCTCGGTGCCCTCCCCGTTCGGCCGCGACGAGGCCCAGCAGCTCGTCGCGAAGACGGCGGCGGGCTGGGCGAGCGGCGAGCATCTCGTGTGGGGAATTCGGCATGGAGCCGCGCTGATGGGAGTCGTCGGCTTGTACCGCGTCGACGGGCGCGGCTCGGGTGAACTCGGGTACTGGCTCGCCGCGTCGGCGCGCGGTCGCGGAATCCTCACCGAAGCCGCGCGCACGGCTCTGGATTGGGGCTTCGCGCCCGCCGATGCGGGGGGTGCTGGCCTCCACCGCATCGAGTGGCACGCCGTCGTCGGCAACGACGCCTCGGCACGCGTCGCGCAGACGCTCGGCTTCCATTTCGAAGGGGTCCGGCGCGACGCCCTTCTCGGCGAAGGCGGGCGCGTGGACGGCTGGGCGGCGGCGCTCCTCGCGACCGACGATCGCGCCCCGCGGGCGTGGCCGGTGACGGGCGGCTGAACCGCCGCGTGCCCCGCATGTCGGTGCGGCGTGCCAGGATGGCCCCATGCCGGAGATGCCCGAAGTGCAGGGGCTCGTCGACTTCCTCGCCGAGCGCGCGGTCGGTCTCCACGTCACGAAGGCGACCGTCGCGAACATCGCCGCCCTGAAGACCTACGATCCGCCGATCGAGGCTCTTCGCGGCGCGCTCGTGACGGCGGCGTCCCGACGCGGCAAGTTCATCGACCTGTCGATGGATGCCGCGGACGCCCCCACCCCCGCCCTCCACCTCGTCTTCCACCTGGCCAAGGCCGGCTGGCTCCGCTGGTACGAGCAGCTCCCGGGCACCGTCATCCGCCCGGGGAAGACGCCGATCGCGCTGCGCATCGGGTTCGACGACGGATCGGGGCTCGATCTCACCGAGGCGGGAACGAAGAAGTCGCTGGCCGTCTACGTCGTCCGCGATCCGCAGGACGTGCCGGGGGTGGCGCGCCTGGGACCCGACCCGCTCGACCCGGGGTTCACGTCCGACGCCTTCGCCGCGCTCCTCACGGGGCGGCGCACGCAGATCAAAGGTCTCCTGCGAGACCAGTCGATCATCGCCGGGGTCGGCAACGCCTACTCGGACGAGATCCTCCATGCCGCGCGGATGTCGCCCTACGCCCTCGCGGCGACGCTCTCCCCCGACGAGGTCTCGCGTCTGTATGACGCGCTGCGCGCGACGTTGACGGATGCCGTCGCCCAGGCATCCGGACGGCCGCCAGCGGACCTCAAGGACGCCAAGAGGCGCGGCATGGCCGTACACGGCCGACGGGGTGAGCCGTGCCCGGTGTGCGGGGACGACGTGCGGAGCGTCTTCTTCGCTGACAACTCGCTGGAGTACTGCCCCACGTGTCAGACGGGCGGAAAGCTCCTGGCCGATCGACGGCTCTCGCGCCTGCTGAAGTGAGGTCCTTCCGACACGGAATGAAACCCGACGGCGCGCGTTGAGTAGGATCGAGAGCAGAACACACGTGCTCCGGGGTCGGTGAGAATCCGAACCGGCGGTGACAGTCCGCGAGCCCCGTCGCCCGAAAGGCGATGCGGGTCGACCCGGTGGAATTCCGGGACCGACGGTGATGCGGTGCTCTTCCGAGAGGAAGCGGCCCGCGAGTCCGGATGAGAGGCAGCACGGACGAGACCGTTCGCGGCGCTCGTCGTGCCGATCGCGCATCGCACACCCCGGACACCGACGAAGGACGACGGATGACCGGTGCAGAGCAGGCCGCACGCGACGCGGCTGATCGGCGTGCGATGACGCGCGCGCTCGACCTCGCCCGTCGCGGCCCGCGCGGTCTGAATCCTCAGGTGGGCGCCGTGCTCCTCTCTGCCGCCGGGGAGATCATCGCCGAAGGCTGGCACCGCGGCGCCGGTACCCCGCATGCCGAGGTCGATGCGCTCTCGAAGGTGTCACCGGATGCCGCGCGCGGGGCCACGGCGGTGGTCACCCTCGAGCCGTGCAATCACACTGGCCGCACGGGCCCGTGCGCGCAGGCGCTGATCGACGCCGGCGTCGCGCGCGTCGTCTACGCAGTCGATGACCCCGGCGAGCTCTCGGGCGGGGGCGCCGAGCGCCTGCGTGCCGCGGGCGTCGAGGTGACGCCGCACGTCGGAGAAGCCGAAGCACGGGAGCTTCTGAACTCCTGGCTCACGGTGCAGCGACTCGCGCGCCCGCACGTGACGGTGAAGTGGGCCCAGTCCCTCGACGGGCGCGCAGCGGCATCCGACGGGACGAGTCAGTGGATCACGGGACCCGCCGCCCGCGCCGACGTGCACGAGCGCCGCGCGGCGGCCGATGCGATCGTCGTCGGCACCGGGACGCTCCTCGCCGACGACCCGGCACTCACCGCGCGCCGCCCCGACGGCGCCCTCCACGAGACGCAGCCGCGACCGGTCGTCGTCGGCACCCGCGCGGTCCCGCAGGAGGCTCGTGTGCGCGCTCATCCCCTC
Source organism: Microbacterium sp. MMO-20 (assembly GCF_037147735.1). NCBI lineage: Bacteria > Bacillati > Actinomycetota > Actinomycetes > Micrococcales > Microbacteriaceae > Microbacterium > Microbacterium sp. MMO-20. Next base: position 153,815 of record NZ_JBBCUU010000002.1, on the reverse strand, counting down.
CCCTTCATGCAGGACGAGGGCGAAGACCTGCCCGACCTGCTCGCTCGCCTCCGCGAGCTCGGCATCCAACGCGTCTTCGTCGAAGGGGGGCCGACCCTCGCGTCGTCGTTCCTGCGGGCGGGGCTCGTCGACGAGGTACTCGTGTACATCGCGCCGACGCTACTCGGCGGGGACCGCCTCGCGACGGGCGACCTCGGCGTCGGGACGATCGGCGCGCAGCGACGACTGGTCGTGGATGCCTGGCAAGGTCTGGGCGATGACCTGCTCGTCGTCGCGCATCTCGAGCCGCACGGCTCCGCCGAGCACAGCGGGCCAGCGCACAGGGAAGATCCAGCGCACAGGGAAGATCGAGCGCACAGGGAAGATCGAGCGCACAGGGAAGATCGATCGACGGAAGGCGAGGTCTGACATGTTCACCGGGATCATCGAGGAGCGCGGCGAGGTCGTCGCCGCGGAGACGTCGGGAGAGGGACTTCGGCTCACGATTCGCGGCCCCCTGGCGGTGTCGGATGCCGCGCAGGGAGACTCGATCGCCGTCAGCGGCGTCTGCCTCACGGTGGTCGACCAGGGCGCCGACTGGTTCACCGCCGACGTCATGCGCCAGACGCTCGACGTCACGAGTCTCGCGGGCATCGGACCGGGGACGACGGTCAACCTCGAGCGCGCGTTGTCGACCCACACGCGCCTGGGCGGGCACATCGTGCAGGGACACGTCGACGGCACCGGCACCGTGGTCGAGGTGCGCCCGGGCGACCAGTGGCGCGTCGTCCGCGTGTCGCTGCCCGCAGAGCTCGCCCCGCTCGTCGTCGACAAAGGGTCGATCACCCTCGACGGCGTCTCGCTCACGGTGAGCGCCGTGTCGGATGCCGCGGAGCCGCAGCAGTGGTTCGAGGTGTCCCTCATCCCCGAGACTCTCGAGATCACCACCCTCGGCGATCGCCGGGTCGGCGACATCGTCAATCTCGAGACCGACATCCTCGCGCGCCATGTGCAGCGTCTCCTCGCCTTCACCACTGCGCCGGCATCACCGGCATCGAACGACACCGAAGGAGGCTCCCGATGAGCCCTTCAGAGGCACCGAGCCTTTCCACCATCCCCGAAGCCCTCGACGCGCTGCGCGCCGGCAAGCCCGTCATCGTCGCCGACGACGAGAACCGCGAGAACGAGGGAGACATCATCCTCTCGGCCGAGCTCGCCACCCCCGAATGGCTCGCGTGGACGATCCGCTGGTCGAGCGGATTCCTCTGCGCGCCGATGCCCGCGGAGTGGGCGGACCGGCTGGACCTGCCGCCGATGGTCGCCGTCAACGAGGACACCCGCGGCACCGCGTACACCGTCAGCGTGGATGCCGCCGACAAAGTGTCGACCGGAATCAGCGCGACCGACCGCTCGCACACTCTGAACGTGCTCGCCGACCCGACATCCACACCCGCGTCCGTGATCCGTCCGGGGCACATCCTGCCCTTGCGCGCCGTCGACGGCGGCGTCCGGGAACGCGCCGGTCACACCGAGGCCGGCGTCGAGCTCATGAAGCTCGCGGGTCTCCAGCCGGTCGCGGCGATCGGCGAGGTCGTCGCCGAGGACGGCTCCATGATGCGCCTGCCCGGCCTGATCGAGATGGGCGAGCGCGAAGGCATCCCGGTCATCACGATCGAGCAGCTCATCGCGCACCTCGACGGTGCCAGCCCCGCCGCCGAACCGGTCGATCGCGCTCCCAAGCGTCGGGTGAGCCTGCGCGCGGAGGCGCACGTGCCGACGTCGCACGGGACCTTCCGCTTCCTCGCGTACAAGGACCGCGTCACAGGCACCGACCACCTCGCGGTCGTCTCCGGCGATCTCACCGAATCAGCTCCGCTCGTGCGCGTGCACTCGGAGTGCCTCACCGGTGAAGCATTCGGCTCCGAGAAGTGCGAGTGCGGACCTCAGCTCGATGCCGCGCTGGACCGCATCGACAAGGACGGCGGCGTCGTCGTCTACATGCGCGGGCACGAGGGTCGCGGGATCGGACTCATCAACAAGCTGCGGGCGTACAGCCTGCAGGAGCGCGGGCTCGACACCGTCGATGCGAACCTCGCCCTCGGCCTCCCCGCCGACGCTCGCGACTACGCTGCCGCCGCCGGCATCCTCGCCGACCTCGGGGTCGAGCGCGTGCGCCTGCTGACCAACAACACCGATAAGGTCGCTCAGCTGCGCGAGCTCGGACTCGACATCGTCGAGCAGGTGCCCCTGGTCGTCGGGGTCGGTCCCAACAACCACCAGTACCTCGAGACCAAGCGAGACCGGATGGGCCACATCATCGGTGCCGCCGAGCTCGAGGCCGCACTCGCCCACGGTACCGACCGCACCCCCCACGGACAGGAGATCGCATGAGCGGCCACGGAGCCCCCGAGACCCACCCCGTCGACGCGGGCGGCCTGCGCGTCGTCATCGTCGCGGGCCAGTGGCACGACGTCATCACCGACGGCCTCATCGCCGGAGCGGAGCGCGTGCTCGAGGCATCCGGCGCCGACTGGCGGCTCGTCCGCGTGCCGGGCTCGTTCGAGCTGCCCGTCGCCGTGAAGGCGGCACTGGATGCCGGGGCGGACGCGGCGGTCGCACTCGGCGTCATCATCCGGGGTGGCACCCCGCACTTCGAGTTCGTCTCGTCCGCCGCGACCGACGGACTCACCCGCGTCGCGCTGGACACGGGCAAGCCCGTCGGCTTCGGCGTGCTGACGCTCGACGACGAGCAGCAGGGCATCGACCGCGCGGGACTTCCCGGCTCGAAGGAGGATAAGGGCGCCGAGGCCGCCGATGCGGCGCTGCGCACCGCGCTCCTCCTGCGCGATCTGCGCGGCTGACCCGCGCACGACCCGGACGACCCGTGCCGCCGGTACCGCCGCGCTAGGCGATTTCCGTTCGCGTACCCTCGCCTTCAGATAGGCTGAGGGTATGGAGATCCTGCGCCACGCCGTCGTCCTCGTCCACCTGACCGGTTTCGCGATCCTGTTCGGCGCGTGGGTCGTCGAAGCGATCGGCCAGCGCCGCATCACGCGCGTGATGACCTGGGGCATGGTCATCGCCGCCGTCGCGGGGCTCGCCCTCGCCGCGCCGTGGGGCATCGAGTACTCGCTGAACTACACGAAGCTCGGCGTCAAGCTCGTCGTGCTGCTCGCGATCGGCGCGCTCCTCGGCATCGGCACCGGTCCTCAGCGCAAGAGCGGCTCGGTTCCTCCCGCACTCTTCTGGTCGATCGGCATCCTGACGTTCCTCAACGCCGCTCTCGCCGTCCTCTGGCGCTGAGCCCGGCGGCACGGGCGCGGGGGCCGTTTCGGCGCCGGGGCGGTGCGGGCGGCGTAAGATCGTCTCTCGTGCGCCGGGACACCGCCGGCGCCCCCGGTGCCCACACAGCCGTCGCGCCCGTCGCACCACCCCTGCCCCGGACGCCCGCCACCGGCGCGTCCCACGAGGACCGACGACCCGTCATCGTTAGGTAGTTCCTCCTCCCATGTCCTCCGCACCCGCCGCCAGCGCTGCACCCGCCAACCCGCGTTCTCGCGTCATCACCGCGAGCCTCGTCGGCACGACCATCGAGTTCTACGACTTCTACGTCTACGCCACGGCCGCCGTCCTGGTCTTTCCGATCCTCTTCTTCCCCACCGGGAACGACACGACCGCGCTGCTCTCGTCGTTCGCCGTCTTCGGCGCGGCGATGGTCGCTCGGCCCATCGGCGCCGTCGTCTTCGGCCATTTCGGTGACCGCTTCGGCCGCAAGGCGACCCTCGTCGCATCGCTTCTGACGATGGGGATCGCGACGTTCCTCATCGGATGCCTCCCCACGTTCGACCAGATCGGCTGGTGGGCTGCTCTGCTTCTGCTCGTCCTGCGCCTGTTCCAGGGGTTCGCCCTCGGCGGCGAGTGGTCCGGAGCGGCGCTCGTGGCGACCGAGAACGCTCCGAAGGGCAAGCGCGCCTGGTACGGCACGTTCCCGCAGTTGGGCGCCCCGATCGGGTTCATCATCGCGAACACGATCTTCCTTCTCATCAACTTCGCCCTCCCCCACCCCGACGGGCCGGCGCAGCGCTCGGAGGCGTTCCTCGCGTGGGGGTGGCGCGTACCGTTCCTCTTCTCCGCCGTGATGGTGATCATCGGCCTCTGGGTGCGCCTCAAGCTCGTCGAGTCGGAGACGTTCACGAAGGCCGAGAAGACCGGCGCCATCCGGAAGTTCCCGCTCGGCGAGGTGTTCCGCACCAACACCAAGAACCTCATCCTCGGCACGTTCATCATGCTGGCGACCTACGTGCTGTTCTATCTGATGACGAGCTTCACCCTCTCGTACGGCACGAAGGCCGCGGATGCCCCGGTCCCGGGACTCGGGTTCGGCTACACGGATTTCGTGATCATGCAGATCGTCGGCGTGCTGTTCTTCGGCATCTTCACCCTTCTCTCCGGCCCCATCGCCGACACCGTCGGTCGCCGGAAGCTCCTCATCTGGATCACGGTCGGCATCGCCGTCTTCGGGCTGATGTTCAACGTCTTCCTCATGCCTCAGCTCGATGACAAGTTCACCGGCGCGCTCACGCAGGCGTTCCTCATCATCGGATTCATGCTGATGGGCGCGACCTTCGGTCCGATGGGTGCGGTGCTGCCGGAGCTCTTCCCGACCAACGTGCGCTACACCGGGTCGGCGATCTCGTACAACGTCTCGTCGATCCTGGGCGCAGCGCTCGCCCCGCTCGTCGCCGTCGGCCTCTGGGCGGCCGCGGGCGGCCAGCCGTGGCTCGTCGGTCTGTACCTGAGCGGCTCGGCGGTGCTCACCCTCATCGCCCTCCTGCTCTCCAAGGAGACGAAGGACGTCGACTACGAGACGAACATCGGCCTCGGTGAGACCGGCTCGCTCTGAGCAACGCCGAGAGATGAGAGGGATGCCGCGCGGGCCCGCCTGCGCGGCATCCCTCCTTTTCGCGCTCCCGCGCTTTCCGGTCAGCCGAGGAACAGCGCCCGCAGCCGCCGCGTCGTGAAGACGAGTCCGACGGCGATCATCACGACGTAGTACAGCACGTGCCAGAGCATGTCGATGCTGAGGATGCCGGTCGTGAGCCCGCGGATGAGCTCGACGCCGTGCCAGAGCGGCAGCGCCATCACGATGTGCTGCACCCACTCCGGGTAGACGCTGATCGGGTAGAAGGTCGCGGAGAACAGGAACATCGGCAGCAGGACGAAGTTGATCCAGTCCATCTGCTGGAACGTCTTCATGTAGCTCGTCACGCCCATGCCGAGGCTCGCGAATCCGAAGGCGATGAGGAGCACCGCGGGAAGGGCCAGGATCGCGGTCCACGCCAGGTTCAGCCCGAGGACCTGCATGATGATCATGAAGCCCGTCGCGTATGCGAGTCCTCGCAGGAGCGCGTACAGGATCTCGCCGAGGGCGACGTCGAGAGGCCCCAGCGACGTCGCCAGCATGCCTTCGTAGAGGCGACCGTAGTTGAGGCGGAAGAAGACGTTCCACGTCGAGTCGTAGATCGCCCCGTTCATCGCCGACACGGCGAGAAGCGCCGGCGCGATGAACGCCGCGTAGCTGACGGCTATGCCTTGCGACGTCTGCACGTCGCCGACCAGCGCCCCGAGCCCGATGCCCATGGATGCCAGGTAGAAGACGGGCTCGAAGAAGCCCGACAGCACTACGGCCCAGCTCGACGAGCGCGCGGCGATCAGCCCGCGCTGCACCACCGCCTGCGGGTTGCCCGCCCACAACGCACGGACACCGCCGCCACGGACCTCCCGCGCAGCCGCGGTCGCCGAGGCGGTCATTTCGCGAGCCTCTCGGTGAAGACCTTCCGCGCCCAGAGGTATCCGGCCGCCGTGAGCACGAGCAGGTAGCCGAGGTGCACCGCGATCATCGCGGGCGCGACACCTGCTCCGTACGTCGCGACGCGTCCGAGCTCGGCGCCGTGCCACAGCGGAGAGATCCAGCCGATCCACTGCAGCCACACCGGGAGGGAGTCCAGGGGGTAGAAGGTTCCGGAGAAGAGGAACATCGGCATGAAGAGGAACCGCTGCACGAGCGCGAACTGCCCTTTGTCGTCCTCGATCGACCCTGCATACGCCATGAGGGGCACACCGAACGCGAGCCCGGCGAGCACACCCGCGACGATCGCGAGCCACCCGGTGGCGGGATGGGGGACGGCTCCGAACGGCAGGAGCCACACGATGAGATAGTAGGCCGCGGCGGCGACGACCATCCGCGCCGTGGCTCCGGCGATCACACCGTTGGCGATCTGCGGGCTCGACAACGGCGAGGCGTTGAAGCCGTAGAAGTAGCGTCGCCACTTGAAGCCCGCCATGACCGGGTAGGTCATCTCCTCGCTCGCCACCGAGATCGTCGCCGTCGCGAGGAGGGCCGGCGCCACGAACATCAGATAGCTGACCTCGCTCCCGTGATCGACGATCGGCACGCGGATGAGCGCCGCGAGCCCCACCGCGAGGCCGAGCAGGTAGAGAATCGGCTGCCCCACGGCTCCGACCACGATCGTCCAGCCGTACGCCCGCATCGCGCGCACCATGTGCTCGGTGACGTACCAGGTGCCGAATCGGCGCGGGCGGCGGCCCCACTCGATGGCCTCTGCGCGCAGATCGTCGAGCGATGGATGCGACGAGGCATCCGGCGCGGCGCCCGCCGACGAGGACGATGGCACGCTCATTCGATCAGCGACCTTCCGGTGAGCCGGAGGAACACGTCTTCGAGGGAGGAGCGGCGCACAAGGGAGGTGAGGGGCTCGAGGCCGACGCCCGTCACGCGCTCCAGCGCCGCCTCACCGTCGATCGTGTAGATGAGGATGCGGTCGGGCAGCACCTCGAGGCGGTCACCGATCCCCTGCAGCCGCTCGGCGGCCTGCGCGTTGCGGTCGGAGCCGAACCGCACCTCGAGCACCTCACGGCTGGAGTGCTCGCGGATGAGGGAGGAAGGAGTGCCCTCGGCCATGATCCGGCCGTTGTCGACGACGATGAGCCGATCGCAGAGCTGCTCGGCCTCGTCCATGTAGTGCGTCGTGAGAACGAGGGTCGTACCGCGCTCCTTGAGGCGGAACAGCCGATCCCACAGCACATGGCGCGCCTGCGGGTCGAGACCGGTCGTGGGTTCGTCCAGGAGCAGGATGCGCGGATCGTTGATGAGGCCGCGGGCGATCGTGAGTCGGCGTTTCATGCCCCCTGAGAGCTGGTCGACCTTGCTCTTCGCCTTGTCCTCCAGCTGCGCGAAGGCGAGCAGCTCATCGGCTTTCTGCTGGCAGACGCGCCCCGGCAGACCGAAGTAGCGGCCGTAGATGTAGAGGTTCTCGCGAGCATTCAGTTCGCCGTCGAGATTGTCCTGTTGCGGGACGACACCCAGCCGCGAGCGGATCTCGGGTCCGTGACGATCGGGATCGAGGCCGAGGATCTCGAGGTCGCCTCCGGTGCGCGCGGAGACGGCCCCGATCATCTTCATCGTCGTGGACTTGCCCGCGCCGTTCGGGCCGAGGAGGCCAAACGACTCGCCGGGTGCGACGTCGAAGTCGAGTCCGTCGACCGCGAGGACATCGCTCCCTCCCTTGACCGTGTAGGCCTTGGTCAGACCGGACGCCCGAATGACGGATTGAGGCACCTCACCACGGTAGCGGGAAGTCCCGACACGGCGGAGCGGGCAGAATGGGCGACGACGAAAGGACCCCCGAATGCCGGAACCGCTCTCCCCCGCCGTCCTCGTGATCGGCGAGGCGCTCATGGACATCACGGTCACCGCGGCCGACACCGTCGAGACGCCCGGCGGGGGCCCCGCGAACATCGCCCTCGGCCTCGCCCGCCGAGGGGTGGGTGCCGCACTGCTCACGCGGCTCGGCCGCGACGAGCGCGGGCGCACGATCGCGCGCCACCTCGAGGCATCCGGTGTCGGCATCCTGCCGGAGTCCTTCCACGACGGCGCGACCTCGACCGCACGGGCAACGCTCGACGAGCGCGGCGCGGCGACCTACGAGTTCGACATCGCATGGGATGTCCCGCGCGACGTCGCCGTCGGTGAGATCCCGGTCATCCACACCGGATCGCTCGGCGTCTTCCTCGAGCCGGGAGCGGAGGCGGTGACCGCGATCCTCGATACGCATCCGGACGCGATCGTGACGTTCGACCCCAACATCCGCCCGGGCCTCGTCGGAGATCCGGATGCCGCCCGTGCCCGCTTCGAGGCGATCGCGCGGCGTGCCGCTGTGGTGAAACTCAGCGACGAGGACGCCGCGTACCTCTTCGCGATCGAGAGCGTGGATGCCGTCATCGACGCGATCCTCGCGCTCGGGCCGAACCTCGTTGCGGTCACGCGCGGCGGCGACGGCGCCACCCTCTCGACGCGCGAGCACCGCGTGGAGGTCACGGCCCCCCGCGTCGAGGTCGTGGACACGATCGGCGCGGGAGACACCTTCATGGCATCGCTCCTGGCCGAGTCCGCGATCCGCTCCGGCGCCGAGCTCGACGGCGACGATCTCGCGGCGATCGGTAAGCACGCGGTGGCGGCGGCCGCCGTCACCGTGAGCCGGACCGGGGCCGACCTGCCCTGGGCGGCGGAGCTCGCGGACTGAGCCGCGACCGCTCCCGCGCGACGCGACGTTGCGGCGCCGACGCGACGGGTCTCAGCCGTCAGGCGGCGCACAAGAAGCACGCGAGAAGATAGAGCTACCCCGCCGCTCCGGAAGGTCACATGTCCAGCACCACCCGCACCCGCCGCCCGCGCTTCGGAAAGGGGGACGGACCGCGTGCGAGCCTGCGGCAGCTCCTCCCGTTCGTCTTCGAGCAGAAGGGCGTGCTCGTCCTCGTTGCGTTCCTCAGCATCCTGGCCGCCGCGGCGACGCTCGCGCAGCCGCTGGTCGTCGGCCAGGTCATCCAGCGGGTGCAGGCGGGCGACGCGCTCGGCACGCTCGTCTGGGTGCTCGTGGGCCTCGTCGTCGCGGGCTCGGTGATCAGCGGCATCCAGCACTTCCTCCTGCAGCGCACCGGTACGGCGGTCGTCTACTCGAGCCGGCGGCGCCTCGTCGCGCAGCTGCTGCATCTGCCGGTGAAGGAGTACGACGCCCGGCGCACGGGCGATCTCGTCTCGCGCGTCGGCACCGACACGACGCTCCTGTACGCCGTGCTCACGCAGGGCCTCGCCGACTCGATCGGCAACGCGCTGATCTTCGTCGGAGCCGTCGTCGCGATGCTCGTCATCGACCCGCTGCTTCTTCTCCTGATCCTCGTCGTCGTCGGCGCATCGGTCGCGGTCGTCGGGGCGCTCGCGGGCCGGATCCGCCGCGCGACCACGGTGCAGCAAGAACGTGTCGGCGAGCTCGCGTCGGGCGTCGAGCGCGCCGTCGGTTCTATCCGCACGATCCGCGCCGCGGGAGCCTCGGGCCGCGAGCAGGCCGCGATCGAAGAGACGGCGCGCGGCGCCTACGACGCCGGCGTGCAGGTCGCGAAGGCGTCGGCGTTCATCGTGCCGATCGCCGGTATCGCCCTGCAGCTGTCGCTGCTCGTCGTCCTCGGGGTGGGCGGGTTCCGCGTGGCCTCCGGTGCCCTCACGATCGCCCAGCTCGTCACGTTCGTGATGTTCCTCTTCTTCCTCGTCCAGCCGCTCGGATCGTTCTTCGGCGCCATCACCTCCGTCAACCAGGCGCTCGGCGCCCTCGGCCGCATCCAGGAGGTGCTCGATCTGCCCACCGAGACGGCGACGGATGCCGAGGTCGCCGCCCGTGTCGAGGCGGCCCGCCGCGCCGACGCCGATCTCACCGGTCCCGTGCAGACGGTGGGCGACCTGCTCGCGACGCGCGACGCTCCCGCCATCGAGTTCCGGGACGTCCGGTTCCGCTACCCCGACGCCGTCGTCGACGCCCGCCGCAACGCCGAACAGGAGGCATTGCGGACCCTCGCCGATGTGCACGCGGACGTCGTTCCGGTCGCCGCAGCAGGCGGAGAGGTGCTCCGGGGTGTGTCATTCGCCGTGCCGCGCGGAGCGCGCGTGGCCCTCGTCGGGCCGTCGGGGGCGGGCAAGTCGACGACGCTCGCCCTCATCGAACGCTTCTACGATCCGGACGCCGGCGCGGTCCTGCTCGACGGCACCGACATCCGCCGCGTCGATCGCGCACGCCTGCGCGCGCAGCTCGGATACGTCGAACAGGACGCACCCACCCTCGCCGGCACGATCGGCGACAACCTGCGACTCGCGGCGCCGACGGCAACGGATGCGGCGTGCGAGCGCGTCCTGCGTGTCGTGAACCTCGGCGATGTGCTGGAGCGCTCACCGCTCCGTCTCGACGCCCCCGTGGGCGAGGCGGGCGTCATGCTCTCCGGCGGCGAGCGTCAGCGGCTCGCGATCGCGCGGGCGCTGCTGGCCGCGCCCCCCATCCTGCTCCTCGACGAGTCAACGTCCTCGCTCGACGGCCTCAACGAGCAGCGCATGCGCGAGGCGATCGACGCGGTCGCGGCTGGACGCACTCTCGTCGTGATCGCGCACCGGCTGTCCACCGTCGTCGACAGCGACCTCATCATCGTGCTCGACGGCGGTGAGGTCGTCGGGCAGGGAACGCACGCAGAGCTCGTCGCGTCGGTGCCGCTGTACCGGGAGCTCGCCCGGCACCAGTTGCTCGTGTGACCCCCACCCGCCAACCCGCGGATTCGGATGGCGCGAACAGAATCGGATGCCTCGCGCCGAGGCATCCGATTCTGCTGCGTATCTCCGATTCGGCCGACGCTCAGGCGGACTGCGCGAGCTTCAAGCGGTAACGCAGGGCGGCGAGCTCCGCGTACAGCGCAGCGGGGACCCGGCCGTCGAAGGTGCGGTAGAAGTCCTCGGTGAGATCGGTCTCTTGCAGCCACAGCTCGGGGTCGACCTCGAAGAGCGCGTCGAGATCCTCCTGCGGGACGTCGATGCCGTCGAGGTTCAGGTCGCTCGTCTCGGGGAGGCGGCCGATCGGGCTGTCGACGGCGGACACCTTGCCTTCGATACGGCGGATGATCCAGTCGATCACGCGTGCGTTGTCGCCGAACCCGGGCCACAGGAACTTGCCGCCCTCGCCCTTGCGGAACCAGTTCACCTGGAACACACGCGGAGCGCGATCGAACCGCAGCTGCTGCCCGACCTTGAGCCAGTGTCCGAAGTAGTCGGCCATGTTGTAGCCGCAGAAGGGCAGCATCGCGAACGGGTCGCGACGCAGTTCCCCTACCGTTCCCTCCGCGGCCGCGGTGCGCTCCGACGAGATGTTCGAGCCGAGGAAGACACCGTGCGTCCAGTCGGTGGCCTCGACGACCAACGGCACGTTGGTCGCGCGGCGACCGCCGAACAGGATGCCGTCGAGCGGCACCCCCTCGGGAGCGTCCCAGTCCGGGGCGATCTGCGGGCACTGCGCGGCACTGACCGTGAAGCGCGAGTTCGGGTGCGCGGCGGGCCGGCCGGACGCCGGGGTCCAGGGCTTGCCCTCCCAGTCGGTGAGCTCGGCCGGAACGTCGTCGGTCAGTCCCTCCCACCAGACGTCTCCGTCGGGCCGAAGCGCGACGTTCGTGAAGATCGTGTTGCCCCAGAGGGTCTCGACGGCCGTGACGTTGGTCGACTCGCCGGTGCCCGGCGCGACGCCGAAGAAGCCCGCCTCGGGGTTGATCGCCCACAGGCGGCCGTCCTCGCCCGGGCGCAGCCACGCGATGTCGTCGCCGAGAGTCTCGACGCGCCAGCCGGGGATCGTGGGCCGCAGCATCGCAAGGTTGGTCTTGCCGCACGCCGAGGGGAAAGCGGCGGCGAGGTGGTACTTCTGCCCCTCGGGCGAGATGACGCGGATGAGCAGCATGTGCTCGGCGAGCCACCCCTCGTCACGACCGATGACCGACGCGATGCGGAGGGCGAAGCACTTCTTCGCGAGGATGGCGTTGCCGCCGTAGCCCGACCCGAACGACCACACCTCGAGGGTGTCGGGGTAGTGCACGATGTACTTCTCGTCGTTGCAGGGCCAGGCGGCATCCGCCTGGCCGGGCTCGAGGGGCGCGCCGACCGTGTGCACGGTCTTGACCCAGGGCTTGCCCGCGGCGATCTGCTCGAGGACCTCCGTGCCGACGCGGGTCATGATGCCGATCGAGGTGACCGCGTAGGCGGAGTCGGTGATCTGCACGCCGATGTGCGACAGCGGGCCGCCGACGGCGCCCATCGAGAACGGGACGACGTACATCGTGCGCCCGCGCATCGACCCCTCGAAGAGCGGCGTGAGGGTCGCCCGCATCTCGGCGGGGCTCGCCCAGTTGTTGGTGGGGCCGGCGTCCTCTTCACGCTCGGAGGCGATGAAGGTGCGCCCCTCCGTGCGGGCCACGTCGCTCGGGTGCGAGCGCGCGAGGTATGAACCCGGCCGCCACTCGGGGTTCAGTTTGATGAGCTTGCCCTCGTCGACCTGCTGGCGCAGGAGAGCCTCGTTCTCGGCGCGCGAACCGTCGACCCAGTGGATGCGCGCGGGCTGCGTGAGCGCGGCGATCTCGTCCACCCACGCGGCGAGTTCCTCCAGGCCTGCGCCGGCGAGCGCGGGTCGGCCGCCCGGGGAGCGGGAGGCCGACGCCTCCTGCGAGGTGCCGTCCAGGGAATCGGCGGTGGGGCGGGTGAACAGGTCGGCGATGGCCATGTCAGCTCCTTCAAGCGAGTGGTCTTGTTCCACTTTGCGCCGCTTTCCCCACCGTTTACCCCGAGGAGCGTCGTCAAGAATCCTGATTCTTTCGCTATACTCAAGGAATGCCTGCCTCCGCCCTCGAACTCTCGACACTCGGCCACCGCATCCGCCACCACCGCGTCGCGCACGCGCTGACCCTCGACGAACTCGGCGCGATCGTGGGTGTCGCGGGCAGCCAGCTGAGCCTCATCGAGAACGGCAAGCGCGAGCCCAAGCTCTCGCTGCTGCAGGCGATCGCTCAGGCGACGGGCACGGACGTGACCGACCTCCTCTCCCCCGAACCCCCGAACCGACGCGCCGCACTCGAGCTCGACCTCGAACGGGCGCAGGGCTCGCCGGTGTTCCGACGCCTCGGCATCCCACCCGTGCGTGTCACGAAGACGACCTCCGACGAGACGATCGAGGCCGTCCTCGGGCTTCACCGCGAACTGCAGCGCCGCGAACGCGAGGCGATCGCGACGCCCGAGGAGGCGCGCCGCGCCAACACCGAGCTGCGCCTGCGGATGCGCGAGCGGAACAACTATCTGCCCGAGATCGAGCAGCTCGCGGAGAAGCAGCTGCGCGCCGCCGGGCACACCTCGGGTGCGCTCACGCACCGCACCGTGAGCATCATGGCCCAGCAGCTCGGGTTCGAGCTCATCTACGTCGACGATCTGCCGCATTCGGCGCGCTCGGTCACCGACCTCGAGAACGGACGGATCTACCTGCCCCCGGCGTCCATCCCCGGCGGGCATGGCCTGCGCTCGATGGCGTTGCAGGCGATGGCACACCGCCTGCTCGGGCATACGCCGCCCACCGACTACGCCGACTTCCTCGAGCAGCGCCTCGAGATCAACTACTACGCGGCATGCTGTCTGCTGCCGGAGACCGCGGCGGTCTCCTTCCTCTCTCAGGCGAAGAAGGATCGCGACCTCGCCGTCGAGGACTTCCGCGACGCTTTCGGCGTCACGCACGAAGCTGCGGCGATGCGCATGACGAACCTCCTCACGGAACACCTCGGCATCCGCCTGCATTTCCTGCGCGTCGACGGTGCCGGCGCGATCAATCGCGTCTACGAGAACGACGACCTGCCGCTGCCGATGGATGTCACCGGCTCGGTCGAGGGCCAGATCGTGTGCCGGCGCTTCGCCGCCCGCGCCGCATTCGGCGAGCAGAACCGCACCGTGGAGCACTACCAGTACACCGACACGCCCGCCGGGACGTTCTGGTGCTCGAGCCAGACCGGCAAGACCGGAGGCGGCGAGTTCTCGATCACCGTGGGCGTCCCCTTCGACGACGCTCGCTGGTTCCGTGGTCGTGAGACCCAGAAGCGGGCGACGTCGACCTGCCCCGACGAAGCGTGCTGCCGCCGGCCGGATGCCGAGCTCACGAACCGCTGGGACGGCAAGGCCTGGCCGAGCGCGCGCGTGCACATGCAGATGTTCTCGCCGCTGCCGCGCGGGGCCTTCCCCGGCGTCGACGACGGCGAGGTCTACGCCTTCCTCGACCGGCACGCGGAGGAGTAGGGCACGCCCTGGGCCGCTGGGCCGGGTGAAGGCCGACCGCGCGACGGAGGCGCGCCCTCGTTCCGTTGGCGCGAGCTGCGCCCTGAAAGCGACCCTCGCCGTCGGGCGCGGTGACCCGGTCGAGCAGCGTCGTCTCGTCGAGGACGGTCGGGGAGTCGGACATCGGTGTCTCCTTCGCAATGGCACGCGGCGAGAAGGGCCGCTGATCTCATTGTGTGGACCCGGCCTCGATGCCGATTGTCGGATTGCGCGCGCCGATTGCCCGAGCGCGGACGGATGCCGACGAACGCGGCGGGCACTCGTGTTGGAGAGAAGGGGCGCGCGGGTGTACTGTCGATGCGCTCCTAAGGTTCCCCTAACCTAACCATCCTCCCGAAACCCATACCCGTGCTCGCCACCTTCCTGATCGGCCTCCGCGAAGGCCTCGAAGCCGCCCTCGTCGTCGGCATTCTCGTCGCCTACCTGACCCGGATCGGCCGCCGTGACGTCCTCCCCCGCATGTGGGCGGGCATCGCTCTCGCCGTCGCCCTCGCCCTCGGCATCGGGGCGGTTCTCACGTTCGGCTCGTACGCGCTGACCTTCGAGGCGCAGGAGCTCCTCGGCGGCATCCTCTCCCTCCTCACCGTCGCGATGGTGACCTGGATGATCTTCTGGATGCAGAAGACGGCGCGCACGATGAAGCGCACGCTCGAGGGCGGAATCGACCGCGCACTGTCCACCGGCGGCGCCTGGGCCATCGTGGCGATCGGGTTCATCTCCGTCGCGCGCGAGGGCATCGAGACGACCCTGCTGCTGTGGTCGATGGTGCAGTCGTTCGGCGACACGCCCTCGACGCTCCTCGGCGCTCTGCTCGGCCTCGCCGCCGCGGTCGTGCTCGGGTGGCTGCTCGCCCGCGGCATGGTGCGCGTCGACCTCCGCGTCTTCTTCGCGTGGACCGGCGCCTTCCTCGTCGTCGTCGCGGCCGGGGTGCTCGCGTACGCGATCCACGACCTGCAGGAGGCCGGCGCCCTTCCCGGCCCGTTCACGGCCCTCGCCCCGATCGACGCCACCGGAGCCGTCGCGACCGGATGGGCGGCATTCCCGTTCGGCTGGGCGTTCGATCTGCGCGCGGCGATCCCGCCGACATCCCCTCTCGCCGCGCTCCTCCAGGCGACGATCGGCTTCATGCCGCAGATGACCTGGCTCCAGGTCATCGCGTGGGTGCTCTACCTCGCGGTCGTCGGCACGATCTTCGTGCGCGGGCTCCGTCGCCGGCCGACGACGACCGTCGGGCGGCAGGTGGCCGCACAACCCGACCCCTCCATCCCTCATCCGCAAGGAGCATCATGACCCCGACCCGCACCCTGGCCGCCGTCGCGAGCGCGGGGATTCTCGCCCTCGCCCTCGCGGGCTGCGTCGCGAAGACGGATGCCGCGGCATCCGGGGCCCTCACGGTCTCCTCGACCGACAGCGCCTGCGATGTGTCGACGGCGACGGCCACGAGCGGCACGCTGACCTTCGACGTCACGAACGCCGGATCGGACGTGAGCGAGTTCTACCTGCTCGCCGATGACGGCCTGCGCATCGTGGGCGAAGTGGAGAACATCGCCCCCGGTGCCTCGCGCAGTCTCACCGTCGTCGCCCAGCCGGGCGACTACTACACGCTCTGCAAGCCCGGCATGGTCGGCGAAGGCGTCGGCAAGGCGTCGTTCACCGTGTCGGGCGAGAAGATCGCCGCGACCGGCGACGACGCCGAGCAGAAGCAGAAGGCCATCGATCTCTACGCCGCGTTCGTGAAGGACCAGGTCGAGCAGCTCGTGCCGGCGGTCGACGCGTTCACGACGGCGTACGCCGCCGGCGACGACGCCACGGCGAGGAACCTCTTCCCGACCACCCGCGCGTTCTACGAGCGCATCGAACCCGTGGCGGAATCGCTCGGCGACCTCGACCCGCGCATCGATTACCGCGAAGTGGACGCCGTCGCCGAGGGGCTCGACTGGACCGGCTTCCACCGCATCGAGAAGGACCTGTGGGTCCCCGCGCAGGACGCCCTCAACGCCGACGGCGAGACCCCGGCATGGAAGGACTGGCAGCCGTCGACCCCGGCGGAGCGCGCGTCCTACGCCGACCAGCTCGTCGCCGACGTCGCCGAGCTGAACACCTACGTCCACTCCCAGGACTTCACCGACGCCCTCGCCGCACAGGGGATCGGCGGCATCTCGAACGGTGCGATCGGACTCCTCGACGAGGTGGCCACCGGCAAGATCTCCGGCGAGGAGGACTGGTGGAGCGGTACCGACCTCTACGACTTCGCCGCGAACGTCGAGGGCTCGAAGATGGCCTTCTCCCTCGTTCACGACTTCGCCACGGCATCCGGAGAGAAGGGCGCAGCCCTCGTGACGAAGATCCAGCAGGGGTACGACGACCTCGACGCGTCGCTCGCGACGCACGGGTCGCTCGGCGCCGGCTTCGTCGCCTACGGGGAGCTCACCGATGCCGACAAGCGCGAATTCACTGATCTCATCAACGCGCTCGCCGAGCCGCTCTCCCAGCTGACGTCGACCATTCTGGAGTGATGACGAACGAGACGGATGCCGCGGCCACAGGCCCGGCCGGAGAGTCGCCCGCACCGGTACCCGCACCGGTACCGGGCCTCAGCCGACGCGGACTGCTGGGCCTCGCCGCCGGCGTGGGCGCTGCGGGGCTGGCCCTGGGCGCTGGCGCCGGGTCGACGGCGGGCGTCGCCGTCGGGCGCAGTCGCGGTGCGGATGCCGCGGCATCCGTCTTCCCGTTCTTCGGCGCGCACCAGGCGGGGATCACCACTCCTGTCCAGGATCACCTGCACTTCGCGGCGTTCGACATGGCGGCGCGCACCAACCGCGACGACCTCATCGAGCTGCTGCAGGACTGGTCGTACGCCGCAGCGCGCATGTCGCAGGGACTCGACGTGAGCGCGACCGGCGCCGTGGGCGGTTCGCCCGAAGCTCCCCCGGACGACACCGGTGAAGCACTGGGGCTGCCGGCGAACGGTCTGACGATCACGATCGGGTTCGGCCCGACGCTCTTCCAGACCGAGACGGGAGAGGACCGCTACGGGATCGCCGGGCAGCGGCCCCCGCTGCTCGAGAAGCTTCCGCCCTTCCTCGGCGACGACCTGAACCCGCAGAACTCGGGCGGCGACCTGTTCGTCCAAGCGTGCGCCGACGACCCCCAGGTGGCCGTCCACGCCGTGCGCAACCTCAGTCGGATCGCCTTCGGGCGAGCGAAGCTGCGCTGGTCGCAGCTCGGCTTCGGCAAGACGTCCAGGACGACGGCCGCGCAGGCGACGCCCCGGAACCTCTTCGGATTCAAGGACGGCACGGCGAACATCCTCGCCGACGACACCGCCGCCCTCGAGGAGCACGTCTGGGTGGGCTCTGCCGACGAGCCGTCCTGGCTGACGGGCGGCTCGTACCTCGTGGCACGGAAGATCGCGATGCACCTCGAGGTGTGGGACCGCGTGCGCCTGATAGAGCAGGAACGCGTCGTCGGGCGCGACAAGGGCGAGGGAGCCCCGCTGTCGGGGGGTTCGGAGCAGACCGAACCCGACTTCGCTGCGACCTCGACGGCGTCGTCCGCCTCCGGCTCGACGGCGATCGACGCGCGCAGTCACGTCCGCCTCGCACACCCCGACTTCAACGACGGGACGCGCATCCTTCGGCGCGGCTACAACTACGTCGACGGCAACACGGAGCTCGGGCGTCTCGACGCCGGCCTGTTCTTCCTCTCCTACCAGCGCTCCCCCGCGCAGTTCATCGGACTGCAGAAAGCGCTGTCGACCGACCTCATGAACGAGTATGTGACCCACATCGGGTCGGGCCTGTGGGCGGTTCCACCGGGCGCCGCGAAAGGGTCATACATCGGCGCGGGGCTGTTCGCTTGACCGCGGCGCCCGTCAGCCGGTGTTGAAGCGGCGGTACCGGTCGAGGGCTGCGGCGACCTCGGCGTTCGTCGCCGCGCCGAGGACGAGAAGCTCGGGCACAGGGTCGTCCACGTGTCGGCCGACCGCGAGCGAGTGCGTCCAGACGCCGATGATCTCGCCGTCGGCGACGAGGAGAGGACGCACCATGCCGTTCGCGCCCGGGCCGACCGCGCGCGCAACCTCCGGCGGCATCCCGGCGGTGCGATCGCGGTACGACAGGTAGGACTCCTCGAACGACGGCAACGCGAGAACGCGCGGGACAGCCGGGTCGACCGCGGGAGGCCGCTGCCCCTGGAAGACTCCATCGCCGAGGTCGTCGAGGCGCGTCGCGGATGCCGCGGCCGCGCCCCGGGCGACTCCGAGCGGCAGCCCCGACCACCACGCGAAATCGTCCGCCGTCGCGGGACCGTGCCCCTCGATGTAGCGCACGAAGAACTCCGCCGGCGGATCGGCGGGTGCGGCGGATGCCGTGATCCACTCGTCGGCCAGGACGAGATACTGCTGCCGCGTCGGCGCACCGTCGCCCCGGGAGACGATCGGACCGTGCACCAGAACAGACCGCAGCGACAGCATGCGGACCACGTGCACGCCGCGCTGACCGTTCGGGTCGATTCCCGCGGCATCCCACACGTCGAACAGCTCCGCGCGGGTCAGCCGCTCCCCGCCCCGGAGGGCGTCGCGCGCGACGCGTTCGGCGCGGGCGAGCAGGTCGTCGTCGATGCCGAGCTCGCGCAGCCGCCCGGGCACGGAGCGCTGCTGGCGATCACTCGTCACCGACAGCACCCACGCGAGGTCGACGGCGGGGATGATGTGGATCGTGCCACGCTGCGTCCACGTGCGCACGAGAGCGCCGGCGTCGAACGCCGCATCGACATCGGAGAGGGTCGGCGCGCCGGCCGCGCGCGCCCCGAGCGCCCATCTGCCGCCCCAGAACTCCTGCGCCTGGACGGCCAGCATGTGCGCGGCCGCCTCGCCGACGCTCGTCGCGGGCGCCGTCAGGCGATGGGCGCGCAGCCGCGCCGCACGGAGCTCGTGGACATCCATCACCCCATCATGGCCCGCCCCGCCGACACCGCACGGGGAGGCGCAGGGCGGCGGCCGCCCTCGCTACAATCGGAGGGTCCGGCGCGCGATGACGCGCGCCGGTGCTCGAAAAAGGGGCACGCGAGACATATACGGAATCTCTCACCGTCCTCGCCTCCCAGGAGCCCCCATGCCCACCGTCTCCGCGCACGTCGCCCAGACCCTCGCCCGCCACGTCGACCACGTCTTCGGTGTCATGGGCAACGGCAACGCGCACTTCCTCGACGCTCTCGAGCGTTCCACCGACGTGCAGTACACCGCGATGCGCCACGAGGCGGGCGGCGTCGTCGCCGCCGACGCCTACTTCCGCGCGTCGGGACGCCTCGCCGCGGCGACCGCGACGTACGGCGCAGGCTTCACCAACACGCTGACCGCCCTCGCCGAGGCCGTGCAGGCGCACATGCCGCTCATCCTCGTCGTCGGCGACGAGCCGACCTCCGGCCCCCGCCCGTGGGACGTCGACCAGATCGCGCTCGCCTCCGCCGTCGGTGCGCGCACGTACACCGTCGGGCGAGCGGATGCCGCCGCGACCACCGTCATCGCGATCGAGCACGCCCTGTCCTACCGCGTCCCCACGGTGCTCGCGATCCCCTACGACGTCGCCAAGCTCGACGCAGGGGCGGTCCCTGCTGCCGCAGCGCTCCCCGAACCGCACCTTCCTGAGCCACTCGCCCCGGCGTCGCCGTTCGCCGCCGCGGCCGTCGACGAGCTCGCCCGCGCGCTGGCATCCGCCGAGCGTCCGGTCCTTCTCGCGGGCCGCGGCGCGTGGCTCGCCGGCGCGGGTGACGCGCTCGGCCGCCTCGCCGACGCGACGGGGGCGGTCACCGCGACGACCGCGCTCGGGCGCGGGATCTTCCCCCGCCCCGAGTTCGACCTCGGCGTCACAGGCGGTTTCGGCGCCGAGGCCGCGATGGAGCTCATCGGCACCGCCGACGTCGCGGTCGTCTTCGGTGCCGGCCTCAATCAGTTCACGGTGCGCTTCGGGCAGCTCTTCTCACCCGGCACGCGCGTCGTCCAGATCGACATCGCCCCCGCGGCGACCCATCCGCACGTGGGCGGCTTCGTGCGCGGCGATGCGCGCGTCGTCGCGGAGGCGCTGCTCGAGCGCCTGGCGCACGGGTCGATCCGCGAGCGCTGGCTCACCGCCGACGAGGTCGCCGCCACCCGCACCCGCGAAACCGGGGACGCCCTCGCGCCCGACGGCCGCCTCGACCCGCGCTCGGTCGCGGTGCGGATCGGTGAGCTGATGGAGTCGGATGCCTCGACGCGCGACCGCGTCGTCGTGACCGACGGCGGCCACTTTCTCGGCTGGGCGAACATGTACTGGCCGGTCGCCTCGCCCGATCGCATGATGATGGTCGGCACCGCCTATCAGTCGATCGGCCTCGGGTTCCCGTCGGTCCCCGGCGCCGCACTCGCCAAGCCCGAGGCCACGGTCGTCCTCTCCACGGGCGACGGCGGCGGACTCATGGCTCTCGCGGATCTCGAGTCGGCGGTGCGCGTCGCGGGGGGTCGCGGCCTCGCCGTCGTGTGGAACGACGCGGCCTACGGCGCCGAGGTCAACCTTTACGGCCTGCAGGGCCTGGCCCGCGAGCCCATGCTGATCCCCGAGGTCGACTTCGCCGGTCTCGCCGCATCCGTGGGCGCCCGGGGAGTGGTCGTCCGCACCCTCGCCGACCTCGACGCGCTCGCCGAGTGGACAGCCACCCCGGCATCCGAGCGGCCGTATCTCCTCCTCGACTGCCGTATCTCGGGAGACGTCATCGCGCCGTATCAGCAGGAGATCATCCGCGTGAACTCCTGACGCCCGGCTTCTTCGGCGGGCCCGCCGGCGCCGCGCACGACCCGGCGGGGAATGCGAGAGCCTGGCAGAACGCTGATCCCTGAGCGCACACTGAGTGTGGATGGGGAGGGATGCCATGGAAGGTCTCGAAGTCACGGTCCTGCTGGGGCTCGCGATTCTGGTCGGGACGGTGCTCGCGCCGCGCCTGCGGATCGCGACTCCCCTCGTGCTCGTCGTCATCGGGCTGCTGCTCGGGTTCGTCCCGGCGCTGCGCGACATCCAACTGCCGCCCGAGACCGTGCTTCTCCTCTTCCTGCCGGTGATGCTCTTCTGGGAGAGCCTCACGACGTCGCTGCGCGCCGTCCGCCGATCGCTGCGCTACATCGTCCCGATGTCGACCCTCCTCGTCGTCGCGTCGGCGTTCGCCGTGGCGTGGATCGCGACCCTCTTCGGGGTGCCTTTCCACACGGCGCTCCTCCTCGGCGCCGCCGTGGCGCCTCCGGATGCCACAGCGGTCGCCGCCCTCGGGCGCCTGCTCCCGGAGCGCATGTTCATGAAGCTCAAGGCCGAGAGCCTGACGAACGACGGAACGGCGCTCGTGCTCTACGCGATCGCCCTCTCGCTCGCCCTCGGCGAGAACGTCACAGGGTGGTCGATCACGGGCATGATCGCCCTCTCGTACCTCGGCGGGGCCGCAGCCGGCATCGCGGTGGCGGCGTTGGCCTACCTGGCGCTGCGGCGCGCGAGCCACGCGCTCGTCATCAACACCACGCTCCTGCTCGTGCCGTTCGCCGCGTTCCTGCTCGCGGAGATCATCGGCGCCTCGGGCGTTCTGGCGGTGGTCTTCGCCGGACTCATCGTGGCCTGGTCGCACGCGCGCATCACGACCGCGACGTCACGACGCCAGGCGCTGTCGGCGTGGCCATTCGGCGTCTACCTGCTCAACGGGGCGTTGTTCGTGCTCATCGGGCTCGAAGTGCAGTACGTCGTCCACGACGTCCCGGCCCGACAGCTCGGCATCCTCGTCGCCATCACGATCGCGACCTGGGTCGCGCTGATCGTCGTCCGGTATCTGTTCCAGACCCTGTCCGCGCCGTTCTCCCGACCGCCGGGAGCCCCGCGGTTCGGCCATCACCGGGCACGCGTCGTCAACACGTTCGCCGGGTTCCGCGGCGCCGTCTCGCTCGCGATCGCGCTTTCCGTGCCGGCATCCATCGCGGGCATCGGCGAACTCACCGGCCGAGACATCGTCGTGTTCGTGACGGGCGGGGTGATCCTGCTGAGCCTGCTCGTGCAGGGGCCGCTCCTCCCCGCGATCGTGCGCTGGGCGCGCCTGCCGCAGGATGAGACCGCGGCGGAGGAGTACGAGCTGGCGCAGCGCACGATCACGGGCGCGGCTGTCGCCGCGCTCGACGACCTCGCCGCCGAGCACGGCATCAGCGACGAGGTGCGCGACCGCGCGCGTCGCGAGACCTACGAGTACCTCGAGCTCGCCAACGCCCGCGCTTACGCCCGGCAGAACCGCGCCGACGCGGCATCCATCGCCGAGCTCGAGAGCATGCTCGCGACACCCGACGCCGCAGGCGGCAGGGCTCCCACCGCCGAGGGCGGAGTGGCGGCTGCGGCCTCGCCGACCTCACCGCTCGAGATGATCGCGACGAGCGACGACATCGACCTCACCCAGCGCTCGCCGATCACTCGACACGAGGAGGCGACGCGACTGCGCCTCGCGGTGCTCGACCGCAAGCGCGCCGTGCTGCAGCGATTGCGGCGCGAGGGCACGATCGACGACCTCGTCGTCCGACGCATCGAGGGCCATCTCGACATCGACGAGCTGCGGTTGCGCGGCGTCGACCAGGTCGACTGAGCGCGACCGCGCAGCCGACTCAGCCCTGCGGCAGCAACCAGGCGTCGAAGAAGGAGGTCAGTTCGTCGGTCGCCTCGAGCGGAAGTACGGCGGCGACGTACTGGTCGGGGCGGACGACCACGACGACGCCGTCTCGTGAGAGTCCACGCTCGGCGAAGATGTCGGTCTCGTTCCAGCGGTTGGGTGCGGCGGCGAAGACCTTCTCCCAGTCGGTGAGGTGCAGCGGACCCGTGCGCGGACGGAAGACCGCCGGCACGCGCGTGACGTCGATCTCGTCATAGCCCCCCGGGTAGATCACCTTCGCGTCGAAGACGGCGTCGACGTCCGCCCCGGCGGGCGTGTGCCGCACGACGGGTGAATCCGGCGCGTCGCCGAGCCAGGCCGCGAAGTCGGCGAGCGCCGTGCCCGCGGCATCCGCGAAGGCGTAGATCCGCCAGCGGCCGTCGGCCTTCGCGTGATGCCCGAGGTGCACGACGTTGCCGTCTGCCGCGAGCGTGACGGGGGCGCTCTTGAAGCGCTTGCCGATCGGGAATCCCGTCGCGAGATCCTGATGCTCGGCCCCCGCGACGATGCCCCCGTCCGCCGCGTACTGCGTCATGAATCCGGACGGGAACTCGGCTGTCGCGAGGTAGTAGGTCGCGAGGTCTTCGGGGTCGCTGATCTCTTCCGGCTTTCGCGCCATGAGGCTCGACCACTCCTTGTCGAAGTCGATGAGCTGCTGGGCGACCGGGCGACGCTCGGCGGCATACGTCGACAGGAGGGACGCCGGGGCGAGGCCCGTCACGACCGAGCCGAGCTTCCATCCGAGGTTGAAGCCGTCCTGCATCGAGACGTTCATCCCCTGCCCCGCCTTCGCGCTGTGGGTGTGGCATGCATCGCCGGTGAGGAAGACCCGCGGGAGGCGGTCGGTGCCGTGCGCGTCGTCGAAGCCGTCGGTGACCCGGTGGCCGACCTCGTAGACGCTGTGCCAGGCGACCTCCCGCACGTCGAGCGTGTAGGGGTGGAGGATCTCGTTCGCGCGGCGGATGATCTCCTCGATCGGCGTCTGCCGCACGCGGTGGTCGTCGTCTGCGGCGACCGCGCCGAGGTCGACGTACACGCGACTGAGGTAGCCGCCCTCGCGCGGGATGTGCAGGATGTTGCCCGCCTCGGCGTTGATCGCGCACTTGATGCGCCAGTCGGGGAAGTCGGTCTCGACGAGCACGTCCATGACGCCCCACGCGTGCTGCGAGATGTCGCCGACGTGCACACGCCCGATCTCCGCGCGAACGCGACTGCGTGCGCCGTCGCAGCCGACGACGTAGCGGGCGCGGATCGTGCGCTCGGTGCCGTCGGCATCCTTCAGGCGCACCTCGACGGGGGCGCTCTCGTCGCCCGGCACGGTGAGTCCGAGGAACTCGACCCCGTAATCCGGCGCGATGCGGCCTGGGCCGTGCGCGGCGGCCTCGGCGAAGTAGTCGAGCACACGGGCCTGGTTGACGATGAGGTGCGGGAACTCGCTGATGTCGTACGCGTAATCGGCTGTGCGCGAGCGCCGGACGATACGGCTCGGATCGGCGGGGTCGGGGCCCCAGAAGTTCATCCAGCCGATGTTGTACGCCTCGGCGACGATCCGCTCCGCGAAGCCGAAGGCCTGGAACGTCTCGACGCTGCGCGGCTGGATGCCGTCGGCTTGGCCGATCGCGAGACGCCCGTCGCGGCGTTCGACGATGCGCGTCACGACACCGGGATACTGCGAGAGCTGGGCCGCGAGCAGCATGCCCGCGGGACCGGATCCGACGATCAGGACGTCGACCTCGTCGGGAACCTCCACGGGGCGGTCGATCCCGGTTCCGGCAGCGGACTGGACGCGCGGGTCGGCTGAGACGTACCCGTGGTGGTGGAACTGCATCGTTGTCGATCCCTTCCTCGGACGGCGATGTCGAGGGTTGCTGTCGCGGAGCATGTGTTCTATATTAGAACACAACGTTCTACTATTGAACAGATCGTATACGAAAAGGATGCCATGACACAAGCACCCGCCTCGCAGACGCTCAGTCGCGGCATCCGGATCCTGGAGATCCTCTCCGACGCGCGCACGCCCCTCACGATCGACGAGGTCGCGGCCGAGCTGGGGGTGCACCGCTCGATCGCCTACCGCCTGCTGCGAACGCTCGAGGACCACGCCCTCGTCTCCCGCGACGCCAGCGGGCGGCTCGCTCTGGGCGCGCGGATCGCGGCGCTCGCGGCGGGCGTCGCGCACGATCTGCAGGCCGAGGCGCTCCCCGAGTTGACCGCGGTGGCCAACGAACTCGGCATGACATGCTTCCTCGCGGTCCTCGACCGCGAGGAGTGCGTCACCCTCGCGAGCGTGGAGCCGCGCCACGCGATCGCGTCGGTCGCGCAGCGGCCCGGGGCGCGGCATGCGATCACGGTGGGCGCGCCGAGCAAGGCGATCCTCGCGGCACTCCCCGAGGGCGAGTGGCCCGTCGACCCGGCACCCGCGCTGCGCGCCCAGATCGCCGAGGCGCGCGAACGCGGCTACGCGACGAGCCACGACGAGGTGATCCCGACGGTTCAGGCCGTCGCGGTGCCGCTGCGACTCGGCGGCTCGCAGCGCCCGCACCGCCCCGCGGCGATCGCCGTCGTCCATGTCGGCACGGGCACCGACCCGGCTGTGCTCGCGGCACGGCTCGAGCTCTCCGCCGCGGCGATCCGCGGCGCGCTCGGCGGCTGAGCCGCGCGCCCGGCGCGAACGCGCGAGGGGATGCCGAGGCGCACGCCCCGGCATCCCCTCATCTCCATCAGGCCTGCGCGACTCCGTAGATCGGACTCTTCGCCTGCTCGGTCTCGTGGTCGGGCCCGAGCGGGATGCCACTGCGGTCGCGCAGCAGCAGCGTGGCGATGAGGCCGAGCGCCGTCATGCCGGCGAGGTACCACGTGACGCCGACCGTGGAACCGGTCGCCTGCACGATCGCCTGCGCGATCGTCGGAGCGAACGCGCCGCCGAGGATCGCACCGATCGCGTACGAGATCGAGACGCCCGAGAAGCGGATGGATGCCGGGAAGAGCTCCGCATACAGCGCCGCCTGCGGCCCGTACGTGAAGCCGAGGCCGACGGTGAGGATCACGAGGCCGAGGGTCAGCATGACGATCGAACCCGTGTTCACGAGCGGGAACAGGAGGAAGACACCGAGGAGCTGCATGATCCAGCCCGCGATGTAGGTCGTGCGCCGACCGATGCGGTCGGAGATCCACCCCGACAGGAACGTGAACAGCAGCCACGTGACGGCCGAGAGGGTGACGGCGCCCAGCACGTCAGCTGTAGCGAGGCCGATCGGGCCCTTGGGGTCGGTGGCGTAGCGCTGGATGTACCCGCCGGTGGTCATGTAGCCGACCGCGTTGTTGCCCGCGAAGACGAGCGCGGCGATGATCACGAGCAGGGCGTGCTTGCGGAAGAGCTGGACGATCGGCATCCGCGTCTCCTCCTTGCGCTCGGCGAGCTCGGTGAACACCGGGCTCTCCTCGACGCGGCGGCGAACGTAGTAGCCGATGATGATGAGGACGAACGACAGCAGGAACGGCACGCGCCAGCCCCACTGCAGGAAAGCCTCACCGGGCGCGATCAGCGCCATGAGGGTCAGGATGCCGGACGCGAGGAGCAGACCGAGCGGCACACCCATCTGCGGCGACGCGCCGAAGAGGCCGCGCTTCGCGCGCGGCGCATGCTCGACGGCCATGAGGACCGCCCCGCCCCACTCGCCGCCGGCAGAGACGCCCTGCAGGATGCGGAGCAGGATCAGCAGGATCGGGGCCGCGATGCCGATCGCGGAGTACGTCGGCAGGAGACCGACGAGCGTCGTCGCGATGCCCATGAGGATCAGGGTGATCATGAGGACGACGCGGCGACCGTACTTGTCTCCGAAATGACCCGCGAGGAACGCGCCGAACGGCCGGAAGAGGAAGCTGATGCCGACCGTGATGAACGAAAGAACCTGCGCGAACCCCTCGCCGGCGGGCGCGAAGAACAGC
The DNA here is from genome assembly GCF_037147735.1 of Microbacterium sp. MMO-20. NCBI lineage: Bacteria > Bacillati > Actinomycetota > Actinomycetes > Micrococcales > Microbacteriaceae > Microbacterium > Microbacterium sp. MMO-20. The sequence goes on along the minus strand of NZ_JBBCUU010000002.1, from coordinate 126,952 downwards.
TGACCGAAGACGAGTCCGGCCGCAGACGCGTAGATGAAGAAGTCGTACCACTCGACGGTCGTTCCGACGACGGTCGCGAAGACGACGCGGCGGCGATCGGCGTGGGTGGCGATGGTGCCGGTGGGGGTGAATCCGGCGGGATCGGGGTGTTGCGCACTCATGGGTGTGACTCCAGTGTCGGTGTGACGTCTTCGTCTCGAAGGCGGGAAGCTTCTCTTGCCCACCCTTCGCCAATCATATACGATTTCGAATACGACGCAAGGGCGAGGGAGCTCATGATCAACGACCACACCACCGGTGCCGCAGCCGCCGACGACCGCTACGCGGGTCTCCCCGGTCGGCCGGGCAAGATCATCGCGGTGCACCTGAGCTACGTGTCGCGCGCAGATCAGCGCGGCCGACGGCCCGCCGCACCCTCCTACTTCTTCAAGGCATCCAGCTCGGTCGCCGCCTCGGGCGGCGTCATCGAACGCCCCGTCGGCACCGAACTGCTCGCGTTCGAGGGAGAGATCGCGCTCGTGATCGGTGAGCCCGCGCGCCACGTGCGACTCGCGGATGCGTGGAACCACGTGGCCTGGGTCACGGCCTCCAACGATCTCGGTCTGTACGACCTGCGCGCGAACGACAAGGGCTCCAACGTGCGTTCGAAGGGCGGCGACGGCTACACGCCGATCGGCCCGCACCTCATCGACGCGCGCACCGTCGACCCCGCAGCGCTCCGTGTGCGGACGTGGGTCAACGGCGAGATCCGTCAGGACGACACGACCGCGGGGCTCCTCTTCCCTCTCGCGCAGTTCGTCGCCGACCTCTCACAGCACTTCACGCTCGAGACGGGCGACGTCATCCTCACCGGCACACCCGCCGGGTCCTCGGTCATCGTGCCCGGCGACGTCGTCGAGGTCGAGGTGGATGCCCCGGTATCCGGCGCGACGTCAGGACGCCTCGTGACGACCGTCGTCGCAGGTGCCGACATCGCGTTCGACGAGACCGTCGGCTCGCTCCCGGCGGTCGACGACACGCAGCGCGAAGAAGCCTGGGGCTCCCGCGCAGAGGCGGGCCTGCCGCCGGCGTCACCCGAGGGTGCACTCGTTTCGCGCGAGGGTGCACTCGCGCCGCGCGGCGAGAGCACCCTCGGCGCGAACGAGAGCACCCTCGGTGCGGAACTGCGCACGAAGCTCGAGCGGGTTCCGGTCGCGGGGCTCAGCCAGCAGCTGCGCAAGCGCGGCCTCAACAACGTCACGATCGACGGCGTGCGGCCGCTGCACCCCGAGCAGAAGCTCGTCGGCACGGCCAAGACCCTGCGGTTCGTGCCCGGTCGCGAAGACCTGTTCGCGAGCCACGGCGGAGGCTACAACGCGCAGAAGCGCGCGTTCGACGCCGTCGGCGCAGGCGAGGTCATCGTCATCGAAGCCCGCGGCGAGGCCGGATCGGGCACGCTCGGTGACATCGTCGCCATCCGCGCGCACGCCCGGGGCGCGGCGGGCATCGTCACCGACGGCGGGGTGCGCGATGCCGAGGCGGTCACCGCCGTCGGCATCCCCGTGTACACGGTCGGCGCGCACCCGGCGGTCCTCGGCCGCAAGCACGTTCCGTGGGATCACGACGTCACGATCGCCTGCGGGGGCACGACGGTGCAGCCGGGCGACATCATCGTCGGCGACGCCGACGGCGTCATCGTGATCCCGCCCGGCCTCGCCGAGGAGGTCGTCGATGCGGCTCTCGCTCAGGAAGTCGAGGATGCCTGGGTCGCCGCCCGCGTCGCCGAGGGACACCCTGTCGACGGGCTCTTCCCGATGAACAAGACCTGGCGGGCGAGGTACGACGCCGAGACCCAGGGGCCGGACGCATGACCCCCGTCGCCACCGGCAGCAAGTCGGAGGTCGCCTACGACTGGATCCGCGCACGCATCGCGAACCACGAGTACGGACCGGGGTACCGGCTCGTCCTCGGAACGATCGCGACCGAGCTCGACATGAGCGTCGTGCCGGTGCGGGAGGCGATCCGCCGACTCGAGGCCGAGCACCTCGTCACCTTCGAGAAGAACGTCGGCGCCCGCGTGTCGGTCGTCGACGAGGAGGCCTACATCCACACGATGCAGACCCTGAGCCTCGTCGAGGGCTACGCGACTCGCCTCGCGGCCCCCTTCGTCACGGCTGACGACCTCGCTCAGGCCGCCGAGATCAACGCGCGCATGCACCGGCTCATCGACGATTTCGACCCGTACGCGTACACGCAGCTCAACCAGCGCTTCCACGCCGTGCTCTTCGATCGCTGCCCCAATCCGCACATCCTCGACCTCGTCGACCGCGGCTGGTCGCGGCTCGCGGGGCTGCGTGACACGAGCTTCGCGCTGATCCCGAGCAGGCCGCGGCACTCGGTCGAGGAGCACGACCAGATCCTCGAACTCATCCGCACCGAGGCGGATGCCGACGAGCTCGAGATGTTCACCCGCAACCACCGCCTGCGCACGCTCGACGCGTTCCTCAAGGCCCGCCACAACGAAGCCACACCCACGACGGAGACACCATGACCGACACCACCTCTCCCGCGCTCGATGTCCGCCACGTCCCGGCGGATCTCCCTGACCGCATCCGGCACTACATCGACGGCGCGTTCGTCGACTCGCAGGACGGAGACACCTTCGACGTCCTCGAGCCGGTCTCGAACGAGGTCTACGTCCAGGCATCCGCGGGCAAGAAAGCCGACATCGACCTCGCCGTCGCGGCCGCCCGTCGCGCCTTCACCGACGGCCCGTGGCCGCGCATGCTGCCGCGCGAGCGCTCGCGCATCCTGCACAAGATCGCCGACATCGTGGAGTCGCGCGACGCGCGCCTCGCCGAACTCGAGTCGTTCGACTCCGGCCTGCCCATCACGCAGGCGCTCGGCCAGGCCCGGCGCGCCGCCGAGAACTTCCGCTTCTTCGCCGACCTGATCGTGGCGCAGTCGGACGACACGTTCAAGGTGCCCGGCCGTCAGATCAACTACGTCAACCGCAAGCCGATCGGTGTCGCGGGGCTCATCACGCCGTGGAACACCCCTTTCATGCTCGAGTCGTGGAAGCTCGGACCCGCGCTCGCGACGGGCAACACGGTGGTGCTGAAGCCCGCCGAGTTCACTCCCCTCTCGGCATCCCTCTGGGCCGAGATCTTCGAAGAGGCGGGGCTCCCCCAGGGCGTCTTCAACCTCGTCAACGGGCTCGGCGAAGACGCCGGCGACGCTCTCGTGAAGCACCCCGATGTGCCCCTCATCTCCTTCACGGGCGAGAGCCGCACGGGCCAGATCATCTTCGGCAACGCCGCGCCGTTCCTCAAGGGACTGTCGATGGAGCTCGGCGGCAAGAGCCCCGCGATCGTCTTCGCCGACGCCGACCTGGATGCCGCGATCGACGCCACCATCTTCGGCGTCTTCTCCCTGAACGGCGAGCGCTGCACCGCGGGCTCGCGCATCCTCGTGCAGCGCGAGGTCTACGACGAGTTCGTCGAGCGCTACGCCGCGCAGGCGCAGCGCGTCAAGGTCGGGTACCCCCACGACCCCGCCACCGAGGTCGGCGCGCTCGTTCACCCCGAGCACTTCGAGAAGGTCATGAGCTACGTCGAGATCGGCAAGGGCGAGGGCCGCCTCGTCGCCGGCGGCGGGCAGCCCGAGGGATTCGAATTCGGCAACTTCGTCGCCCCCACGGTGTTCGCCGACGTCTCCCCCGACGCCCGCATCTTCCAGGAGGAGATCTTCGGTCCGGTCGTCGCGATCACGCCCTTCGACACCGACGAAGCGGCGCTCGCACTCGCGAACAACACGAAGTACGGCCTCGCCGCGTACGTCTGGACGAACGATCTCAAGCGGGCGCACAACTTCGCGCAGTCCGTCGAAGCCGGAATGGTCTGGCTGAACTCGAACAACGTGCGCGACCTCCGCACCCCGTTCGGCGGTGTCAAGGCCTCCGGCCTCGGGCACGAGGGCGGATATCGCTCGATCGACTTCTACACCGACCAGCAGGCCGTGCACATCACGCTCGGCAAGGTCCACAACCCCACCTTCGGCAAGAACTGATCCGACCGCAGGCAGAAAGCAAGGATGCTGAGATGACCGAACGCTCCCAGATGACGAAGACCTCCTCCGGCTTCTTCGTGAGCCAAGAGGCGCCGATCGAGACGGACAACCCGATCGCGACGCCGCTGGCCTCCCCGCCCGACATCCTGCGCTGCGCGTACATGGAGCTCGTGGTGACCGACCTCGCGGCATCCCGGCAGTTCTACGTCGACGTGCTCGGGCTCTACGTCACCGAGGAGGACGACACCGCGATCTACCTCCGTTCGACGGAGGAGTTCATCCACCACAATCTCGTGCTGCGCAAGGGCGCTGTCGCGGCCGTCGCCGCGTTCTCGTACCGGGTGCGCGAGGCAGCCGACCTCGACCGCGCCGAAGCGTTCTACCGCGAGCTCGGCTGCGACGTGCGGCGCGCGCCCGAAGGCTTCGTGAAGGGCATCGGCGATTCGGTGCGCGTCGTCGATCCGCTGGGCTTTCCGATCGAGTTCTTCCACCAGACAGACCACGTCGAGCGGATGAGCTGGCGCTACGACGTGCACATCCCCGGCGAGCTCGTGCGCCTCGACCACTTCAACCAGGTGACCCCGGATGTCCCGCGCGCCGTCAAGTTCATGCAGGACCTCGGCTTCCGCGTGACGGAGGACATCCAGGACGAAGCCGGCACCGTGTACGCCGCGTGGATGCGCCGTAAGCCCACCGTGCACGACACCGCGATGACCGGCGGTGACGGCCCCCGTATGCACCACGTGTGCTTCGCGACGCACGAGAAGCACAACATCCTCGCCATCTGCGACAAGCTCGGTGCGCTCCGCCGCTCCGACGCCATCGAGCGCGGCCCCGGCCGCCACGGCGTCTCGAACGCGTTCTACCTGTACCTGCGCGACCCCGACGGCCACCGCGTCGAGGTCTACACGCAGGACTACTACACCGGCGACCCCGACAATCCGGTCGTCACGTGGGACGTGCACGACAACCAGCGCCGCGACTGGTGGGGCAACCCCGTCGTTCCGTCGTGGTACACGGATGCCTCGCTCGTTCTCGATCTCGACGGCAACCCGCAGCCTGTCGTCGCCCGTACCGACGACAGCGAGATGGCGGTGACGATCGGCGCCGACGGCTTCAGCTACACGCGGCCGGACGAGGGCGAGGCATCCCTGCCCGAGTGGAAGCAGGGCGAGTACAAGCTGGGCAATCAGCTGTGACGCTCACACCCGATCAGATCGCGGCGATCGCCGACGAGCTCGCCGAGGCCGACCGCGCGCACGCGGTGATCCCGCGGATCACCGCGCGATATCCGGATGCCACGGTCGAGGACTCCTACGCGATCCAGGGGGTGTGGCGCGACCGGATGGTTGCAGCGGGCCGCACCCTCGTCGGGCGGAAGATCGGGCTGACGTCGAAGGCGATGCAGCAGGCGACCGGCATCACCGAGCCCGACTACGGCGTGATGTTCGACGACACGGTCTACCGCTCCGGAGACGAGATCGACACCGCCCACTTCTCGAACGTGCGGATCGAGGTCGAGCTCGCGTTCGTGCTCGGCTCGTCGCTCGAGGGCCCGGACTGCACGCTCGAGGACGCCCTCGCCGCGATCGACTACGCCGTCCCCGCGCTCGAGGTGCTGAACTCGCACATCGAGCTCGAGGGACGGACGATCGTCGACACGATCAGCGACAACGCCGCCTACGGGGCGATGGTTCTGGGCGACGTGCACAAGCGCCCGGACGAGATCGACCTGCGCTGGGTGCCCGGCGTGCTCAGCCGGAACGGCGAGATCGAGGAGACCGGGGTCGCGGCGGGGGTTCTCGGTCACCCCGCCACGGGCGTGGCCTGGCTCGCCAACAAGTTCGCGCAGCACGGTGCCAGACTCGAACCGGGCGAGATCATCCTCGCCGGGTCGTTCACTCGCCCGATGTGGGTGTCGGCGGGCGACGAGGTCCGCGCCGACTTCGGGCCGATGGGAGTCATCGAATGTCGTTTCGTCTGAGCCCGACCTTCCGGGATCGACTCGCCGCCGCCTCCGCCGACTCCCGGCCGCTCGCCGGCGGCTGGGTGTGCACGGGGTCGCCGCTGGTCGCCGAGATCATGGCGGGGGCGGGCCTGGACTGGCTGCTCGTCGACATGGAGCACACGCCGAACACCCTCGACACGGTGCTCGCTCAGCTGCAGGCGATCGACGGCTCGCCTGCGACACCCGTCGTCCGAGTGCCGGTGGGTGATGTCGTGACGATCAAGCAGGTGCTCGACCTCGGTGCGCAGAACATCCTCGTGCCGATGGTGTCATCCGCGGCGGAGGCCGAGGACGTCGTCGCGGCCGTCCGCTACCCGCCCCGCGGCCGACGCGGCGTCGGCTCCGCTCTCGCGCGCTCGGCGCGCTGGAACCGCGTCGACGACTACCTCGCGAATGCGGATGCGTACGTCTCGTTGTTCGTCCAGATCGAGACGGCGGCCGGAGTGGATGCCGCGGCCGAGATCGCCGCCGTCGACGGCGTCGACGGCGTCTTCGTGGGTCCGAGCGATCTCGCAGCCTCGCTCGGTCTCATCGGCCAGCAGACGCACCCCGACGTCACCGCCGGCGTGCTGCGCGCGTTCGCGGCGGTGCGCGCTGCCGGCAAGCCCGTCGGCGTCAACGCGTTCGATCCCGCGGTCGCGCAGTCGTACCTCGACGCGGGCGCGTCGTTCGTGCTCGTCGGCGCCGACGTGGCACTGCTCGCCCGCGGATCCGAGGCCCTCGCCGCACGATGGAGCCCGACCCCGGAAGGCTCCGCGCGCGCCGGGTACTGACGGCGGCCCCACGACCGACGGCCGGCGGCTGCGCGACGACTCCCGACGGACCCGCCTGTAGCGTGCGGGCACGCACGGGTCAACCCGATGGCCGCGCACGCGCGCTGCTGATCGAATCGGAGCATGACCTCCTCGCGCAGCGATCGTCCGAACGCCTACGACCACATCATCATCGGCGGCGGAATGGTCGCGGATGCCGCCGCACGCGGCATCCGCGAACGCGACGATGGCGCGACCATCGCGATCATCAGCGATGACATCGACGAACCGTATACGCGGCCGGCGCTGAGCAAGAAACTGTGGACGGATCCCGACTTCACGTGGGAGCAGGTGCCGCTGGACACGGCTGCGGACACCGGCGCGACCATCCTGCTCCGCACGCACGTGAGTGCGCTCCGTCCCGACGCGCACGAGATCGAGACGGATGCCGGTGACACCCTCTCCTATGCGACGGCGCTTCTCGCGACGGGCGGCGATCCCGTCCGACTGCCGATCGAACGTGCCGATGCGAGCGACCGTGTGATCGCCTTCCGCACCGCCGAGGATTACCGGCACCTGCGCGCCCTCGCCGCGCGGGTCGACCGCATCGCCGTCGTCGGCGGCGGCTACATCGGCAGTGAGCTGGCGGCGGCGCTCGTGCAGCAGGGCGTCGACACCGTCCTCGTCCACAGCACGAAGGGCCTCGGCGCCGACGTCTTCCCGACGGACCTCGCCGACCACTTCGCCGCGATGTTCGTCGCGGCGGGCGTCGAGCTCGTCGGCGGCCGTGAGGTCGTGGGCGGCATCGCAGGTGACGCCGCCGTCCGCCTCGATCTGGAAGGCGGCGGCACGGTGACGGCGGATGCCGTGGTCTCGGGCCTCGGCATCCGGCCGAACGTCGACCTGGCGGAAAAGGCCGGCCTCGAGGTCGCCGACGGGATCGTCGTCGACGCGCAGCTGCGCACCTCGGCGACGGATGTCTTCGCCGCCGGCGATGTCGCCGAGTACCCCGACCGCATCCTCGGTCGGCGGCGGATCGAACACGTCGACAACGCCGAGCAGATGGGGCGGCAGGCCGGCCGCAACCTCACCGGCGCCGACGAGGACTACGCGCACACGCCGTACTACTACTCCGCCGTCTTCGACACGCGCTATGAAGCGGTCGGCACTCTCGACGGGAGCCTGGAGACCGTCGCGGACTGGGCCGAGCCGCTTTCGCGAGGCGTCGTCTACTACCTCGACGACGACCGCGTCGTCGGGGTGCTGCTGTGGAACGTCCCCGATGCGACGGATGCCGCGCGCGCCGTGCTCGCGAGCGACGGACCCGTCGACAGGGCTGCGCTCATCGGTCGCATTCCGGCGGGCGCGCGATGACCCCCGATCAGTTCGCGTTCGGCGACCCGGTCGCCCGGTACCCCCGGGTCGAGCCTCCCCTGCAGCATCAGGACGAGCCGGCCGTGCAAGGCCGCATGACACCCGTGCCCGACCTCGGCGAGACGAGCTACCGCGGCACGGGTCGCCTCGAGGGCCGCCGTGCGCTCATCACGGGCGGCGACTCGGGCATCGGCGGCGCGACGGCGATCGCCTTCGCCCGCGAGGGCGCCGACGTCGCGATCGTGCACCGCGCCGGCGAGGAGGAGGATGCCGCACACGTCCTCGCGCTCATCGAAGCGGCCGGCCGTCGCGGCTTCGCGCTCGTGGCCGACATCACCGACGCGGCCCGATGCCGATCCCTCGTGGCGGAGGCGGCGGCCGCGCTCGGCGGCCTCGACATCCTCGTCAACAACGCCGGCAAGCAGACGGCGGTGGAGCACGTGGAAGACCTCGACGACGCGCAGTTCGAGGCGACGTTCCGCACGAACGTCTTCGCACCGTTCTGGCTCATCAAAGCGGCGCTGCCGCACCTCGCCCCCGGCGCGGCGATCATCAATACGGCCTCGCTGGAGGCCTACGTACCAGCGCCCGACCGCCTGGACTATGCCGCGACCAAGGCCGCGATCAACAATCTCTCCAAAGGTCTGGCGCAGCAGCTCGCGCCGCGCGGCATCCGCGTCAACGTCGTCGCTCCCGGGCCGACGTGGACGGCGCTGCAGGTCTCCGACGGGGTCTCGGACGAGCAGATGACGCACTTCGACGACGAGAACGAGTACCGTCGCGCGGGGCAGCCGGCGGAGATCGCGCCGGCGTTCGTGTTCCTCGCCTCCGCCGAGTCGGGCTACGTGTCGGGCGAGACGCTCAACGTCAACGGCGGCATGGTGACGCCGTGACCGCGCTCACCGTGTACGCGCTGCACGCCCTCGGCGGGAGCGGTGCGGCGTTCCGCGCCCTCGAGGAGCGCCTCGACCCCGGCATCCGTCTCATCACGATCGACCTGCCGGGTTTCGGAGATGCGCGCGACGAGGACGGATACGGCGTCGCGGCGATGGCGGACCACGTCCTCGCGCAGATCCATCGCGACGGCGCGGCGCGCTGGGTGCTCCTCGGGCACAGCATGGGCGGAAAGGTGGCGAGCGTCGTCGCGCGGCGCGCCCTGCAGGGCGACGACCCCGTGTTCGGCCTCGCCGGCGTCGTGCTCGTCGCGGCGTCCCCGCCCACGCCGGAGCCCATGTCGGAGGACAAGCGCGCCGACATGCTCACGTGGGCGGATGCCGGAGGGCTCAGCGAACACCAGGCACGCACGTTCGTCGAGGACAACACGGCGCTGCCGCTCCCCCGTGAGAGCGACTCGCGGACGATCGACGACCTGCGCCGCGCGGCGCCCGCCGCCTGGACGGCGTGGCTCGCCGACGGCAGCCGCGAGGACGTGTCGGACGAGGTCGGCGTGCTCGATGTCCCCGCGGTCGTCGTCGCGGGCGAAGACGACCGCGACCTCGGTGCCGACGCGCAGCCGCGTCTGCACGCGGCCGTGTACCCCCGCGCGAGATTCGTGCGTCTGCGCGAGACGGGGCACCTCGTCCCCCAGGAACGACCCGCCCACCTCGCCGCGGCGATCGCCGCCCTGCGCGACGAGATCACCGCGCGGTCTCCGCTCGTCCCCGAGGGGTGGGCGCGCCTCATCGCGTCGCCCGCCGTGGAGCCCCGCGTCCGCGCTTCTCTCGCCGCCCGCGCGATCGCCGACGACCCCGACTATCGTCCGCGTGCGCTCACGCCCGCGCAGCTCGAGACGCTGCGCCGCTTCGCCGACGTGGTCGTGCCGCAGTCGGCGGCCCCCGGCGAGGGCCGCATCGATCTCGCCGCACGATGGGACCGGCAGCTCGCCGCGGGCGACGGCGACGGCTGGCGGCCGGCCGACCTGCCCCCCGACGCCGTCGCTGCGAGGCTGGCGCTGGACGCGCTCGGCCACGTGGATCTCGACGGCGAGGCGGGGCGGAGCGCCGTGAGCGCACTCGTCGAGGGCGCTCTCGCCCCGCGCGGCGCGGCGCTCTCGCCCGCCCAGCTCCAGGCGTGGGCGGAGGACGCGCGCGTCGACCTCGTGCGGCACTGGCTCGCCCACCCGGCATCCCTCGCCCGCACGGGGAACGATACGTTCGCGACGCGTGGCATCGGCGCGGCGGACCGTCCTCGGGGCTTCACGGTGCTCGGCGCGGGCCGGCGTGCCGATTGGGAGCCCGGCGATCTCGGGATCGCCGACGAAAGGGAGACCGTGTGAGCGCGCTCGCTCTGGAGGTCGCGGCGATGCGACACTACGACCCCCGCGATGAGGCCGACGTGGTCGTCGTGGGCACCGGTGCCGGGGGCGCGCCCGTGCTCGCCGAACTCGCCCGCGCGGGGCTGCGCGTCATCGCGATGGAGGCCGGCCCCTTCTTCGACCCCGCCGAGCACACGCCCGACGAGATCGAAGCCGCGGAGATCAATTGGATGGACGAGCGCCTCTCCGGAGGCGCCGACCCGACGGCATTCGGGCCGAACAACTCCGGGCGGGGTGTCGGCGGATCGACGCTGCATTGGGGCGCGTTCACACCGCGACCCACGGCGGGCCAGCTGCGGCTGCGCACGGAGACGGGCCTCGGACGTGACTGGCCGTTCGATTCGGCCGAGCTCCTCCCCTTTCTCCTCCGCGCCGAAGCGGACCTCGGTGTGAGCGGGCCGAGAGACTACCCGTGGGACCCGGACCGCTCGTACCGCTATCCGCCCGCCGCCCGCAACGCGTCGGCGCAGAACATGGCGACGGGATGCCGCGCCCTCGGCATCCGCACGGCCGATGCACCCGCTGCCGTGCTCACCGCCCCGCGTCTGCAGCACGGCATGCCGCGAGAGGCATGCATCGCGTGCGGCACGTGCCATCAGGGCTGCCGGACCGGCGCGAAGGCGACCATGGGGACGACGTACCTGCCCGCCGCGATCGCGAACGGGGCGGAGATCCGGGCCGGCGCGATGGTGCACACGATCGAGACGGATGCCACGGGGCGCGTGCGCGCCGTCGTCTATCGGCAGGACGGGGTCGAGATCCGGCAGGCGTGCCGCGCACTCGTGCTGTCGGCCGGCGGCGTCGAGACCCCGCGACTGCTCCTCGCGAACGATCTCGCGAACGGCAGCGGGCAGGTCGGACGCAATTTCCTCGCCCACCCCGCGACGCAGGTGTGGGGCACGTTCGACGTGCAGCAGCGCTCCTACCGCGGATACCCCTCGTCACTGATCACCGAGGACTTCCTCGCGCCGCAGGGGGCCGACTTCGCCGGAGGTTACCTCATCCAGAGCCTCGGCGTGATGCCGCTCACGTACGCCACAAGCCTCGTCCGCGGGGGCGGACTCTGGGGACCGGAGCTCATGGCGGCCGTGGACGGCGCACGATTCACCACCGGTGTGGGCATCAATGGTGAGTGCCTGCCGAGCGACGACAACACACTCACGCTCGCGAGCGAGACCGCCGACGACGGACTCCCCCGCGCCCGCGTGACGTTCACCGTCGGCACGAACGAGAAGGCGCTCATCCGTCACGCGACCGACACGATGATCCGCATCCTCGAGGCGGCCGGGGCCACCTCGACGCGCGTCCTCGACCGGACGGCACACACCCTCGGTACCTGCCGCATGAGCGCCGACCCCGACGACGGGGTCGTGGATGCCGCGGGGCGCAGCCACGAGATCGACAACCTCTGGATCGTCGACAACTCCACCTTCCCGAGCGCGCTGGCCGCCAATCCCGCCCTCACTCAGGTCGCGCTCGCCCTGCGCAGTGCGGAGCACCTGCTGGCCGTAAGGGGATGAGCGGCTCGCGGCCCGGCGGCGGGCTCAGTGCCCTTCGAGTGCCCGCGCCGGCACGACTTCGCGGATCGTGAGCGCGGCGGTGACCACCGCGAGATGGCTGAGCGCCTGCGGCAGGTTGCCCCAAAACGAGCCGTCTCGCTCCGAGATCATCTCGCTGTAGATGCCGACGTCGTTCGCGTGCGCGACGAGCTCGTCCATCGCGGCGAGCGCCTCCTCGTGCCGCCCCACACAGGCGAGGGCGCCCGCGCGCCAGAAGGCGGAGGCGACGAACGTGTGCTCCTCGCGCGGCATCCCGCTGTAGCGGTAGATCAGCGCGCCCCGACCGAGCTCTGCGGTGAGCGCGTCGATCGTGCGGGACATCCGCTCGCCGCGGTCGAAGCCGCTCTCGGCGTGAATGAGAACCGAGGTGTCGAGCGCCGTCGAACCGGCGTACATCGTGTACGCACCGGCATCCTCCGACCAGCACTCGCGTGCGATCCACGTCGAGATCCGATCGCGCTCCGAGGCCCAGCGTGCGGTGTCACCGGGGATCGCGCCCGCCTCGGCGAGGTGCACGGCGTCGCGAAGCGCCTGCCAGCACCCCATCTTCGACGACGTGTAGTGCTCGAGCTCGGGCAGTTCCCACATGCCCGAGTCGCGCTCCCGCCACAGATCGCACGTCCGGTCGGCCCCCTGCGCGAGCATGCGGCCCGTCTCCACATCGAGGACGTTGCCCGCGTCGACGTACGTGCGGCAGATGGCGAACAGGTCGCCGTAGACACCGAGCTGCAGCTGATCTCGCGCGGGGTTGCCCGTGACAACCGGGCCGATCCCTTGCCAGCCCGGCACGTCGAACTCCTCCACCCCGTCCAGGAGCTCACCTCGCAGCGTGTACATCACGTGCGGGTCGGACCCGTGCGCTCGGATCGTCCGCACCAGCCAGGAGAGCGCGGCGTGGGTCTCCTCACGAAGCCCGAACCGGACGAGTGCGTGGGCCGTGTAGGCGAGGTCGCGCACCCACGCGTAGCGGTAGTCCCAGTTCTTCCCGCCTGCCGGATTCTCCGGCAGCGACGTCGTCGCGGCAGCCGCGATCGCCCCCGTCGGCGCGTACACGAGAAGCTTCAGGGCGAGCGCGCTGCGCTGCACGGCATCCGACCAGGGTCCCTCGTACGAGAATTCACGCGACCACGTCCGCCAGCCGGCGATGGAGCGCTCCAGGCTGTCGTCGAGCGTCGCGGGATCGGGAAGATGCAGCGGCTCGTCGTCGGTGGCGACGACCGCGAGCAGATGGCGGCTCCCGCCCCGCGCGAGGAAGGTGCCGCGGATCAACGGGAACGGGTCGGCGTCCTGCTCCGAGCGCGCCCGTCCGATCTCTTCGCCGAGGACGGCGAGGGTCGTCGCACCCACCCTCATCAGGTGCGCCCCGTCGTGACGGACGACCCACGGTGCCGCCGTCCGGAGCCTCGTGCCGGGGCGAATCGCCCAACGCATCCGCACCTCGCCCTCGAGAGATTCGATGCGGCGCACGAGCTGCGCCCACGGAAGCCGCCCCGCGATACCGGTAACGAGCGCATCGGTGACGCGGACGGTCCCGGCCGACGACGCGAACGTCGTCTGCAGCACGTTGGTCCCGGGCAGGTACCGACGACGGACGGTGTAATCGATGCCGGAGCGACCCTCGGGCGAAAGCTCGAGACATCCGCCGTGGTCGTCGTCCAGGAGGCGCGCGAAGACGGGCGTCGAGTCGAGGTTCGGCATCGGCATCCAGTCGATGCCGCCGTCGGCGGCGATGAGTGCGACGGTGCGGCCGTCGCCGATCGGGGCGTAAGTGCGCAGGTCGTCGCGCCCGACGACCGTCATCCGGTCCGGCTCACGTCAGAGTCATCCCGCCCGTCACCGCGATGGTTTCGCCGACGACGTAGCTCGATTCCTGCGAGGCGAGGAACACATACGCCGGGGCGAGCTCCACGGGCTGGCCGGCGCGGCCGATCGGAGTCTGCTCGCCGAAGTGCTCGATCTTCTCGTTGGGCACGAATGCGGGCTGCAGCGGCGTCCAGATCGGGCCCGGCGCCACGCCGTTGACACGGATGCCGCGCTCGATGAGCTGCTGCGCCGTGGCTCGGGTCCAATTGGCGATGCCCGCTTTCGACACGGCGTACTCGGCGAGCGAGGGTGACGGGTCGAAACCTTGGATCGACGAAGTGGTGATGATCGCCGACCCCGGCTTCAGATGCGGCGAGGCGGCCTTGGTCATCCAGAAGAGCGGATAGATGTTGACCTTCACGACGTGGTCGAGGGTCTTCGTCTCGAAGTCGTCGATCGAATCGACGGTCGGCATGGTCCCCGCGTTGAGGACGAGGATGTCGAGACCGCCGAGGCCTTCGACGGCCTTCTCGACGGTGTCGATGCTCACCTGCTCGTCCTGCAGGTCGCCGGGGAGCAGGACTGCCGTACGCCCTTCGGCGCGGATCAGCTCTGCAACCTCTTCTGCCTGCGCCTGCTCGACCGGAAGGTAGGACAGCGCGACGTCGGCGCCTTCGCGGGCGTAGGCGATCGCGACCGCGCGGCCGATGCCCGAATCGGCACCGGTGACCAGCGCCTTGCGACCGGGGAGACGCCCGAAGCCGACGTAGGTCTTCTCACCGTGGTCGGGTGCGGGGGTCATCTCGTGGATGTCGCCGGGCCCCGTCTGCTGCTGCGGGGGAAACGGCGGGCGCGGATACTGCGTCGTCGGGTCCTGGAGCGTGTACATGCCGGTCACGATGCGGCGGGCTTCCGGTTCTCGGCGCTCATCATCCACGCGTATTGTTCGAGCTTCTCGATGATCTCGTGGAAGATGTCCGCGCTCGTCGGGTCTTCCTCATCGACCTGGTCGTGAACGTCGCGGCACGTGGCGACGGCGTCCTCCAGACGCGCGGTGATGAGATCGATGACCTCCGTCGTCGCGATCTCGCCCTGGGGGAACTCGGGCAGGGTGGTCGATTCGGCGACCGTGTCGCTGCGCCCGTCCGGCAGCGCGTGCAGGGCCCGCATACGCTCCGCGATGGTGTCGCTGAACTCGCGCGCGGCATCGATGATCTCGTCGAGGGCGAGATGCGTGTCGCGGAAGTTGGTGCCCACGACGTTCCAGTGCGCCTGCTTGCCTTGCGAGGCCAGTTCGATGAGGTCCACGAGCACCTTCTGCAGGTTCTCGCTCAGGGCCTTCGAGGCGGTGAAGCCGCTTTCGGCGTTCTGCTCATCGGTCAGTCGCGCGCCGTGCGCCGGCTTGCGCTTGTTCTTGGTCGCTGTCGTGGTTGCCATGACTTCGACGGTAGAGGCGGCGCCGGCCGCGCGGACGGGGATTGCGCGCGCAGGACGCAGATGATACGCCGATCCTCCGGGGCCCGCCGCGCGTTCCGCGGCGCACGCGCGATGTGTCACGCTGTGCGCATGCAGCGAGACGTCACCGCACATCTGGAACTGAACGTGTCCGACCCCGCCGACCTGGTCGTCGCGATCGCGGTCTCGGCACACTACGAACCCGATCACGAGAGCTTCACCGCGCTCCTCGACGGCGTGCCGGTCCCCACGACCACGTTCGCCGATCACAGCGGCACGCGCTTTCAGCGGCTGCAGGCCGGCGCGGGAACGCTCGTCGTCGACTACCGCGCGCACATCCTCGGGGAGGGGAGTCCGACCGTGGGTCTGCCCTACGACCTGTTCGCGTACCGCCTGCCGAGCCGCTACGCCGAAAGCGACGTACTCTCCCCCACCGCGACGGCTGAATTCGCCGGCATCGAGCCCGGGCCGGACCTCCTCGCCGCGGTCTCCTCGTGGGTGGGCACGCAGCTCAGCTACGTTCCCGGTGCGTCCGGCCCGACCGACGGCGCCGTCCAGACCCTCCTCGCCCGACAGGGTGTCTGCCGCGACTACGCCCACTTGTGCGCCGCACTCCTGCGGGCGCAGGGGGTCGCCGCGCGGGTCGCCGCCGTCTACGCGCCGGGTCTCGAGCCGATGGAGTTCCACGCCGTGACCGAGGCGTGGATCGACGGCGCCTGGCGCGTGGTGGATGCCACGGCCCTCGCCCCCCGCCAGAGTCTCGTGCGCATCGCGACAGGACGGGATGCCGCCGACACCGCGTTCCTCACCGTGTTGAGCGGGCGCGCCGAACTCGACGCGATCGAGGTGACCGCGGTCGTCGACGACCTGCCGCGGGACGACGTCACGCAGCTCGTCTCGATCCGCTGACGGCGCGACGCGGACCGGCGTTCGCGTCGGCGGCGACACCGTGCCACGCTGGGGGCATGAAGGCCTGGGTCGTGCGATTCGTCTCGCTGTACGTGTTCAACGTCGTCGTGCTGCTCCTGATCGGACTGCTGACGCCCGCCCACGTGGGATGGGCGGTGATCTGGGCATCCGTCGTCCTCACGCTCGCCGAGCTCTTCGTGAAGCCCCTCCTCCAGGGGGCCTTCGCGAAGTCCGCCGCCAAGACGGCGGGCGAGCGCACCCGCGCGGGCGAAGCGCTCGTGCAGGGACTCATCGTGCTCGCGGTCGCCGCGATCGTCTGGATCATCACGCTGCTGCTCACGGGCGTGAACGCACGCGGCAGCTGGTTCTGGGCGTACGTCCTGCCCCCGATCATCATCGCGATCGGCTGGTTCGTGTATTCGAAGATCGACGATCGGCTGCAGCGGCGCGCCGGCGACCTGTACGACCGCGCCGAGGCGCGCATTCGGGGCACGAATCGCCCCGAGACCACGACCGGTGCCGCCCCGGCGGCGGGGCCCCTCCTCGATGACGGCCTCACCCCCGAACAGCGCAAGATGCTCGACGACCTCGGCAAGAGCTGACACGACACGGCCGCATGACGACCCTGTAACAAACCGACGCCCGCCGCCCGAGGCGGCATCCTCAGCGGCGATGATGGATGCTGCGGCATCCGTCCACAGCATCCGACGGGCCGCGCTCCCGCACCCGGAAGGTACCCCGCCATGTCGCGTCCCGTTCTGCGCACCACTCTCGCCGCCACCGCGGCCGCCGCCCTCCTCCTCCTCGCCGGCTGCGCCGGTGCTTCCGACCCGGCGTCTTCGACCGCCGGCGCCGACGCCGGCTACGTGACGCCGGGCAAGCTCACCTTCGCGACGGGCGAGACCGCCTACGAACCGTACGTGTTGAACGACGACCCGGCGTCGGGCGAGGGTTTCGAAGCCGCCGTCGCGTACGCCGTCGCGGAGAAGCTCGGCTTCGCGAAGGAGGACGTCGTGTGGGTGCGCACCTCGTTCGAGTCGGCGATCGCGCCGGGGCCGAAGAACTTCGACGTCAACATCCAGCAGTACACGATCACCGACGAGCGCACGCAGGCCGTCGACTTCTCGACGCCGTACTACGAGGCGAGCCAGTCGGTCGTCGCGGTCAAAGGCGGAAAGGCCGACGGCGTCACCGACATCGCTGGGCTCAAAGGTCTCGTCCTCGGCGCCATGACCGGGTCGACGAGTGCGACGACGCTCGAAGAGGCGATCGCCCCGACCACCCCCGCGCAGTACTACAGCTCCAACGAGGACGCCGTCGCGGCGCTGAAGGCCGGCCAGATCGACGCGATCGTGCTCGACACCCCCACCGCCTACGTCGCGACCGTCGTGCCCTACATCGAGAACTCCTTCGTCGTCGGGCAACTGCCCGCTGCCGGGGTGCCCGACCAGTGGGGCATCGTCCTGGCGAAGGATTCCCCGCTCACGGCGCGCGTCAGCGAGGCCGTCGACGCGCTTCGCGCAGACGGGACGCTCGCCGCGCTCGAGCAGAAGTGGCTCGGCGTGCTGACGGACGGCATCCCGCAGCTGAAGTGACCAGGTCGGGTAACGTCGTCCCGTGACCAGCCACGCCCCCAGCGCGCTCGAGCTCGAGCGGCGCGCCTACCGACGCGGGCGCGAGCGGCGGTCGGTCCTCGTGGCGATCGCCTCGACGCTCGTGTTCGCCGGGGTCGTCTGGGTGACGGTGATCAACACCCCGGGCTGGGCGGGCGTGCAGGGCGCGTTCTTCGACCCCGCGGTCGCGGTGAAGGCACTGCCGAAAGTCTGGGACGGGTTCCTGCTGAATCTGCAGGTGCTGGCCCTCTCGCTCATCACCGTGAGCGCCGTCGCCCTCCTCATCGCGCTCGTGCGAACCCTCAGAGGCCCCGTGTTCTTTCCGCTTCGGGTCCTCGCGGCCGGATACACCGACCTCTTCCGCGGGCTGCCGTTCATCATCGTCCTCTACCTCGTCGGATACGGTCTGCCGACGATTGCCGGAGTCCGCATCCCCGTCGTCGTCCTCGGTGTGCTCGCGGTAACCCTCACCTACTCGTCGTACGTCGCCGAGGTGATCCGCGCGGGGATCGAGGCGGTCCACCCGTCGCAGCGCCTCGCCGCCCGCGCGCTCGGCCTCGGACACGGGCAGACCATGCGCCGCGTGGTGCTCCCGCAGGCGCTGCGCAAGATGACGCCACCGCTCATGAACGACTTCATCTCGATGCAGAAGGACGTCGGCCTGATCTCGATCCTCGGGGCCGTCGACGCCATCGCCGCGGCGCGATCCGTGGCATCCCTCACCTACAACTTCACGCCGTACGTCGTGGCGGGCCTCCTCTTCGTCCTCCTCGCGATCCCGACGATCCGCGTCACCGACTGGTACACGGCGCGCCTGCGCGAGCGCGAGCAGACGGGAGCGATCCTGTGACGCACGCGAGCCCCGCCATCCCGGCTCTGCGCGCCGAGGACGTCTGGAAGTCGTTCGGCGCCCGCGAAGTGCTGCGCGGGGTATCGGTGTCGCTCCGGGCGCACGACGTGGTCGCGCTCATCGGGGCGTCGGGCTCGGGCAAGTCCACGCTGCTGCGCTGCCTCGGGCTGCTCGAGCCCATCGACGACGGGCGCATCTTCCTCGGGGAGGAGGACATCTCCGACCCGCGTGTGGATGGCAATCGGGTGCGCGCACGTCTGGGCGCCGTCTTCCAGAGCTACAACCTCTTCCCGCATCTGTCCGTGCTCGGCAACGTCACGCTCGCCTCGCGCATCGTGCACAAGGTACCGAAGAAGGATGCCGAGGAGCGCGCGATGGCGCTGCTCGAGCGGGTCGGGCTCGCCGGCTTCGCCAAGGCTCATCCCGACCGCCTGTCGGGCGGGCAGCAGCAGCGCGTGGCGATCGCCCGGGCGATCGCCACCGACCCTGACGTCCTGCTCCTCGACGAGATCACCTCGGCCCTCGACCCCGAGCTCGTCGGCGAGGTGCTGGACCTGGTGCGCTCCCTCGCCGAAGGCGGGGCGACGATTCTCATGGCCACGCACGAGATGGCCTTCGCGCGCGATGTCGCCGACCGGGTGATCGTCCTCGATGAGGGCCTGATCGTCGAGGAGGGCGCCCCGGCATCCGTCTTCACCGCGCCCGCGCACCCGCGCACCCGCGCACTGCTCGCCCGCATCACCCCCTGACTCCGCAAGATCCCCTTCCGCGAGGGTGCGCTCGTTTCGCACGAGGGTGCACTCGTTTCGCACGAGGGTGCACTGCGGGGGCGGGCGGGCGAGGCCGAGCGGGCGATCGGTGCGCGCACGTGCTCCGCAGAATGTCACGAACTCCGCAGGCATCGCGGCATCCTGGTGCGGAGTACATCGCAATCTGCGGAGTTCCTGCTCCGCCGAACGCGACGGACCGGATGCCGCACGCTGACGCTCAGGCGCGGATCGTGCGCTCCGCTGCTTCGACGACGTTCGTCATGAGGAGCGCCACTGTCATCGGGCCGACGCCGCCGGGGTTCGGCGACAGCCAGCCAGCGACGTCCTCGACTCCGGGGGCGATGTCGCCGTAGACCTTCGACTTGCCGGTGTCGGGGTCGGTTTCGCGCGTCACGCCGACGTCGAGCACGGCCGCACCGGGCTTGACGTCCTCGGGGCGGACGAGGTGCTTGACGCCCGCGGCGCCGACGATGACATCGGCCTGCCGCAGGTATGACGGCAGATCCCGCGTGCCCGTGTGCGTCAGCGTCACGGTCGCGTTGACGGCGCGGCGCGTGAGCAGCAGCCCGATCGAGCGACCGATCGTGACCCCGCGCCCGACGACGACGACGTGCGTGCCGGCGAGCGCGAACCCGTTGCGCTCGAGCAGCTCGATGACGGCCCGCGGCGTGCACGGCAGCGGGGACGTGATCTCGTCGTTCACGTTGAGCACGAGCTTGCCGAGGTTCACGGGGTGCAGGCCGTCGGCGTCCTTCGCGGGATCGATCCGCTCGAGGATGCGGTCCGTGTCGAGGTGACGCGGCAGCGGCAGCTGCACGATGTAGCCGTGGCAGGACGGGTCGGCGTTCAGCCGATCGATCTCCGCCTCGACGTCCGCCTGCGTGGCATCCGCCGGCAGCTCGACCTGGATCGAGTTCATTCCGATCGCCTCGGACTCGCGGTGCTTCATCCCGACGTACAGCTGGGATGCCGGGTCGGCACCCACGAGCACCGTCGCGATGCCCGGGGTGACCCCCGCCGCCTTCAGCTTCGCGACGCGCTCGGCGAGCTCCGCCTTGATCGCGGCCGCTGTCGCCCGCCCGTCGAGCTTCACGGCCGTCATCGTGCGCCTCCCGCCTTCTCCGCGAGACGGCATGCAGCGCGGCGCGCGCCGACGCGCGTCACGCGCTGCATGCCGTTTCGAGAGCGGCTCACTGAACGAGACCCGGGTAGAGGGGGAAGGCGGCGGTGAGGGATGCCACGCGCGCGCGAAGCGCCTCGAGGTCGGCGCCCGGCTGCAGCGCGAGCGCGATGACGTCGGCGACCTCGGTGAACTCGGCATCCCCGAAGCCGCGCGTCGCGAGCGCCGGCGTGCCGATCCGCAGGCCCGACGTCACCATGGGCGGGCGCGGGTCGTTCGGTACGGCGTTGCGGTTGACCGTGATGTGGATCTCGTGGAGCAGATCCTCGGCCTGCTTGCCGTCGATCGCGGCGTTTCGAAGATCGACGAGCACGAGGTGCACGTCGGTGCCGCCCGAGCGGATCGAGATCCCGGCATCCACGACGTCCTGCTGCGCCAGGCGTTCGGCGAGGATTGCAGCTCCCCGCACCGTGCGCTCCTGGCGCTCGCGGAACTCGGGGCTCGCGGCGAGCTTGAACGCCGTCGCCTTCGCGGCGATCACGTGCATGAGCGGACCGCCCTGCTGGCCCGGGAAGACGGCCGTGTTGATCTTCTTCGCGATGTCGGCGTCGTTCGTGAGGATGAAGCCCGAGCGCGGACCGCCGATCGTCTTGTGCACGGTCGAGGACACGACATCGGCGTAGGGCACGGGCGAGGGGTGCAGGCCCGCCGCGACGAGGCCGGCGAAGTGCGCCATGTCGACCCACAGGAGGGCGCCGACCTTGTCGGCGATCTCGCGGAAGCGCGCGAAGTCGAGCTGGCGGGGGTACGCCGACCACCCGGCGATGATGACCTTCGGGGAGTGCTCCACGGCGAGACGCTCGACCTCGTCCATGTCGATGATCGAGGTCTCGGCGTCGACGCCGTACGCGACGATGTTGTACAGGCGGCCCGAGAAGTTGATCTTCATACCGTGCGTCAAGTGACCGCCGTGGTCGAGCGAGAGGCCCAGCAGCGTGTCGCCGGGCCGCGCAATCGCGTGGAGGACGGCGGCGTTGGCGGAGGCGCCGGAGTGCGGCTGGACGTTCGCGAACTCGGCGCCGAAGAGGGCCTTCGCACGCTCGATGGCGAGCTCCTCGGCGACGTCGACCTCTTCGCAGCCGCCGTAGTAGCGACGTCCCGGGTAGCCCTCGGCGTACTTGTTCGTGAGCACCGAGCCCTGCGACTGCAGCACCGAGACCGGCACGAAGTTCTCCGACGCGATCATCTCGAGATACCCGCGCTGACGCTCGAGTTCGCGCTCGAGCACCTGGGCGATCTCGGGGTCGACCTCGGCGAGCGGGGCGGTGAAGGACGGGTCGGTCATGGCAGCTCCTGATCGGGGTGGGTTCATCCGCCCGGCGGCGGAGAAGGCCACGGCCGACCCAGGCGTACGGTCGATTGCCATGTGGTCGCTCCCCGGTGGTGGCCCACCTCAACGCCAGTCGCGACACAGCGAGCATACCGGCCGCACCGCCACGCGCGCGAACGGTCAGCGTCTCCGATTCGGGTTTGTTAGGGCGCTTTACAACTCGAATCGATTCGGCGAGAATGGATGCCATCACACACCCGCCGAATGGAGCAACGTGGCCCTCCCCGCCGTCGTCCCCGCCCCCGCCTCGATCGCCACGATCGGCGAAGCGGCCTTCTCCCTCCGAACGCAGACCGAGGTGGTCGGCGACGCGGATGCCGTGGCCGCCGCCCGCGCCCTCATCACGACGCGCACAGGTCTCGACGTCGGCCGCGCCGCGGGGACGGCCGGCCCCGCGATCACACTGCAGATCGACGGAAACGGCGATCCCGAGTCCTACCGGCTCCGGTCGTCCGCGGCATCCGTCACCATCACCGGCGCCGATGCGGCGGGCCTGCACTACGGCATCCAGACGCTCGGTCAGCTGATCAGCGGGACGGACGACGGCTGGGAGATCCCCGCCGTCCAGATCGACGACGCCCCGCGATTCGGATATCGCGGCGTCATGCTCGACGTCGCTCGCCACTTCTTCGACCCCGAGACCGTCAAGGCGTACATCGAGCGCGCCGCGAGCCTCAAGTTCAACGCGCTGCACCTGCACCTGAGCGACGACCAGGGCTGGCGACTCGAGCTGCGGTCGCGGCCGCTGCTCGCCGAGAGGGCGTCCGCGACGGCCGTCGGCGGCGACGCGGGGGGCTTCTACACGCAGGCCGACTACCGCGAGATCGTCGCCCATGCCGCAGCGCACCACATGATCGTCGTGCCCGAGTTCGACATGCCGGGCCACACGCACGCCGTCACCCTCGCCTACCCCGAACTCACCGAGCAGCCGCGGCTCGATGAGCACATGCTCGAGATCATCCGCGACTACGGCGGGGACGCGCCCGCGCACGGCGTGCCGTACGACGGCGTGGCGGTCGGATTCTCGTCGCTGAAGATCCACGACGAGGCGACCTACGCGTTCGTGGCCGACGTCTTCACCGAGCTCGCCGAGCTCACCCCGGGCCCGTACCTCCACCTCGGCGGCGACGAGGCACTCGGCACGCCACCCGAGGACTTCGCCCACTTCGTCGAACGCGCGAGCGCGATCGTCGCGGCGACCGGCAAGACACCGATCGCGTGGCACGAGGCGGGAGTCGCCGGCGCGCGCCTCGCTTCCGGCACGATCGGTCAGTACTGGGGGCTCCGCACGCCCACCGACGGCATGGACGAGAAGACCCGCGGTTTCGTCGCCGCCGGCGGCAGAGTCATCCTCTCCCCCGCCGACGCGATCTACCTCGACATGAAGTTCGACGCGGATGCCCCGCTGGGTCTCGTCTGGGCGGGCGTCGTCTCGGCGCGGCAGTCCTACGAATGGGACCCTGCGACCGTGATCGACGGCATCGGCGACGACGACATCCTGGGCGTCGAAGCGCCCCTCTGGGCCGAGACCGCGCGTACGCTGAGCGACATCGACGCCCTCGCCTTCCCCCGCATCGCCTCCGCCGCCGAAGCCGCCTGGTCTCCCGCGGCGGGCACGAGTGCGCTGCGCACGTGGGACTCGTTCGCCGCGCGTCTGGCCGCGATCGCGCCGCTGTGGACGCGCATGGGGATCGCGTTCACGCCGCTCCCCGACATTCCCTGGTCGGCATCGTCCGCGACGCCCTCGAACGAAACGGCGCGGGCATGACGACCGTCATCCACTCCGTCCGGCTCGTCGACGACGGCGCCGTGACCGACGACGCGTGGGTCGCGTTCGAGGGCGACACGGTGCTCCGCACGGGAACCGGCGACGCGTGGCGCGCCCTGCCGGCCGGCGATGCCTTCGACGGCGCCGGCGCGTACCTCGCACCGGGGTTCGTCGACATCCACGGGCACGGCGGCGGCGGGGCCGCGTTCGACGACGGCGCGGATGCGATCCGCATCGCTCGCGCCGTCCACCGCGCTCACGGCACGACGCGCGCCGTCCTCTCGCTCGTGACGGCGTCGATCGACGATCTCTCGGCGCGGGTCGCGCTGATCGCCGACCTCGCTGAGGACGACACCACGATCCTGGGGTCGCACCTCGAAGGCCCCTTCCTCGATCTCGGCCATAAGGGCGCGCACACCGCGAGTCTGCTGCGCGCGCCGGATGCCGCCGCCGTCGCCCGTCTCATCGACGCCGGCCGCGGCTCTGTGCGTCAGGTGACGCTCGCGCCCGAACTCCCCGGCGGCATCGACGCCGTCCGCCAGTTCGTCACCGGCGGTGTCGCGGTCGCCGTCGGCCACACGAACGCGACGGAGGACGAGGCATCCGCCGCGTTCGACGCGGGCGCGACGCTGCTGACGCATGCGTTCAACGCGATGCCCGGCATCCATCACCGCGCACCCGGGCCGATCCTCGCCGCGATGCGCGACGACCGCGTCACGCTCGAGCTGATCGCCGACGGCTTCCACGTGCATCCCGACGTCATCGCGCTCGCATTCGCGGGCGCGCCCGACCGCATCGCGCTCATCACCGACGCCATGGCCGCCGCCGGCGCGCCCGACGGCGACTACGAGCTGGGCGGGCTGGCCGTGCGCGTGATCGACGGCCAAGCGCGCCTCGTCGAGAACGGCGCGATCGCGGGCTCGACGCTGACGCAGGATGCCGCGCTCCGGCTCGTCGTCGCCGGCGGGCTGCCCCTCGCCGACGCCGTCGCGGCCGTCACCGCTGTACCCGCGCGGGCGATCGGCATGGCGGCGCGCCACGGCTCGCTGCGTCCGGGCGCCGCGGCGGACGCTGTGCTGCTCGACGGCGCGCTGCACGTCGCGGGCGTCTGGGTCGACGGCACGCGCATCTGACGGCGACGAACGAGCGGGGCGGGAGGCGCCCCCACGCCTGCCGCCCCGCTCTGTCCCCCTTGTCCGTCGCGTCGGGGTGTTCCCCCCGGTACCCCCGTCGCGACCGACGCGGCACGATCCTCCGTGCCTGTGACCGCAACGCCGCACGACCTCCCCCGAGGTGCGCGCGGATTCCGGCACACCCATGAGATGCAGCGAGTCGGGATCTATGACGCGACTTCCCCAAGAAATTTCCGTCGAGTGTGCGGACCCGTCGAGCCGCGCTCACAGGGAGCGTGCGGCCGGACTCCTGGGAGAATGGCGATAACCGCGTCATGATTCCGCCGAACGCGCGTCTCATGGGTGAACCCGACGACAGGACGAGCATGGACGAACACGCTGGACCGCGTGAGGATGTCGCTGACATCTCCGACGCGGACCTCGTGCTGCGCACGCGTTCGGGCGACAGCGCGGCCTTCGGCGAACTGTGGCGACGCCACTACCGCTCCGGCATCGTCGTGGCGGGGTCGATCACCTCGACCTTCGACGCCGACGACCTCGTCCAGGAGGCGTACGCGCGGATCTATCAGTCGATCGTGCGGGGCGGCGGACCGACCGGGTCGTTCCGCGCCTACCTCTTCACGAGCATCCGCAACACGGCCGCCGGCTGGGGACGCGCGAAGCGCGAAAGTCCGATCGACGAACTCGAGTTCGTGCCGGATCCGGATGCCGACGCGCACGCGACCGACGACGCGCTCGATCGCAGCCTGACCGCGCAGGCGTTCCGCTCGCTGCCGGAGCGGTGGCAGGAAGTGCTCTGGTACACCGAGATCGAGCAGATGAAGCCGGCGGAGATCGCGCCGCTGCTCGGCATGAAGGCGACGGCCGTCGCTCAGCTCGCCTTCCGCGCCCGGGAGGGGCTGCGCGAGGCCTGGATCCAGGCGCACCTGCGCTCGGTCGCCGACGGCTCGGACTGCCAGTGGACGATCGAGCGGCTCGGCGCGTATGCCCGCGGCAATCTCGGGCGTCGCGATCACGGCAAGGTCGAGGATCACCTCGGCGACTGCGCGCGGTGCACGATCGTCGCCGCCGAGGCGAAGGACGTCTCGCACCGCCTCGTCCTGGTTCTCCTGCCTCTCACGATCGGGGCGGGAGCCGCCGGCGCGTACCTCGCGGCGGTCCAGGGCGGCGGGGTGCCCATCGTCGCGCTGGCGGCGGGTGCTTCACCCACCCTCCCCGGAGCCGTGACCGTCGGCGGCGGGGCGACGGGCGGCGGGGCGGGAGCCGCCGGCGGCGCGGGCGGCGGCGCCGGTGGAGCCGGCGGCGCAGGTGCAGGTGCCGTGGGCGCAAGCGCGGGGGGCGCCCTCGGGACGGCCGCGATCGCGGGAATCGTCGGTGGCGTGCTCGTCGTCGGCGCCACGGTCGCCGCCTTCGCGATCCCCGGGCTTCTGCCGCAGCCGCAGGTAGCGGATGCCGCGACGGGCGCCGGTGCGGGCGACTCCGACACGGCAGCGTCCGGCGGCGGACCTGACGGATCCGCGCCGCTCGCACCCGGGCCGTCTCCGAGTGCGCTGCCCTCGTCACCGGTCGAAACAGTGGCCCCGCCCACCCCCGCGATGCCGTCGGTTCGCCCGGCCGTTCCGCCCGTCCGGGATGAGCGCGCCGCCGACCCCGCGCCGGCCCCGGTACCCTCTCCGTCGCCGACGCCCACTCCGGTTCCTACGGCCGCTCCGTCGCCGACACCGTCACCCACGGCGACTCCCACTCCGACTCCAACACCCACAGCGACTCCGACACCGACTCCCACGGCGACGGCCGGTCCGTCCCTGCCGGAAGGCTCCCCGAACGCAACCGCGACCTACACGTGGGGCGTGCTGGCCGCCGTGGTCCAGGTCACCGGGCAGCCCGACAGCGAGGTCGTCGTCCGAGTCGGCACGGCCGTTCGGGGCACCGCGCGGGTCGGCGCGGACGGTCACGTGACGATGAACGTGCCGACGAACTGGGACGAGGTCTCGAACAAGGCGATCGAGATCGCCTACCGCTCGGGCGAGGACACCGGACCGTGGAGCGACGTCCCGGTCACGCGCATCCGGTGACCCCGCCGCGGATCGGGCCGACACGCCCCGCGTAGACTGGAGGCATGTCCGATCTGCCGCACGTCCGTCCCGCCGCACCCGAGCAGCCGGCGACGACGACGGCAGCCGGCACGCGCCCCGCACTCGACGCCATCGACGTCATCGCGTTCCTCTGCGAACTCTTCGCCTTCGGCACTCTCGCCGTCTGGGGCTTCACGGCGTGGCCGTTCCCATGGAACATCGTGCTCGGCATCGCGACCCCGCTCGTCGCGATCCTCCTGTGGGCGTTGTTCGTCTCCCCGCGCGCGGTGTTCGCCGTGCACCCGTTCGTGCGCGCGCTGGTCGAACTCCTCGTCTACGCCGCGGCCACGATCGTGTGGTGGACCAGTGGCAGCGCCTGGATCGGCATCGCCTTCGCTGTCGTGGCGGTGACGGTGGGACTCATCGCCGGACGTCGTCGCCTCACCTGAAGATGGCATCCGAGACCGACGTCGTCACGCAGCTGCGGCGTACGCTCGCCGAACGTGTCGACACCGATCCCGCCCACCTCGAGGCCGCTCGGACCGACAAGTCGGGGCACGCGGCGCAGGGGCGTCCCCTCGCGATCGTCCACGCGGCATCCGTCGCCGACGTGCAGGAGGCGCTGCGCATCGCGCACGCCACCGGAACGCCCGTCGTCACGCGCGGGGCGGGCACGGGTCTCGCCGGCGGGGCGAACGCAGGGGCCGGGGAGATCGTCCTGTCGGTGCGCCGCATGGACCGCATCCTCGAGGTGCGTCCCGACGACCTGATCGCCGTGGTCGAACCCGGCATCCTCAATGCCGACCTGAATCGCGCTCTCGCCGAGGACGGGCTGTGGTGGGCACCAGACCCGGCGAGCCGCGAGATCTCGACCGTCGGCGGCAACATCGCAACGGGCGCCGGCGGGCTCCTCTGCGCGAAGTACGGCGTCGTGCGCGACGCGGTCCTCGGCGTCGACCTCGTCCTCGCAGATGGTCGTCTGCTCCGCCTCGGTCACCGCAGTGTGAAGGGTGTGACGGGCCTTGATCTGACGTCGCTCGTGATCGGGTCGGAGGGCACGCTCGGCGTCGTCGTCGGTGCGACGCTCAAGCTGCGGCGGCTCATCGCCGGACAGACGCGCACGCTCACGGCATCGTTCCCCGACGTCCGCCACGCGGCCGGCGCCGCCGCGGCGGTCACCGCGTCGGGAGTCCAGCCGGCGATCATGGAGCTGATGGATGCCGCGTCCCTCGACGCCGTGCATCGCCTTCTCGGCCTCCCCGCGCCCGACGCGGGCGCTGCGCAGTTGACGATCCAGACCGATGGCCCGACGGCGTCGGAGGAGGCGGAGTCGATCGCCGCGATCCTCGCCGCATCCGGGGGCGCGGTGCGCCTGGCCGTGGACGATGCAGAGGCCGACCTGCTCTGGCGGATCCGCCGATCGATGCACCCCGCGATGGAGACCCTCGGCACGGCGCTCATCGAGGACGTCTCGGTCCCCCGGAGCGCACTCCCGGACATGTTCGACGAGATCGCCCGGATCGAGCGCACCTACGGGCTCGCCATCCCGACCGTGTGCCATGCCGGTGACGGCAACCTGCACCCGAACTTCATCGTCGAGGGACCCGAGGTCCCCGACCACGTCTGGGAGGCCGCGGGCGAGCTGTTCCAGGCGGCGCTGCGCCTCGGCGGCACCCTCACGGGAGAGCACGGCGTCGGCATCCTCAAGCGGCGCTGGCTCGCCGACGAGCTCGGCCCCGATCAGTGGGAGCTGCAGCGCGCGATCACGCGCGTGTTCGACCCCGCCGGCATCCTGAACCCCGGCAAGGTGTTCGCGCCCTGACGCCGGCTCGCCCGATGCGGACGACGGGTCAGAGCCCCTGCCACGCGGGCTTGTTCGCGAACGCGTAGCGGTAGTAGTCGGCGTGCGCGAGCTGCGAGGCGGCCGCGTCGTCGACGACGACCGTCACATGCGGGTGCAGCTGGATCGCCGACCCCGGGAGCGACGACGTCACCGGCCCCTCGACGGCTCCCGCGACCGCGGCGGCCTTTCCCTCGCCGAAGGCGAGCAGGAACAGGTGCTTCGCCTCGAGGATCGTTCCGAGCCCCTGCGTGATGCAGTGCATCGGCACATCGTCGACCGAGTCGAAGAAGCGGGCGTTGTCCTCGCGAGTCTGCTCGATCAGCGTCTTCACGCGCGTGCGCGACGCGAACGACGACCCGGGCTCGTTGAAGCCGATATGACCGGAGGTCCCGATGCCGAGGATCTGCAGATCGATGCCGCCGGCCTCTGCGATCGCGCGCTCGTAGTCCTCACCCGCGTGCGAGATCGTCGCCAGGTCGCCGTTCGGCGTGTGGATGAGGGCGGGATCGAGACCGAGCGGCTCGACGACCTCCTTCGTGATCACCGAGCGGTAGCTCTCCGGGTGGTTCGGGTCGATGCCGACGTATTCGTCGAGCGCGAACCCGCGCACGCGGGAGAGGTCGAGGCCGGCGACGCGTGGACGCAGCGCTTCGTAGACGCTGAGGGGCGTCGACCCCGTCGCAAGACCCAGCACGGCGTCGGGCCGCGCGGAGATGAGCTTCACGATCGCGTCGGCGACGAGCACCCCCGCTGCCGCGGCGGACGGGACGATGACGATCTCAGCCATGGGCGACTGCCTCCTGTTCGGTTGCGCTGGCCCCGACCAATGCGGCGCCGACGGCCGCAGCGGGCGATCCGGGGGG
Organism: Microbacterium sp. MMO-20; assembly: GCF_037147735.1. Taxonomy (NCBI): domain Bacteria; kingdom Bacillati; phylum Actinomycetota; class Actinomycetes; order Micrococcales; family Microbacteriaceae; genus Microbacterium; species Microbacterium sp. MMO-20. Next base: position 97,306 of record NZ_JBBCUU010000002.1, on the reverse strand, counting down.
CAGAAGCTCCACCCGCTCGACCAGACGAAGGGACCTCATGAACGGCGATGCCACGGCGCTCGCGGCAAGATCGTCCTTCACGAGGCTCAGCATACGATCCCCGAGGGCGGTGACGCCTCCCCCGAGGATGACGCGATCGACGTCCGCAGACAGCACGATCACGCGGATGGCGGACGCGACACCGTACGCAAGCCCGGCCCGCAGCGCGATCGCCTCGGCATCGCCGGCATCCGCCGCATCGAAGACGTCGAGCACGGGCAGCATCGACGCGCGACCCCAGCGTTCGGCGATGGCGCCGCCGCCGCAGAAGGCTTCGATGCAGCCGAACTGACCGCATTTGCAGAGCGGGCCGTTCGGGTCGACCGAGATGTGCCCGACTTCGCCGGCCGTGCCGTGCGCGCCACGCCACAGCTCGCCGTCTCGGACGAAACCCGCCGCAACCCCCGTGCCGAGGTTGAGGTATGCGAGCGAGCGCGGCCTCGCCGTCGCCGCCTCGGCAACGGCGTCCGAGAAGCCGTGCAGAGCGTAGGCGCCGATCGCGGCGGCCTTCACGTCGTTCTCGGCGCGGACGGGAACACCCACGACGCCACCGACGGCGGCGGCGAGGTCCAGTTCGCCGACGCCGAGGTTGACGGCGTGCGTCACGGTCGCGCTGCCCGGGGCGACCTGCCCCGGCATCCCGATGCCGATGGACCGGAACTCCGCGGGCCGGATGCCGACGGCGCCGGCGAGTTCGGCGACGAGGCTCAGCACGGTCTGGACGACCGCATCGGGACCCCACCCGGTGGGGCGCCGCACCCGCGCGAGGATCTCCTCGCCGGGCGCAACGACCACCGCGTCGGTCTTGGTACCACCGACGTCGAACCCGAGTCGCATCAGCCCTTCACCGCTCCCGACACGAGACCGCTCGTCATCTTGCCCTGCACGATGAGGAAGAAGACGATCACCGGGATGGCCATGAGGGTGGAGCCGGCCATGACGACGGCCCAGTCGGTCGCCTTCGTGGCCTGCACGAAGCTGCGCAGCCAGATCGGCAGGGTCTCCATCTCGGGGCGGGTCATGATGACCAGCGCGAAGACGAACTCGTTCCACGCCTGGATGAAGGCGAAGATGCCGGTCGAGACGAGTCCGGGCGCCAGAAGCGGGAAGGTGACCCGCCAGAACGCCTGAGTGCGCGTACAGCCGTCGATCATGGCGGCCTCTTCGAGGTCGGCGGGGATGCCGTTGACGAAGCCGCGCAGCGTCCAGATCGTGAACGGGAGCACCATCGCGATGTAGACCGCGGCGAGACCGATGACGGTGTTGAGAAGCTGCCAGCCGTCGAGGACGCGGAACGTCGAGATGATCATCGCTTCGGCGGGGATCATCTGGATCACGAGGATCGCGACGATGAACGTCTTCCGCGAGCGGAACCGGTAGCGCGAGACGGCGATCGAGGCGAGGAACGCGAAGACGAGCGCTGTGACGAGCGTGAGGAGCGTCACCGCGAGCGAGATGCCGAGGGCGGGCACGAATCCGCCGTTCCACGCGGCCTCGAAGCTCTTCAGGGTGAACTGGTCGGGCCAGAAGTGCGGCACGTCGCTCTTGACCGCCGAGCCCGGCAGGAGGGCCGTGTTGACCATCCAGTAGACCGGGAACACGGAGCAGGCGAAGACCACGATGGCGGCGGCGTTCAGGGCGACACGGCCGGTGATCCGGCGCGTACGGGCGCTCACGACTCGTCCTCCTTCAGCATGGTGCGGATGTAGTAGGCGGAGATCGCGAGAAGGATGATCACGAGCAGGACCGAGATCGCCCCACCGGAGCCGAGGTCGCCGGTGGCCATCGAGACCGAGTAGATGTAGACGCCGATGGTGTTGGTGTCGGCGCGGATGCCGCCGACGGTCTGCAGCGCGTAGATCTGGGCGAAGACGCGGAGATCCCAGATCACCTGCAAGATGAGCAGGACCACGAGAATCGACCGGACGTACGGCAGCACGATGAAGCGGAAGCGCTGCCAGGCGCTCGACCCGTCGAGGGATGCCGCTTCGAGCACCTCGTCCGGGACCTGTGAGAGGCCGGCATAGGTCGAGAAGGCGACGAAGGGGATCGCGCCCCACGTGATGATGATGGCGGCGACGCCGAAGAAGCTCAGGGGATCGGACAGCCAGCTGTGGCCGATCCAGTTCTGCCCGGTGATCTGCGTCAGCAGGTAGTTCACGAGGCCGTACGACGTGTCGAAGATCCAGCCCCAGACGATGGTGCCGGTGAGTGCCGGCATGGCCCAGGCGAGCAGCAGGCCGACCGAGACGACCGTGCGCATGACCTTGCCGAGGGATTTCATCATGAGGGCGATCGCGACGCCGAAGACCATCGTCGCCGCAGCGCACACGACCATGAGGCCGAAGCTGCGCCCGAGGACGACCCAGAACTCCGAGTCCGTGAGGACCTTGATGTAGTTATCGAACCAGACGAAGCTCGGCGGGGCGCCGAAGATCTGTTCGCGGCCGTACTTCTGGAACGACATGATGATCAGTTGCAGAAGCGGCCAGCCGATGAAGACGACGAGCATCACGAGCGCGGGCAGCAGGAGCGCGAGCGGCGTGCCGTCGAAGGGACGGCGGCGGCGCGGGGTGGGCGCCTCGGGAGCGGGGTGCGTCAACTCGGGGGAGATTGTCGTCGAGGTCATCGCGCGATCTCCTTCCGTGGGTCGAGGGGGGGTTCCCCCGGGGTTTCGGGACCCCGGGGGAACCGGTGGCGGGAATCACCCGCCGGGTCAGGCTGCGGGGGATCAGCCGTTGAGGATGGACTCGATCTGGGTGTCGAGTTCCGTAGCGAGCGCCTTGACGTCGCCGCCCTGCGCGACCTTCACGAAGAAGTCCTGCAGGAGGCCCTTGGCCTCGACGTCGGCCCACTTGGGCGATGCCGGGGTGAGCTTCGCGTTCGCCGCGGCATCCGCGATGACCTTCGCGAGCTCCGGCGTCGCCGCGGCGACGTCCTTACCGAGCGACTTCTTGGCCGGCACGAGGCCGCCCTTCGCAAGGATCTCCTGGTAGTCGTCGCTGAGCATGATCTTCAGCGCGCTCTTGGCGAGGTCGGCGTGCGACGACTTGGCCGCGATGCCGATGTTCGAGCCACCGGCGAAGACCTTGGCCGCGCCGCCGTCCTTGCCCGGCAGGGCGTAGTAGCCGAGCGAGTTGGTGAGGGCCGTGTCGGCCTTGTCCTCGTCGGCCACGATCGACCAGTACGCCCAGCTCGGAGCGGAGAGGGTCGCAGCCTTCTCAGTGCGGAACGGGACCCATGCCTCGGTCTCGTCGCCGTCCTTGGGGGCGAGCGAAGAGGCCATGACCTCCTGGACCTGCGTGATGCCCGCGACGGAGGCGTCGCTCGACATCTGCGCGTCCCACTTGCCGTCCTTCTGCACGGCGATCTCGCCGCCGTTCTCCCAGATGAAGGGGAGCGCGTTGTACCAGTCCTTGCCGGGGAAGTAGACGCCCGAGACGCCCGGGAGCGCCGCGGCGAGCTTACCCGCGTTGGAGACGTAGTCGCCGAGGGTCGTCGGCACCGAGACGCCGGCCGTCTGGTACTGGGCCGTGTTGTAGAACACGACGCGCGCGCCCGAGTAGTACGGCGCGGCGTACAGCTTGCCGTCCCAGGAGCCCGCCTCCACGAAGCCGGGGAGCAGGTCGTCGCCGCCCAGGTCCGACTGGATGTCGGAGATGTCCAGGAGCGCGCCCGACGAGGTGAATGCCGCAGCCTGCGTGTTGCCCATCTCGACGATGTCGGGGGTGTCGTTCGACGACAGGCTCGTCGTGAGCTTGTCGACGAGGCCCGTCCACTGCTGCTCCTCGATGACGATCTTCGAACCGGGGTTCTCCTCGGCGAAGGTCTTCGTCAGGTAGTCGCGCGCATCCTGCGGCGTGTCGGTGCCGACGAGCCAGACGCGCAGCTCTGCGCCCTCCGGCGTGGCGGAGTTGCCACCGGAGGTGCCGCCTGCGCAGCCGGCGAGAACGACAGCCGAAGCGCCGAGGAGCGCGAGGGCTCCGAGCTTCTTGTTCATGGTGTCTTCCTTTTTTCTTGGTGTTCCCTTGGGGTCGGGGGACGGGAACTCCGACCGACCCATCCGGGGGGATTGGTGAGGGCTATGAGACCCCGAGCTGTCCGGAGAGGACCATGACGGCCGCGCCGCGCAGGACGATGTCCTGCCCCTCGGCCGTCATCCGTACCTGCACGCCGTCGTGGAACTCGGCGAGTGTGCGCGCACGCAGTGTCTCGACGGTCGCCTCGGCGAGCGTGCCTTCGAGTAGTTCGGGGGGGCCGGAGAGGACGATCTCCGACAGGTCGAGCGCGCCGACGACAGGCGCCAGTGCGATGCCCAGCCGCTCCCCCGCGCCCTGCAGGACGGCGTCGCGGTCGACACCGGGCTCGGCGAGCGCACGGCGCAGCGAGGGCTCGGAGAGCCAGGCTTCGAGGCATCCGACCTTGCCGCAGACGCACACCGGTCCGCCGTCGGTTCCGACGGTGACGTGTCCGATCTCGCCGGCGGCGAAGCGGCTGCCGAGCATCGGCTGGCCGCTCGCCAGCAGACCCGAGCCGACACCGCGGCCGACGCGGACGAGAAGCACGTCCTCCCCCGAACCGCCGAAGGTGTACTCGGCGAGGACGGCGGCGTTCGCATCGTTGGCGACGAGGACCGGCAGCGACACCTCGGCGCCCAGGATGTGTTCGAGGTCGACGGCGGTCCAGCCGAAGTTCGGAGCGGTCTGCACGACGCCGTGGTCGTCGACGATACCCGGCGAGCCGACACCGATTCCGAGCACGGGCGCGTGCGCATCTTCGACGAGCGCGCGTACGAGCGCGATGACCGTCGCGAGGATGTCGGAGCGCTCCGCCGGGACGTCGACGTCGTGACGCGCGACGATCTCGCCGTCGAGCGTGAGCACGGCGCCGAGGAACCGGTCACTGCGCGAGAGGTCGACACCGATGATGCGATGACCCTCGCGGTCGAGGTCGACGAGGATCGCGGGCTTGCCGGGGCCGGCCGCTTCGCGCACGCCGCGCTCCGCGACGTAGCCGTCGTCGATGAGCTCGGCGACGAGATCCGAGATCGTGACGCGCGTGAGCCCCGTCTCGCGGGAGAGATCCGCCCGCGACATGGCACCCTGGTGGAAGAGGGTCTGCAGCACGAGCGATCGGTTGTGCGCCCGGGCGTGCTCGGGCAGGACCTTCGCGGCCTGTCGCAGCGCGCGGCTCGACCCGAAGGAACGCCCCGCCCGCGGGGTGTTCTCGACGGAGGGGCTCCGTTGCGTGTCCGATCCTGGCATGTTTGTTAGTAAACCTTACGAACAAACCATTTGCAAGCGCGCCCCACGACCCGAATGGCGTGTTTACACAACCGTTACACGTCATCCCCACGAGAGGAGCCGGTCCCATGCTTCGTCGGACCCGCCGCGGGCTCATCGCCCTCACCCTGGCCGGAGCGCTTGCGCTCGCGGGCTGCACCGCCGGCACCGGCACTGCCCCGACCGCCTCGGCGCAAGACGTCGGTACGGCGTGCGCCGCAGTGCGGGAGAACGTGGCGGATGCCGCGGAACGCCTGACGCAGCTCGACGTCACCGACCCGCAGGCCTCCGCCCGCGTCATGGGCGATGTCGCCGCCTCCCTCTCCGACGCCGCGGGCGAGATCGACAACCCCGAGATCGCCGGCCTTCTCCCCGAACTCCAGAAGGGATTCACGCACGCCGCGGACGCCCTCGGCGCGATCGCGTCAGGGGATCTGACGCAGCTCGCGGCGCTGCAGTCCGCGACCGCCGGCATCCAGGAATCGTTCGCCGCCTTCACGAAGCTGTGCCCGTCCCCGTGATGCTTCCGTGACGCCCGTGCACCCCTTCTCCCCCGGCCAGCGGCTGCTTTTCGCGTACCATTGAGGGGCGGAACAGCGCAGACGCGCGCTGCTCCGCCTCTACCGGGGGGTGCGCAGTGACCGATCTGGCTTCGAAGTCGGAGACCGAGGGCGAGTCGGGCGCGCCCGAAAGTGGCGATGCTGCCGCGACAACCGTGATCGCCGCTGACACCCCCGCGGCTCCGCTCGAGTGGGCTCCCGCCGAGCCCGCCAAGCGCAGCCGCAAGAAGCTCTGGCTGTGGATCGGCGTCCCTGCGGCGCTCGTGGTGGCCGGGGTCGCCGCGGCATCCACTCTGCTCATCGCGCCCGGCACGACGGTCGGCGGAGTTCCCGTCGGCTTCATGACGGCCGGCGCCGCGACAGACGCCATCGACCAGCGGATCGCCGCCACCTCCGTCACGATCGACGGCACGGGAGCGACGGTCACGGGCGCCGAGCTCGGCGCCAAGGTCGACGCAGCGGCTCTCGCCGACGCCGCGTTCCAGCAGCGGCCGATGTGGAACGTCGCGCAGTGGTTCGGCGACCCGCTGGATGCGACCGTGACGCTCGACGAGGACCGCGCGACCGATGCCCTGCGCGCCGCCGCCCCGTCCGCCTACACGGACCCGACCCCCGCCGCCGTGTCGTTCACGGGATCCGGCTTCACCGTCACGCCCGCGGTCGACGGCACGGGGATCGACGTGGACCAGGTCGCGGGCGCCCTGCACGACGCGCTCGCTGCCGGCCAGACCGACATCTCGATCACACCCGAACCCTTCGCCGTGCCCGCCGCCGCCGACACGACGAAGGCGCAGGCGGCCGCCGACAAGGTCAACGCCCTGCTCCAGAACATCGGCTTCTACGTCGGCGAAGAGCGCACGGTGCCGATCGACGCGGCGACGGCGGCGAGTTGGCTGACCGTCAGCGCCAATCGCGCCGGCACCTTCACGATCTCGGCCGACCCCGCGAAGATCCAGGCGTCGGTGGACGCCCTGCCCGCCCTCGTCAACCGCGCCCCGGTCAACGGCGCCGTCGTGACGGATGCCGAGGGCACCGTCCTCGAGACGACGACGCCCGGGGCGGACGGACGCACGCTCGGCGACACCGCGGCGGTCGCGAAGAACTTCGCCGCACAGCTCGGCGACGGCAACGGCGTCTACGCCCTCCCCGTACAGGTCACCCCCGCGGTGATGGCGACGTCGGCGCGGATGGTCGAGGTCAACCTGTCGGAGCAGATGCTCTACATGAAGGAGAACGGGCAGGTCATCGACTCGTGGCCGATCTCGAGCGGCATCGCCGAGTCCCCCACGACCGTCGGTCACTTCACGGTGCAGTCGCACCACGACGTGCAGACCATGACGTCGTCCTCGGCCACCGACGACTACTGGAACTACGAGGTCCCGAACGTCCAGTGGATCATGTACTACTACGGCGGCGAGGCGCTCCACGGCGTGTACTGGCACAACGACTTCGGCAACCCGCGCAGCCACGGCTGCGTCGGCATGCCCAACTGGCGCGCCAAGGAGATCTACGACTGGCTGCCCAACGGCGGCGACGTGTGGATCCACAACTGAGTCGCCCGATCACGACGCGCGCCCGCGGCGCGGGCGCGCTCGACCGCCGGGCCTGACCGCAACGACGAAGCGGCGGATGCCGAGGCATCCGCCGCTTCGTGATGGCGTCGCTCAGAGGGCGTCGATCACCGCGTTGAGCGTCTGCGACGGGCGCATCACCTCGGCGACCTTGACGGCGTCCGGGTGGTAGTAGCCGCCGATGTCGACCGGGTGCCCCTGCACCGCGTTCAGCTCCTCGACGATCTGCGCCTCGGCATCCGTCAGCTTCTGCGCAATCGGCGCGAAGGCGGCCGCGAGCGCGGGGTCGGCGGTCTGACGCGCGAGCTCCTGCGCCCAGTAGAGGCCCAGATAGAAGTGGCTGCCGCGGTTGTCGATCGTTCCCAGCGCGCGGCCGGGCGAACGGTCCTCCTCGAGGAACGTGCCGGTCGCGGCATCGAGGGTGTCGGCGAGCACCTTGGCCGAGGCGTTGCCGGTGTACTCGGCGAGGTGTTCGAACGATGCCGCGAGAGCGAAGAACTCGCCCAGCGAATCCCAGCGCAGGTAGTCCTCTTCGAGGAGCTGCTGCACGTGCTTGGGGGCGGATCCCCCGGCGCCCGTCTCGAACAGTCCACCACCGGCGAGGAGGGGGACGATCGAGAGCATCTTCGCCGACGTGCCGACCTCGAGGATCGGGAAGAGGTCGGTCAAGTAGTCGCGCAGAACGTTGCCGGTGACCGAGATGGTGTCCTCGCCGCGGCGCAGGCGCGCGAGGGTGTAGCGGGTCGCCTCGGCCGGGGGCAGGATCACGATCGTGATGTCGTGGGTCTCGAGCGTCGCGAGCGCCTGGTGCACCTTGCCGATGAGCTGGGCGTCGTGCGCCCGGTTGACGTCGAGCCAGAACACCGCGGGAACACCCGTCGCACGCGCGCGTGTGACCGCGAGACGCACCCAGTCCATGATCGCGATGTGCTTCGTCTGCGTCGCGCGCCAGATGTCGCCCCGCTCGACGCGGTGCTCGATGAGCACGGTGCCGGCCGAGTCGAGCACCTCCACGACGCCGTCCGCCGGGATCTCGAAGGTCTTGTCGTGGCTGCCGTACTCCTCCGCCGCCTGCGCCATGAGCCCGACGTTGGGCACAGTGCCGATGGTCGCGGGGTCGAGCGGACCGTTCGCGATGACGTCGTCGATGACGGCCTGGTAGACGCCCGCGTACGACGAATCGGGGATCACCGCGATGGTGTCCTCCTCTTCGCCGTCCTTGCCCCAGAGCTTTCCGCCGTTGCGCACGAGCGCGGGCATCGAGGCATCCACGATGACGTCGGAGGGGACGTGCAGGTTCGTGATGCCCTTGTCGCTGTTGACGTAGCTGAGGCGCGGGCCCGACTCGAGGTCCTGCGCGATGCGGGCGGAGATCGCGTCACCGCCGTCGAGCTCGCCGAGCCCGGAGAGGATCGCGCCGAGGCCGTTGTTGCCGTTCAGACCTGCCGCCGCGAGCTGCGCCCCGTAGGCGTCGAAGACATCGGCGAAGAACGCGCGGACGACGTGGCCGAAGATGATGGGGTCCGAGACCTTCATCATCGTCGCCTTGAGGTGCACCGAGTAGAGCACGTTCTCGGCCTTCGCCTGCGCGATCGTCTCGGCGAGGAACGCGTCGAGTGCTTTCGCAGAGAGGAACGTCGCGTCGATGACTTCGCGCGGAAGGACCTTGAGTCCCTCCTTGAGCACCGTGACGGTGCCGTCGGTCGCCGTGTGACGGATCGTCAACACGTCGTCGTGGGCGGCGATCCAGCTCTTCTCGTTGCTCTTGAAGTCGTCGTGACCCATCGTCGCGACGCGCGTCTTCGAGCCCTGCGCGAACGCCTTGTTGCGGTGCGGGTGCTTCTTGGCGTAGTTCTTGACCGCGAGAGGCGCGCGGCGGTCGCTGTTGCCCTCGCGCAGCACCGGGTTGACGGCCGACCCCTTGATGCGGTCGTAGCGCGCGCGGATGTCCTTCTCCTCGACGGTTCCGGCCTCGTCCGGGTAGTCGGGGATGTCGTAGCCCTGGCCCTGCAGCTCTGCGATCGCCGCCTTCAGCTGCGGGATGGATGCCGAGATGTTGGGCAGCTTGATGATGTTCGCTTCCGGCAGCGTCGCGAGCCCGCCGAGCTCGGCGAGCGCATCCCCGACCTGCTGCTCGGGCGTGAGGCGCTGGGGGAACGCCGCGAGGATGCGACCGGCGAGAGAGATGTCGCGCGTGTCGATGTCGACTCCGGCCTGGCCCGCGAACGCCTTCACGATCGGCAGGAACGAGGCGGTGGCCAGTGCCGGCGCCTCGTCGGTGTGGGTGTAGATGATGGTGGAATCAGGCACGTCTGAACTTCCTCTATCGAGCGTCGCGGGGTCGCCTCCCACCCTACCGCACGCGACGAAAGTATCTCGACGTCGAGATACTTTGCCTCGTGTCGACGAATGGACGATGCCGGCTCCCACGCGACCCGCTAGCCTGGAGACATGACCGAGCTGCGCCTCGTGGAACTGTCCGCCGCGACGATCGTCGCGGTCAACGCCCTGTCCCTCAAGCCCGGGCAGGAGGCGTTCATCGCCCCGACCAGCTACGCGGTCGCCGGCGCTGTCGTCAATCCGGCCACCTCCTGGCAGCGCGTCGTGCTCGACGGGGACGAGGTCGTCGGGTTCGTGAGCGCGAACTTCGATGAGGAGGCCGAGAAGGATCACTTCCGGTCGGTGCTCTGGCGGATCAACGTGGATGCCGACGACCAGGGCCGCGGCGTCGGCCGCTTCGCCGTGGAGAAGCTGCTCGACGAGGCGCGCTCGCGCGGCATGGATCGCGTCGACGTCATCTACGAGGCCGGCCAGGGCGGCCCCGAGGCGTTCTTCAGCCGCGTGGGGTTCGTCCCCGTCGACGAGACCGAGTACGGCGAGGTCATCGCCGAGATCCGTCTCTAGTCCCGGCATCGCCCCGTCGCACCGTGCCGGGCTGCGCACGCCGCGCAGACTCCGGATTCGCAGAAGTGCAACGGAATCGCACGCCACGGCGCCGACTCTGCGACTCTGGTGCCGTTCTGCGCATCGGCAGCACGGTGCGGGTGTCGCTTCTCGTACGCGGAGATCGTCTACGCCTGGCCCGCCGTCGAGGCCGCGATCGCGCGGGCGCTATCGCAGCAGCTGCACCTGCAGCACTGAGCCCGCACTTCCCCTCCTCGCGTGCGACGCCCGCTCGCGCAGATTCGCAAGGACGCAACAGAATCGGATGCCTGGGTCTGCGGCATCCGATTCTGTTGGCGTTCTGCGAATCTGTTGCGGCGCGAAACGGGTCAGACGAGCGACTCGCGCCACGCCGCGTGGAGCTGCGCGAACTTGCCCGTACCGGCGATGAGCGTCTCGGGGTCGTCGTCCTCGATGATCTCGCCGTGCTCCATGACGAGCACGCGGTCGGCGATCGCGACGGTCGAGAGGCGGTGCGCGATGATGATCGCGGTGCGGTCGGCCAGCAGCGTCTGCAGCGCCTCCTGGATCTGACGCTCCGACGGGATGTCGAGCGACGCGGTCGCCTCGTCGAGGATCAGCACCGCGGGGTTCGCCAGGAAGGCCCGCGCGAACGAGATCAGCTGGCGCTGCCCCGCTGAGACGCGCCCACCGCGCTTGTTGACGTCGGTGGCATACCCGTCGGGCAGGCGCTCGATGAAGGCATCCGCTCCGACCGCGCGCGCGGCGGCCTTGATCTCGTCGAGCGTCGCGTCGGGCTTGCCGAGCGCGATGTTGTCGGCGACCGTGCCGCTGAACAGGTACGCCTCCTGCGTGACCATGACGATCGCGCGGCGAAGGTCCTTGGGGTGCAGCGCCCGCAGGTCGACGCCATCGAGCGTCACCTGGCCCTGGCTCGGGTCGTAGAAGCGAGACACGAGTTTGGCGAGAGTCGACTTTCCGGCGCCCGTCGTCCCGACGAGAGCGATCGTCTGCCCCGCCGGGATGTCGAGCGAGAAGTGCGGAAGGATCGTGCGGTCGCCCGAGTAGCCGAAGACGACGTCCCGGAACTCGATGTGCCCGCGCGAATCCCAGAGGTCGACGGGGTGCTCGGGGTCGGGCACGGTGGGTTCCTCGTCGAGAACGCCGGACACCTTCTCGAGAGCGGCCGCGGCGGACTGGTAGGAGTTGAGGAACATCGCGATCTCCTGCAGCGGAGAGAAGAAGTTCCGCACGTACAGGACGGCGGCGAGCAGGGTTCCGACGAGCAGGTCGCCCGTGCCGACCCGGATGCCGCCCCACAGGAGAACCCCCGCGACGACGAACGCGGAGACGGCCATCATGCCCGGCTCGAACGTCCCGAACAGGCGGAGCGACCGCATGTTGACGTCGCGGTACTGGCCCGACAGGTCGCCGAACTCCTCGTCGTTGCGCGCTTCCTTACGGAACGCCTTCACCGCACGGATGCCCGTCATCGTCTCGACGAACTTCACGATGACCTTCGCCGACACGACGCGCGACTCGCGATAGGCCCGCTGCGAGCCCCGGTAGAACCACCGCATGAGGAAGTACAGCGGGATGCCGCCGACGAGGAGGATCGCACCGGACTGCCAGTCGAGCAGCAGCAGCGCGATGAGCGTGAAACCGCCGTAGAGGATGCCGGAGACGAGCTCGTTGAGGCCGCCGTCGAGGAGCTCGCGGATCGAGTCGAGATCGCTCGTCTGACGCGAGATGATGCGGCCCGACGTGTACGACTCGTGGAACTCGAGGCTGAGCCGCTGCGTGTGCACGAAGATCCGCTTGCGCAGGTCGAGCATGACGGCCTGCGTGAGGCGAGCGGCGACGACCGCGTACCAGCCGATGAGCGCGGCTCCGCCGGCTCCGGCGGTGAGGTAGACCGCGACGATCATGATCGTCGGCATCCAGTCGCCCGCCTCCAGAACGCGCGGGAGCGCCTGGTTGATGCCGAAGGCGATCAGGGCCGGGCCCGCGACCTGCAGCGCGGTCGAGACGACGAGCACCGCGCCCGCGAGCGCGAGCTGCAGCCGCAGCGGCGAAACGAGCGAGCCGAGCAGGCGCAACGAGCGCCGGCGGATCGCGCGCGACTCTTCGCGGGTGTAGTCGGAGCGGTCTTCTCCGGTCGTTCCGGCGACGGATGCCGTGGTCATCGGGGCACTTCCTCGATGGTGGGGACGGGTGTCGTGCGGGGGGACGCCTCGCCACGCCGCTGCGCGGCGTCTTCGAGGCTCGAGATCACGTAGCGGTAGTGCTCGCTCGTGCGCAGGAGGTCGCTGTGGGTGCCGACCGCCGTGATCCGGCCGGCCTCGAGCAGCGCAACGCGGTCTGCGAGCATGACCGTCGACGGCCGGTGTGCGATGACGAGCGTCGTCGTGTCGGACATCACCTCGCGCAGCGCGTCTTCGACGAGTGCCTCCGTGTCGACGTCGAGAGCCGACAGCGGGTCGTCCAGGACGAGCACGGCGGGTCGCGCCGCGACGGCGCGTGCGAGCGCGAGGCGCTGACGCTGACCGCCGGAGAGCGACAGGCCCTCCTCGCCGATGACCGTATCGACGCCGTCGGGAAGCTCGTCGACGAAGCCGGCCTGCGCGACCGCGAGCGCTTCGCGCAGCACGCGCTCTGCCTCGGGGGACTCGGGCGCGAGGTCCTCGCGCCCGAGCAGGACGTTCTCCCGCACCGTCTGCGAGAAGAGCGTCGAATCCTCGAAGGCCATGCCGACGCGCGTGCGCAGATCGTGCAGCGTGAGTTCACGCACGTCGACGCCGTCGAGCGTGACGCGACCCCCGGTGACGTCGTACAGGCGCGCGGGGAGCGTCGTGAGGGTCGTTTTGCCCGAGCCGGTGAGTCCCACGAGCGCCATGGTCTCCCCCGGCTCGAGGGCGAGATCGATGCCGTCGAGGAGGTCGCGCTCGGAGGCGTGCGCATCCTGGTAGCGGAAGTGCACCCCCTCGAAGGCGAGCGCCCCGCGCGAGGAGCCGACAGTCACGGGATCGGCGGGATCGGTGATGGTGTTCTGCTCGTCGAAGACCTCGAAGATGCGGTCGCTCGCGGTCCTGGCATCCAGCAGGAACGAGAACAGGAAGCCGATCGACTCCATCGGCCAGCGCAGCACGGTGGCCATCGCGAAGAACGCGACGAGCTCGGCGACCTGGAGCTGCCCGGCCTGCGCGAGGACGATGCCGACGCCGAGGCACAGTGCGAAGGCGATATCGGGCAGCAGCACGAGCCAGAACCAGATCCAGCCGACGGCCTTCGCCTTGTCGATCTCGGTTTCGCGGAGGGACTCCGCCTGTCGCGCGAACTTCACGAGGGCGTGCTTGCCGCGCCCGAACGCCTTCAACACACGGATGCCGTGCACCGACTCCTCGACAGCGGTCGCGAGGTCGCCGGCCTGGTCCTGGCTCCGCCGCGCGAGCGTGCCGTACGTCTTCTCGAAGCGGTAACCGGCGTACCACAGCGGCGCACAGACGATGAGGAAGGTGATCCCGAGCGCCCAGTGCCAGCGGAACAGCAGCCCCATGCCGACGAGGATCGTCAGGATGTTGACGACGAGGAGGACGAGGCCGAAGGCGAGCCAGCGCCGCAGCATCGAGATGTCCTGCATCATGCGGCTGAGCAGCTGCCCCGACTGCCAGCGGTCGTGGAAGGCGACGGGCAGACGCTGCAGGCGTTCGTAGAAGCTCGTGCGCATGTCGTACTCGACGCTCGTCGAGGGCGCCAGGACGAACCAGCGCCGGAGCCATACCATGAGCGCCTCGAGCAGACCCAGCAGCAGGATGAGCCCCGCGCCCCACGCGAGCGCGCCGACATCCCCCGTCGAGATCGGGCCCTGCACGAGAGTCTCGAGCACGAGCGGGATGGAGAGGGCGAGCAGGCTCGCCCCGAGCGCGCTCACGGCACCCAGCACGAGGCGCCCGAGGACGGGTTTCGCAAACGGAAGGAGCCGGGCCAGGGCCCGGACGGTCGAGATCTTTTCGGACGGTGAAGTCATGATCCTTGCGGGGGTGGTGCGGAAAGGGATGCCGAACGTGCGGCGACGGCGAAGGGGCGGGCGCGCGGACGCACGAAGACGTGCGGGGCCCGAATGCAGGAGAACGCGATGCGAGGCGGAGTCATGCCGCCAGAGGGAGATGCGCGGGCGTTATCCCCGAAATGCCCCGGCCGCGAACGGACGGAGGACGGCGGGCTTCGTGTAGACGATGGCCGTGGACATGAGTTCCTCCAGGTTCGGTGAGCGGGGGCGCGTCGCCGGGTTGCGGCGACAGCCGTCCAGAGTATCCCTGAGAGTCAGCTGTGCGCAAGAATCTGTTCGCTCGGATCAGCGGCGAGAGCGGCCTCGCGGTCGAGGAGCGCCTGCTTGACGGGGAGCCCCCACGCGAACCCGCCGAGTGCTCCGCCGGTGCGGAGCACTCGGTGGCACGGCACGAACAGGGCGGCGGCGTTGCGCGCGCAGATCGACGCGGCCGCGCGGACGGCGCTCGGCGAGCCGAGCGCCGTCGCGAACTCGGCGTAGGTGAGGGGGCGGCCAGGCGCGATGCGGCGGAGGGCCTCCCATCCGGCGCGCTGCAGCGCGGTGCCGATTTGGTGCACCTCGATACCGTTGATCGCGCCGAGGTCGCCGGCGTAGTACGCCGTGACGGCCGCCGCCGCGTCGACAGTTCCCTCGCGCACGTCGGACGGCGGCGTCCGCAGCCGTGCGAGGATCGCTGCCGGCTCGGCTGTCCACCCGCTCGCGAGCACGCGCTGCCGCTCGTCGACGAGCAGGGTGAAGGCACCATCGGGGGTGTCGAGGGTCTGGATCGTGGCGGTCATCGGGTGGTCCTTTCGCGAGGTGGCACGGCGCGCCAGAGGTGCGCCGTGAGGTAACTGCGCCACGGGGCGGTGCGGGCGGCCCACCGGTCGAATCCGCGCGGGTCCGCCGGGATCCCGGCGGACCCCGCCCCCGCCCGCACCGCGACATCACCCGGCAGGGTGATGTCGGGGTCCCCCAGCACGCGCATCCGCACGTAGTCAGCCGTCCAGGGTCCCACGCCCGGTAGCGCGAGCAGCGCGGCGCGCTGCCCCCGCGTCTCGTCACCCGCGGTGAGAGACAGCGTTCCGTCCGCGAGAGCTGTGGCAGCGTTCACGACCGCGCGGATCCGCGCTCCCGGCCCGCGCAGCACCTCGTGCCCGTGTGCGGCGATGGCCGCCATCGTCGGGAACAGCCGGTCGAAACGCGCACCTGCGCCCTCGTCGGAGGGCGGAGCGTCGTCACCGAATCCGGCGACCCGCTCCCCCAGCGCGTCGGTGAGCGCCGACAGCGCCGTCGTCGCGGCGCCGACGGTGATCTGCTGCCCCACCATCGCCCGGATGAGCATCTCGTGCGGATCGACCGCACCGGGGACGCGAATGCCGGGGACCCGGGCGACGAGCGGGGCGAGCTCCGGGTGCGTGCTGAGCGCGGCATCGACCGCGAGCGGATCGGCATCGAGGTCGAAGAGTCGCCGCGCCCGCGCGACGAGAACGGGGAGATCGCCCAGCTGGGTGAGCTTCGCGCGCAGACGCACCCGTCCCGCGTCGTCGGTGCGCAGCTCGAACCAGGCCGGTCCGCCCGGGAGGCGAACGGTCCGGGCGAAGGACGTCGCCGCGCCGACTTCGGCTCCCGCGACGGCGCGCGCCGCCATCCATGCGAACAGCCCTGCGACGTCGAGCGGTCCGCGATGCGGCAGAACGAGGTCGATCGCGCCCGGTGCGGGGAGGGCGGCATCCCCACGCCGACGCGCGCGCAGCGCGAGAGGCGCCATCCCGAACACCTCGCTGATGGTGTCGTTGAACTGGCGGACGCTCGCGAACCCCGCCGAGAACGCGACATCCGATGCTGACAGATCGGTCGAGACGAGGAGCATCCGCGCCGTGTGCGCGCGCTGCGCGCGAGCGAGGGCGAGGGGGCCGGCGCCGAGCTCCTCGGTGAGCAGGCGGGTGAGGTGGCGCGACGAATAGCCGAGCCGCGCGGCGAGACCGGGCACGCCCTCGCGCTCGACGACGCCGTCCGCGATGAGGCGCATGGCACGTCCTGCGACGTCGCCGCGCAGGTTCCACGCCGGCGAGCCCGGCGCGGCTTCCGGAAGACACCGCTTGCAGGCGCGGTAGCCCGCCTCGTGCGCGGCGGCGGATGTCGGGTAGAACGTCACGTTCTCGGGCTTCGGCGTGCGCGCCGGGCAGCTCGGTCGGCAGTAGATGCCCGTCGAGCGCACGGCCGTCACGAACTGCCCGTCGAACCGCGCGTCGCGCGCGTCGATCGCCCGGTAGCGCTCGTCGAAGGTCAGGGATGCCGCGAACATGCCCCCAGCCTCGCACGTGACCGCCCCCGCGGCTCGCGGAAATCGGACACAACGGTGCAACCCTCCCGACCGACCGCGGCCGGCGGTTCGGCTGTCAGTGGAAGAAGTGCCGCTCGCCCGTGAAGAACATCGTGACGCCCGCGGCGCGCGCGGCGTCGATGACCTCCTGGTCGCGCACCGAGCCACCCGGCTGCACGATCGTCCGGATCCCGGCGTCGATGAGCACCTGCGGTCCGTCCGCGAACGGGAAGAACGCGTCGGATGCCGCGACCGACCCGGCGGCGCGGTCGCCCGCACGCTCGACGGCGAGGCGGCACGAGTCCACGCGGTTGACCTGCCCCATGCCGATGCCGACCGTCGCCGACGCCTGCGCGAGGACGATCGCGTTCGACTTCACGGCACGACACGCCTTCCACGCGAACGCGAGGTTGGCCTTCTCCTCGGCGGAGGGCATGTCGCCCGTGACGAGCTCCCACCCGTCGACCAGGGTCTCGACCTCGGGCGGGAAGCGGTCGGCGTCCTGAAGGAGGAGCCCGCCGGAGAGAAGGCGCACGTCCATCGGCTCCTGCCGCCAGTCGTCGGGCAGCCGCAGCACGCGGAGGTTCTTCTTGAGACGGAAGACCTCGAGCGCCTCGGGCTCGAAGTCGGGCGCCACGATCACCTCGGTGAAGATGTCACGGAGGTTCTCGGCCATCTTCAGGGTCACCGTGCGGTTGGCTGCGATCACACCGCCGAACGCCGAGACCGGGTCGCACTCGTGCGCGCGCAGATGCGCCGAGGCGATGGGGTCGAGTGCCTGGGGCGCGGCGATCGCGATGCCGCACGGGTTCGCGTGCTTGATGATCGCGACCGCGGGCTTGACCATGTCGAACGCGGCGCGGAGCGCGGCATCCGCGTCCACGTAGTTGTTGTAGCTCATCTCCTTGCCCTGCAGCTGCGTCGCCTGGGCGATGCCGTGGCCGCCGACGCGGGAGTACAGCGCGGCGCGCTGGTGCGAGTTCTCGCCGTAGCGCAGGGTCTGGAGGCGCTCGGCCTTGATGGTGAGGTGCTGGGGCAGGTCGCCCTCGGACTCGAGGGTCTCCTCCGCGAACCAGGTCGCGACGGCGCGGTCGTACGCGGCGGTGTGCGCGAAGGCGCGCGCCGCGAGTTCGCGACGCTGCGACAGTGACGTGCCGCCCTGACCCAGAGAGTCGATGATCGCCGGGTACGACTCGGGCGAGACGACGATCGCGACGTTCGCGAAGTTCTTCGCCGAGGCGCGCACCATCGCGGGACCCCCGATGTCGATCTGTTCGACGACGGCATCGCCGGTCGCGCCGGAGGCGACGGTCTCGACGAACGGATACAGGTTCACGACGACGAGCTCGAAGGGCAGGATGCCGAGCTCGGCGAGCTGGTTCTCGTGGTCCTCGAGGCGCAGGTCGGCGAGCAGGCCCGCGTGGACGCTCGGGTGCAGCGTCTTCACGCGCCCGCCGAGCGACTCCGGGAAGCCGGTGATCTCGGAGACGTCCTTGACGGCGAGTCCGGCCTCGCGCAGAAGCGCCGCAGATCCACCCGTCGAGACGAGCTCGACGCCGGCGCCGGCGAGCGCCTGCGCGAGCGGCAGCAGATCGGTCTTGTCGCTGACCGACAGGAGGGCACGGCGGATCGGGACGAGATCGCGGTCGCGGTAGAGGGCGGGATCGATGGTCGGGCCGGCCATGCGGAACTCCAGTGCTCGGGATCGGAAGGGGTGAGAAGGATCAGGGGGCGTCGGATGCCGCCGCATACGACGCGAGGTCGATCTCGCCCGTCGCGATGGCGCGCACGACATCGATCAGCAGGCGCCGCTCGACGGGCTTGATGCGCTCGTGCAAGGTGTGCTCGGTGTCCCCCGGAACGATCGGGACGCGCTCTTGCGCGAGGATCGGCCCGGTGTCGACGCCGCCGTCGACGACGATGACACTCGCACCCGTCTCGGCGACGTCCGCCGCGAGCGCGTCGCGCACGCCGTGCGCGCCCGGAAACTCAGGCAGGAATGCGGGGTGCGTATTGATGAGGGCCGGAGCCCAGGCATCCACGAGATCCGCGGGCAGAAGGCGCATGAGCCCGCTCAGCACGACGAGGTCGGGCGTCCACACGTCGATCTGACGGCGCAGCTCCGCTCCCCAGTGCTCGCGCGTCTCGAAGTCGCGGAACGGCACCATGACGGTCGGGATGCCGAACTCCTCGGCATGCGCGAAGCCGTCGGCCTGCCGGTCGGCGCCGACGACGACAACACGCGCGGGGAATCCGGGTTCGGCGGCTGCGTCGAGCAGCGCCCGCAGGTTCGACCCCGTGCCCGAGATAAGGACGGCGACCGTGAGCACCCGCACAGTCTACCGGCGGCTCAGGCGATCGACGGCTCGAGGCACGTCAGGCCGGGCGGTCGTCCGGATCGCCGCGGGACGCCAGCGGATCGAGGTCCGTCGCGCCCAGCGGCGCTGTCTCGGTCTCGTCAGGCGTCGAGCTGGGGACGAGGTCGCGCGACGGGGTGGACACGGCGGCGACAGGTACGACGACAGCGTCCTCCGGCCACGAGGCCGCGGTGCCGTCGGAGTGCGACAACGAACGTCCCGCCGAGCGCCGGACGGGTGCGAACAGGGCGATCGCGGCGCCGACGAGCAGCTCGGCGCCGACAGCGAGCCCGACGGGGCCGGCCGCGGGACCGACGTCGCCGAGACGACCGGGCCCGATCGAACCCTCCGCGAGCGCGGCGAGCGCGGCACACGAGGCCGCCCCGCCGACGACGATGACGGCGAGCACGACGGCGCGTGTCCGGGGAGGGGCCTCGCCGCCGCCCGCCACGAGACGCCGGCGCGCGGCGGCCCCCGCCGCGAAACCGACGGCGACGAGCGCGATGACGATCACGAGCGCCCACGGCGAGAGCGAGCCCGGCACGAGTCCGAGTGCGGGGATGCCGGGCAGCACTCCCAGCTCGACTCCGGAGGGCGAGACGGCGGTCCCTGCGCCGACGGCGAACCCCGGCCCGGCGGCGAACGCGCCGCCCCAGACGGCGAGCGTCGGAAGATAGGCGAGCTGCACGAGACCGAGCATCACGACACCGAGCGCGTCGACGTGCGCCGACTCGAACAGCGCGACCACTTCACCGCCGCGCACGACGGTCGCCACCGCGATGACGGCGGCACCTGCCGCAATGAATCCGGCGACGACGACGCCGATTCCGCGTGCTGCCGCCTCGGGCGCTGTCTCGGAGAGCGAGGAGCGCTCGAAGCGGGCGCGCACGGCGTCGACCACCCCGTCGTCGCCGTGTCGCCAGGCTCCGACGACCGCACCGAGCAGAGCGGGAAGAGCGAACACGGCGGTCGGCACGAGGAGCGCCTGCCATCCGTACACGGCAGCGACGGGATTCGCGGACGTCCGCCATGCCAGCCCCGCGACGGCGAGGGTCACGACCGCCCCCGAGGCGACTCCGACGACCCACGCCCCCGAACGCGCAGCGCGCGCACCGGAGCGTGCCGCGAAGAGCGCGGTGAAGGCGGCGAACCCGAGCGGAGCGAGGGAGATCCAGAAGCTCGCGGCATCCATCGGGATGCCGGTCGCCGTGAGATAGTCCGGCGGCAGCGTGATCGCGAGCGGCACGAGCTGCCCGAACTGCCACAGCCGCACCGACGCGGGCCAGAGCGCGCCCCAATCGGCCGTGCCGCCGAGGCCCAGCACCCACAGCACGGTCAGCGGCGCGAGCGCCGCGGCGACGCCGACGGCCGCCGCGATCAGGGCGTCGAGGGCGGCGAGGAGGGCGACGAGGAGGCGATTCATGCGGCTTCGACCCTACCTATGGAGGGCGCGCGCGCCTCGCGGGCACGCAGAGCCACTACGTTTTCTCACGGGAGGATTCATGTCGAGCACACCCGGAGCGCCCACACGCACCACCACCGCCGACGGGGGCGCCCTGGATCGCTTCTTCGAGATCTCGAAGCGCGGTTCGACGGTCGGCACCGAGCTGCGCGGAGGCCTCGTCACCTTCGTGACGATGGCCTACATCGTCATCCTCAACCCCCTCATCCTCTCCACACCCGACGTCGAGGGGACGGTCCTCTCCGGCAGCGCCGTCGCCGCGGCCACCGCGCTCACGGCGGGCGTCATGACCGTACTGTTCGGTCTCGTGACGCGTCTGCCGTTCGCCTTCGCGGCGGGCCTCGGCATCAACGCGTTCCTCGCATTCTCGATCGTCGGCTCGATCAGCTGGCCCGAGGCGATGGCGCTCGTCGTCATCAACGGCGTGATCATCGTCCTCCTCGCCGCAACGGGCCTGCGGAAGATGATCTTCGACGCCGTGCCGGTGCAGCTGAAGCTCGCCATCACGGTCGGCATCGGGCTCTTCATCGCCTTCATCGGTTTCGTCAACGCGGGCTTCGTCACCGCGACCGGCAATCCGTCGCCGCCCGTCGACCTCGGCGTCGGCGGCTCGGTGGCGTCCCTCCCGACGCTGCTGTTCGTCCTCACACTGCTGATCGGCGGGGTCCTCATCGCGCTGCGTGTGAAGGGAGCGATTCTCATCGCGCTCGTGGGCGGCACGGTCCTCGCCGCGATCGTCAACGCGATCTGGCCGTTCGGGCTCGACTTCGGGTTCGCGGGCGGCATCGTGGCGCTCCCCGACTTCAGTCTCATCGGCGCCGTGGACTTCGGCTTCGACCTGCAGCGCGTGAGCGTCGTCGCACTCATCATGTTCCTGTTCACGCTGCTGTTCTCGAACTTCTTCGACGCGATGGGCACGATGACGGGCCTCGCCCGCGAAGCCGGGCTCGCGAACGAGAAGGGCGACTTCCCGCGCATCAGGTCGGCCCTCATCGTCGAGGGCGTCGGCGCGATCGTCGGCGGCGGGACGTCCTCGTCGTCCGCGACGGTGTTCGTCGAGTCGGGGTCGGGCATCGGCGAGGGCGCGCGCACGGGACTCGCATCGGTCGTCACGGGCGGGCTCTTCCTGCTGGCGATGTTCTTCACGCCGCTCACCTCGCTCGTGCCTGGCGCGGTCGCGGCCGCCGCGCTCGTGCTCGTCGGAGCGATGATGCTCTCGCAGATCAAGAGCATCGACTTCACCGACTTCCGCGTGCTGCTGCCGGTCTTCCTCACCGCGACGGTCATGCCGATGACGTACTCGATCGCCAACGGCATCGGCGCAGGATTCGTCTCGTGGATCGTGCTGCATGCGTTCTCGGGCAAGGCGAAGGAGATCCACCCGCTGCTGTGGGTCGTCGGCGTCGGCTTCGTGCTGTTCTTCGCGCGCGGCCCGATCGAGGCGATGCTCGGCGTCTGACTCGGTCCGCCGCGCCCAGGGCCGGCCTCCTGAAACGAGAAGGGTCCGGATGCCGAGGCATCCGGACCCTTCTCGAGGAGACGGCGTTACAGCGTCTCGATGATTTCGCGCATGAGGGCGGCCGTCTCGGAGGGCGTCTTGCCGACCTTGACGCCGGCGGCCTCGAGGGCCTCCTTCTTCGCCTGCGCGGTGCCGGCGGAGCCCGAGACGATGGCGCCGGCGTGGCCCATCGTCTTGCCTTCGGGAGCGGTGAAGCCGGCGACGTAGCCCACGACCGGCTTCGTGACGTGCGCCTTGATGTAATCGGCCGCGCGCTCCTCGGCGTCGCCGCCGATCTCGCCGATCATGACGATCGCCTTGGTCTCGGGGTCGGCCTCGAACGCCTCGAGCGCGTCGATGTGCGTGGTGCCGATGATCGGGTCGCCGCCGATGCCGATCGCGGTCGAGAAGCCCAGGTCACGCAGCTCGAACATCATCTGGTACGTGAGCGTCCCCGACTTCGACACGAGGCCGATCGGGCCCTTGCCCGTGATGTTCGCCGGGGTGATCCCCACGAGCGCCTCGCCGGGCGTGATGATGCCGGGGCAGTTCGGCCCGATGATGCGGGTCTTGTTGCCCTTCGACTTCGCGTACGCCCACGCTTCCGCGGTGTCGCCGACGGGCACGCCCTCGGTGATGACGACGAGGAGCGGGATGTCGGTGTCGATGGCCTCGATCATCGCGTCCTTCGTGAACGCCGGCGGCACGAACGCGATCGAGACATCGGCGCCGGTCGCTTCGATCGCCTCGGCGACCGAGGCGAACACGGGCAGCTCGACGGCATTGCCGTCCTTGTCGGTGTGCGAGACGGTCGTGCCGGCCTTGCGCGCGTTGACGCCGCCGACCACGTTGGTGCCCGCCTTGAGCATGAGCGCCGTGTGCTTCGTGCCCTCGCCGCCGGTGATGCCCTGGACGATGACCTTGGAGTCCTTGTTGAGGTAGATAGACATTGTTCTAGTCCTGTTCCGGTTCCTGAGCTCGTCGAAGGATCAGGCGTTCGCCAGCTCGGCGGCCTTGTCGGCGCCCTCGTCCATGCCCGCGGCAAGGGTCACGAGGGGGTTGTTCGCCGCGGCGAGGATCGCGCGACCCTCTTCGACCTGGTTGCCGTCGAGACGAACGACGAGGGGCTTGGTCGCGGTGTCGCCGAGGATCTCGAGCGCCTTGACGATGCCCTCTGCGACCGCGACGCACGACGTGATGCCGCCGAAGACGTTGACGAACACCGACTTCACCTGCGGGTCGCCGAG
Source organism: Microbacterium sp. MMO-20 (assembly GCF_037147735.1). Taxonomy (NCBI): domain Bacteria; kingdom Bacillati; phylum Actinomycetota; class Actinomycetes; order Micrococcales; family Microbacteriaceae; genus Microbacterium; species Microbacterium sp. MMO-20. The sequence continues at coordinate 74,012 of NZ_JBBCUU010000002.1, read as the reverse complement.
GATGACGTCGAGGCCGGCGGCCATGACGGTCGCCGACGCGCCGCCGCCGATGTCGAGGAAGTTCGCGGGGGTCACGCCGCCGTGGTTCTCACCGGCGTACGCGACGACGTCGAGCGTCGACATGACGAGGCCCGCGCCGTTTCCGATGATGCCGACCTGACCGTCGAGCTTCACGTAGTTGAGGCCGGATGCCTTCGCCTTCGCCTCGAGCGGGTCGGCGGCGTCCTTGTCTTCCAGCTCCTCGTGCTCGGGGTGGCGCACCTCCGACGCGTTGTCGTCGAGGGTGACCTTGCCGTCGAGGGCGATGATGTTGCCCGAGGCATCCTGGATGAGCGGGTTCACCTCGACGAGGGTCGCACCCTCGCCGGTGTAGACGTTGTAGAGCTTCACGAAGACGGGGGCGACCTTCGCGGCCGTCTCGTCGTCGAAGCCACCGGCCTTGGCGATCTCGAGCGCCTTCGCCTCGTCGATGCCCGTCAGCGGGTCGACCTCGACCTTGGCGAGCGCCTCGGGCTTCTCGACCGCGAGCTGCTCGATCTCCATGCCGCCCTCGACCGAGCACAGCGACAGGTAGGAACGGTTGGCACGGTCCAGCAGCACCGAGAAGTAGTACTCCTTGTCGATCTGGGCACCACCCGCGATCATGACGCGCTTGACGACGTGGCCCTTGATGTCGAGACCGAGGATCGCCTTCGCGGCCTCGTACGCCTCGTCCGGGGTCTTCGCGACCTTCACGCCGCCCGCTTTGCCGCGGCCTCCGGTCTTGACCTGAGCCTTGACGACCACGACGCCGCCGAGCTTCTCGGCCGCCGCCTTCGCCTCCTCAGGAGTGTCGGCGATGATGCCGGGAAGCACCGGCACCTCGTACTTCTCGAACAGGTCACGTGCCTGGTATTCGTAGAGATCCACGCGCAATCCTCCGCTGGGCGTCTGTGGTTTTTCGGGGTGTCCGATGCCGAAGATGTCTCGATGTCGAGATATCGACCAATCCCCCAGCCTAATACGTGCGCCTGAGTGCCCGGGACCGGCCCGGCGCGGCGCCAGCCTGGGGCCGGCGTGAGTATCGGTGCGGCTCTTGGCGTGCGTCCCGGTGCGAGTGCTCAACCGTCGGACCGGTGGTGCTGGTGTCGTCTCGGGGGCATCTGGAGCGCACACCTGCCCCACCGGTCCGACGACCGGCGGCCGGACGGCGACTAGGCTCGGCGCATGACCGACGTCGCCCCCACCACCGCCCGCAACGCCGTCGTCTCGGCCGCGCTCGACCTGTTCGTCGCCCAGGGGTTCGAGGCGACATCGGTCGAGCAGATCGCGCAGGCGGCGGGCGTCTCGCGCTCGACCTTCTTCCGCCAGTTCGGTGGCAAGGACGACGTCGTCTTCAGCGACCACGACGTGCTCCTCGCGCAGCTGCGCACCTTCCTCGAGGCCGCGCGGCGCGACCCGCGCGAGAATCCGTGGGCGGCCGCGGCGGCGGCATCCGTCGAGGTGTTCCGCCACTTCGCGGCCGACCCCGAGCTCGCCCGCCGCCGCTACGCCGTCGTGCGGCAGGTGCCGGCGCTGCGCGAGCGCGAGATCGTGACGGTGTTCCAGTACGAGCGCCTGTTCGACGACTACCTGCGCCAGGCGCTGCCCGGGCTCGATCCGATCGACGCGGTCGCCTTCTCGGCCGCGGTCACCGCCGTGCACAACCACGTGCTGCGGCGGCTGCTGCGCGGCACCGACGACATCCCCGAGTCGGTGTTGACGGATGCCTATGACCGCCTGATGCACCGCTTCGGCGTGCACCCCGACGGCGAGGGTACCCGAGGCGACGACGTCGTCGTCGCGACGTTCCCCCGGCGCATGCCGACCGCCGAGGTCGCCCGCCGCCTCCGCGACGCGCTGTAGCCCCCGCGCCGCCGCGCCGCGACTGCCCTCGCGGGCGCACCCCCGTGAGGGCAGACCATCCGGCGCGAGACCGACTGCCGGGCGGTCGGTGTCGGCGCGATCGGTCGGTCTCGGGTCCGCGGCGGGGCGATGTCGCGCGCATCTGTGGCTTGGCGGCATACCGACCATTCGGTATGCTCAGTGCCAGCGGCGCATGACGTGTCGCGGGAGGGGTCGACGATGACCGACGTTCCAGGGCTCGACGTCGCGGGGCTCGCCGCGTGGATCGACCGCACACACCCCGAGCTCTCGCCTGCGCCCGCGCGGGAGCCCGAACGCGACCACAACGCCAACCCCAACCCCGACGCCGACCCCCCCGCCCGACCGGCAGACGGCAGCGGGATCACGGCGGCCGTGATCGAGGGCGGACGCAGCAACCTCACCTACCGGATCGAGCGGACGCGGCGACCCCTCATCCTGCGGCGGCCGCCGCTCGGGCACGTGCTCTCCAGCGCCCACGACATGCGCCGCGAGCATCGCGTCATCTCGGCGCTCGCCGGCTCCGCGGTGCCCGTGCCGGTCGCCGTCGACATCGTCGATGACACCGACACCCACGAGGTCACCGGCACCCTGTTCTTCGTCATGGAGTGCGCGCCCGGGCGCGTGCTGGCCCGACCCGCCGACAACGCCGGCTTCACCCCCGCGGCGCTGCACCGGCTGGGGATCTCGCTCGCCGCGCACCTCGCCGATCTGCACGCGGTCGATCCCGACTCCGTCGGCCTCGGCGACTTCGGGCGACCCGACGGGTACCTCGAACGTCAGTTGCGCACGTGGCGGCGGCAGCTCGACGCGTCACGCTCGCGCGAGACGCCCACCCTCGACGCGCTGCAGGCATCGCTCGAGGGCGACGTGCCGGCATCCGGCCGCCCGGCGATCGTGCACGGCGACTACCGTCTCGACAACGCGCTCGTGGTCGGCGGGCGCGACGACGCGCACGTCTCGGCGATCCTCGACTGGGAGATGGCGACGCTCGGCGACCCGCTCGTCGACCTCGGCATGTTCGCGCTCTACTGGACCATCGGCGACCTCGCGGGCGACGACGGAGACGCTGACGGCGCCGCCAACCCGGTCCTCGCGGCCGCCGTCCCGAGCGCCGTCGACCCCGCCGCCGGCTACCCCGACCTCGACGAACTGGTCGACGCGTACGCCGCGCGCGCGGGCATCGCCGTACCGACCCTCGACTGGTATCGCGCGTTCGCCGCGTACAAGCTCGCCGTCATCCTCGAGGGCATCCACTACCGCTTCCGCGCCGGCGACACCGTCGGCGCGGGCTTCGATCGCATGGGCGCGCTCGTCGAGCCGCTCGCCCGCCGAGGACTGGAGGCACGCTGATGGACTTCTCGTTCGATGAGCAGACGACCGCACTGATCGCGAAGGCGCGCCGCTTCGTCGACGAGCGCGTGCTCCCCGCCGAGCCCGGGCTCGACACGCAGCTCGCGCAGTCTCCGGACGAATGGACGGTGCGCCCCATCGTGCGCGACCTGCAGCGCGAGGCGAGAGCGCAGGGCCTGTGGAACCTGTTCCTCCCCGGTGCGCACGGCGCGGGCCTCACGAACCTGCAGTACGCCCCCGTCGCCGAGGTCACCGGCTGGTCGACCCGCCTCGCTCCCCCGGCGTTCAACTGCGCGGCCCCCGACACCGGCAACATGGAGGTGCTGAACGACTTCGGCACGCCGGAGCAGAAGGATGCCTGGCTGCGCCCGCTGCTGGATGCCGAGATCCGTTCTGCCTTCTGCATGACCGAGCCCGACGTCGCCTCGTCCGACGCGACGAACATCGCGACGCGGATCCGTCGCGACGGCGGCGACTACGTCGTCGCCGGCCGCAAGTGGTGGTCGACCGGGGCGATGAACCCCGACGCGAAGATCTTCATCGTGATGGGCAAGACCGACCCGGACGCCGACCGGCACCGCCAGCAGTCGATGATCCTCGTGCCGCGGGACACCCCGGGCGTGCGGATCGTGCGCCCGCTCACCGTGTTCGGCTACGACGATCGCGACCACGGCGGTCACGCCGAGATCGTGTTCGACGACGTGCGCGTGCCCGCCGCGAACCTCATCGGCGGCGAGGGCGACGGGTTCGCGATCGCGCAGGCGCGGCTCGGCCCGGGGCGCATCCACCACTGCATGCGCGCGCTCGGCACTGGCGAGCGCGCGCTCGCCCTGATGATCGAGCGAGCGGGCGACCGGCACGCGTTCGGGAGCCCGCTCGCCGACCAGGGCATCATCCGCGAGTGGATCGCCGAGGCCCGCATCACGCTCGAGTCGCTGCGCCTGCTCGTGCTCAAGACCGCATGGCTCATGGACACCGTCGGCAACCGGAAGGCGATGACCGAGATCCAGGCGATCAAGATCGCCGTGCCGCGCGCCGTACAGCAGATCCTCGAACGCGCGATCCAGGTGCACGGCGGTGCAGGCGTGTCGAGCGACACCCCGCTGGCCGAGATGTACGCCGGCATCCGCTCGCTGCGCCTCGCCGACGGACCCGACGAAGTGCACCTGAGCAGCCTGGGCCGCGCGCAGCTGAAGGGGTGACCGCGCCCGGCACGCCCGGCCGCGCCCGACCCCGGCCCGCCCGCCGTTCAGGCGCGCAGGCTCGCGAGGTACAGCTCGGTGAGCTGCGCGGCGACGAGACCCTTGCTCTCGGGGCCGTCGGACGAGTACCAGTGCGAGAGGTAGTGCACGTCGCTGAAGAAGTGCGCGACGAGCACGGCGAGCGGGACGTCGGTGCGGTACCGCCCCTCCCGCTGCCCCCGCTCGAGGAGCGCCGCGAACACGTCGTGGTACTCGCGGCGACGGCGCACGATCTCCCGCCCCCGTTCGGGGGTGAGCAGGTGCTGACTCTGGAAGAAGACCGCGCCCTCGCGGAGCTGGTCGATCGAGGTCTTGACGACGTCGATGCAGGCGGCGCGCAGGATCTCGTCCACATCGCCGCCGCGGGCGACGATCTCGTCGAGGTGCGCCTTCTGCAGGGTCAGGAGCGAGTCATAGATGCCGAAGAGCAGGTCGTCCTTCGAGGCGAAGTAGTGGTACATGGCGCCCTTCGTGACGCCCGCGGCATCCACGATCTGCTGCACGCTCGTCGTCGCGTAGCCCTGCTCGGCGAACAGCTCGACGGCGGCGCGCCGGAGGTCGTCGGCGACCCGCGAATCTCTCATAAGTCCATCTTCGCGCGGACGCGTCACATCAGCGGACGGATGCCGGCGCCACCGTCGATCGCCAGGGTCTGACCGGTCACCCACGCGGCGTCGGCGGACAGGAGGAAGGCGACCGGACCCGCGACGTCGTCGGGCTCGCCGAGACGCGCGAGCGGATACGCGGCCGACACCTCGGCCTCGTGGCCCTCGTAGAGCGCGCGGGCGAAGGCGGTCTTGATGACGGCGGGGGCGACGGCGTTGACCCGGATGCCCGGCGCGAGCTCGAACGCGAGCTGCGCCGTGAGGTTGATGAGCGCCGCCTTCGAGACGCCGTACATGCCGATGCCGGGGCTCGCGCCGACTCCGGCGACCGAGGCGATGTTGACGATCGAGCGGGTGAGCCCCGCCGCGGCGGCGTCGCGCGACCACTCCAGCGCCGCCACGACGTTGACCTCGAGGATCTTCCGCGCCGCCGCGACGTCGACGCTCGCGAGCGGTCCGTACACCGGGTTGATGCCCGTGTTGTTGACGAGATGGTCGAGCCGGCCGTGCGTCCGGGCGACGTGCGCGAACACCCCGGCGCGATGCACCGGGTCATCCGCCGCGCCCGCGACCGCCGTGGCGGCGGGTCCGAGCTCCGCGGCGGCGGCCTCGAGCGGCTCGCGGCGGCGACCCGTGAGGACGACGCGGCCGCCCTCGGCGACCAGACGCGCGGCGATCGCGAGTCCGATTCCGCGGCTCGAGCCCGTGACGATCGTCACCGTGTCCGCGAACCGTGCCCCGGCATCCGCCATTATGCTCCTCCTCGAGCGTCATACCGTCCAGTCGGTATGCCCGACTGTAGCATGCGACGCTCGCGCGGCGGCCCGCGCGCGACACCGCCCGGCCCGCGAGACCGACCGTCCGGCGCGAGACCGAGTGCCCGGCGGTCGGTCTCGGCGACGAGCGCGTGCGCGGCCGGCGGGCGGCGCGCACGCCGCGGCCGGCGGATGCCGGCGGGTCAGGCGGTCTCGCCGGAGGCGACCGTCTCGGCGAGGCCGTGAACTCGGGGCAGGTGGTGCGCACCGTAGAAGTCGGCGAGGGTGAGGCGCGCGGCGTCCTCGGCGGCGGGGGCCTCGTGCGCGGCGACGGCGACGACGGCGAGCGCGTGCATCCAGCCGCCGGCGAGCACCCCGAGCAGCATCAGGTACGGCACGCTGACGGCGTGCGCGTCGCGCGGCGACGACCCGAAGCCGACGACGTCGGCGGTCGCCCGGCGGGCGGATGCCACGGCACGCTCGAGCCGGTCGGCGGTGCGCGCCGCGACCTCGCCCGCCCCGGCTCCGCGGAGCGCGGCGACGGTCTCGTCGATCTGGGCGAACAGCGTCTCGGCGGTGGCACCCTCGTTGCGGATCACCTTGCGGCCGATGAGGTCGTTCGACTGGATCGCCGTCGTGCCTTCGTAGATGGTCATGATGCGCGCGTCGCGGTAGTGCTGCGCGGCGCCGGTCTCCTCGATGAAGCCCATGCCGCCGTGCACCTGGATCGCGTCGCTCGTCAGCGCGACGGCGTCTTCGGTGGCCCAGCCCTTGAGGATCGGCACGAAGAACTCGGCGAACGCGAGGTCGGCGGCGTCCTCGGATGCCTCGGCGCGGTCGAACAGGTCGCCGACGTACACCCCGAGGGCGCGCATCGCGAACACGTCGCTGCGGATCGAGAGCAGCAGACGCCGCACATCGGGGTGCTCCGCGATCGGCGCGTCACCGCCGCGCTCGAGCACGCGGCCCTGCATGCGGTCAGCGGCATATGCCTCGGCCTGCTGGAGGGCGCGGTCGGCGATGCCGGTCGCCTGGAAGCCCATCCCGATGCGCGCGGAGTTCATCATCACGAACATACCGGCAAGCCCGCCGCCGACCTCGCCGACGAGGTAGCCCGTGGCGTCCTCGTAGGAGAGCACACACGTCGGCGACCCGTGGATGCCCAACTTGTGCTCGATCGCGACGGTCTCGACGCCGTTGCGGTCGCCGAGCGAGCCGTCGGCGTTGACGAGGTACTTCGGCGCAACGAACAGCGACAGTCCCTTGGCGCCCTCGGGGGCGCCAGGCGTGCGCGCGAGCACGAGGTGCACGATGTTCTCGGCCACGTCGTGGTCGCCCCACGTGATGAAGATCTTCTGGCCCTTGAGAGACCAGCTGCCGTCGCCTCGTGGCGTCGCGATCGTGCGGATCGCACCGAGATCCGTGCCGGCCGCGGGCTCGGTGAGGTTCATCGTGCCGGTCCACTCGCCCGAGACGAGCTTGGCGAGGTAGATCTCGCGCAGTTCGTCCGACGCCGCGGCATCCAGGGCGTGGATCTGTCCCGCGCTCAGCAGCCAGCACAGCGCGAACGCCGCGTTCGAGGCGTTCCAGATCTCGCCGAGGCCCGCGCGGATCGAACCGGGCAGCCCGTCGCCGCCGGCGGAGGCGGGCGCCTCGGCAGTGACCCAGCCGGCCTCGACGAAGGCGGCGTATGCCTCGGCGAATCCGTGGGGCAGGTGCACCTGGCCGTCGACGAGGCGCGCACCCTCGCGGTCGCCGACCTGCTCGAGCGGCGCGAGGACGAATGCCGCGAACTCGCCCGCTCCCGCGATGATGTCGGCTCCGTCGTCGGCGGTGAGCTCGCCGCCGGTCGCGCGCGCGACGATGTCGGTGCCGAACGCCTCGCGATAGAGGAAGGCGTAGTCGGCGACGGGCGGCTGGTAGTCGGTGGCCATGGCGGGCTCCTCGCTGAGACGGCCGGGCGAATGCCCGAGATGAGACTAAAGCCCAGTGTAGATGAAACTCAGTGTCACGTCGCGGCCGATGCTGCGATCGCCCGTCGCGGCGCTACCCCCTCGCCCAGACAAGGAGCGCGGGCCAGGATGGAGCGCATGGCATACGCGATCCCCGCACCGATGCTGGCCAAGGCCGTGCCCGCCATCCCCGACCCCGCGAAGACGCCGGGCGGGCTCTCGTTCGAGCCGAAGTGGGACGGGTTCCGTGCGCTCGTGTCGTGGGACGGCAGCGACGTGATCATCGGCTCGCGGGGCGCGAAGCCGCTGACGCGCTACTTCCCCGAGCTCGCCGAGGCGTTCGCGGCGCTCCTGCCGGAGCCGTGCCTGCTCGACGGCGAGATCGTCGTCGCCCGCCCCGCGAAGAACGGCGCGGCGGCCAACGGCACAGACGACGACACCCCGGCGCGCCTCTCGTGGGAGGCGCTGTCGCAGCGCATCCACCCCGCCGACTCGCGCGTGCAGCAGCTCAGCCACACCGACCCGGCGCAGTTCGTCGCCTTCGACCTGCTCGCCCGCGGCGAGCGCGACCTCATGCCGGAACCGTTCGCGGTGCGCCGCCGCGAACTCGAGGAGCTGATGCGAGGCATCCGCCCCTCCCCCGGCGCCGCCCTGTCGCTGCACCTCACGCGCACGACGACCGACCCGGCCCTCGCCGCCCGCTGGCTCGCGCTGTTCGAGGGCGCGGGGCTCGACGGCGTCGTCGCCAAGCCGCTCGCGGAGCCGTACGCCCCGGGCAAGCGCACCATGCTGAAGATCAAGCACCATCGCACGGCCGACGTCGTCGCTCTCGGCTACCGCGTGCACAAGAGCGGCGCCGGCGTCGGCTCGCTGCTCGTCGGGCTGTACGACGACGACGGACGGCTGCACCAGGTCGGGGGGGTCTCCGCGTTCAGCGACGCACGCCGCCTCGAGCTCGTCGACGAGCTCGCTCCGCTCGTCGAGACGGATGCCTTGGGCGCGGCCGTGCACGGCGACGGCGAGCGCTCCCGGTTCACGGCGGCGGGCAAGGACACCTCCTTCGTGCGGCTGCGACCCGAGCGGGTGCTCGAGGTGCGCTACGACCAGCTCGAGGGCCGACGCTTCCGCCACACCGTGCAGTTCGAACGCTGGCGGCCCGACCGCGACCCGCGATCGTGCACCTTCGCGCAGCTCGAGACCGTACCCGCATACGACCTCGCCGACGTGCTCGACTGACGCCGCACGCACAACGAGCCCGCATCGGCGCCGGACACCGGCGGCCGGCCATGCGGGCCCGAGGTGCGAAAGCGGGCGATGCCCGTTCTTTCTGGGTCTGACGCTAGCCCTGCGCGGCGGCGGCGGAGCGCGCGCCCGGCCGTGAAAAAGCACGGCCGCGCGGGGTGCGCGTCGTACCGACCCGGTGCCAGGATCGAGACATGTCCGAGCCCGTCGACCCGCCCGCCGACAGCGACCGGCCCGGCGCCGTCTCGGCGCCCCGCGACGACACCGACGCCAGCATCGACGCCGACCGGCCGTCGGACGTCGAGTGGACGCTGACCCAGGAGTTGCGACTCGAGCCGGTGCAGTTCATCGCCCGCACCGACGCGGTCATGCGCCTCGGCGCGCTCATGCTCGGCGCGGGCGGCTCGTCGGCGCGCGTGCGCGACAGCATGGAGCGCGCCGCCCACGCGGTCGGCATCGAGAAGCTGCACACGCGGGTCGGCATGACCGACATCGTCGCCACCACGAGCCGCGGGCAGATGTTCCGCACGCGGGTCGCCGAGATCCGCCGCCCGGCCGTCGACGCCGACCGGCTCACCGCGCTCAAGCGCCTGACGGGCGAGCTGCGCCCCGGCACACCCGCCGCCGAGCTGCAGCGGCGGCTCGACGCGATCGAGTCGACCCCGCGCCGCTATCCCGAGATCGTGCGGGTGCTCGGCGCGGCGCTCGCGTGCGCGGCGTTCGCGCTGCTCAACAACGGCGGCTGGCAGGAGTTCGTCGCCGTCGGCATCGCGGCCGGCGCGGGCCAGTTCGTGCGGCTGCGCATCGGGCGTCTGCGCACGAACGAGTTCCTCGTCGTCTTCCTCTCCGCGATGACGGCGCTGCTCGTCTACCTCGGCGTCGCGGCGCTCCTCGCCGCCGTCGGTCTCCCGGGCGGGCAGCACGACGCCGCGCTGACGAGCGCCGTGCTCTACCTCGTGCCGGGCTTCCCGCTCGTCACCGGGGCGCTCGATCTCGCCCGCCTCGACCTGAACGCCGGAATCTCCCGTGTCGTCTACGCGACGCTCGTGCTGCTCGCGACCGGCACCGCGGTGTGGGGCATCGGGTCGCTCTTCCACGCGACCGTCACCCAGACCGCCACTCCGCTGTTCGACGAGCCGGTGCTCTCGATCGTGCGTCTCGTGGCGGGCTTCGTCGGCGTGCTGGGCTTCGCGGTGCTGTTCGACACTCCGCCCGCGATCGCGCTCACGGCGGCGACGCTCGGGACGATCGCGAACGTGGGCAGGCTGGCGATGGTGGATGCCGGGACCACCGTTCCGCTCGCCGCGGCGATCGCGGCCCTCACGGTCGGCTTCGGCGCGTTCCTCGTCGGCGATCGGCTCCGCGCGGCGCGCGTGACCATCACGGTGCCGGCGGTGCTCATCATGGTGCCGGGGGCCGCCGCCTACCGGGCGATCACCGGCGTCATCGCGGGCGACACCCTCTCGGCGATCCAGAACGGCTTCACGGCGGTGTTCGTCGTGGTCGCCCTCGCGATCGGGCTGACGGTGGCGCGCGTGCTCACCGAACGCGAGTGGGTGCGACGGGGCGCGTGAAGGCCGGGGTGGCCCGCTGTCAACCCTGAGCGCGGGCCGAGACGACCGGTTAGCGTCGAAGGATGGGACTCTTCCGCGCCTCCAGCCCCGTCGCCGTCCGCAGCTCCGCCGCCGATCCCGTGCGGGTTCAACCCGCCGGAAAGCCCGCGTCGCTGTGGCAGGACGGGTTCGGCAGCCTCGCGATCCGATCACTCCAGATCATCCTCGTCGTCGCCGTGGCCGCCGGGCTCATCATCGGGCTTCGCGAGCTCACGGTCGTCGTCATCCCGCTGCTGCTCGCGCTCATCCTCGCGTGCGCCTTCGCGCCGGTGATGGCGTGGCTGCGCCGGCGAGGCGTGCCGCCGCTCGGAGCGACCCTGCTCGTGCTGCTCGTCGTCGTCACGATCCTCGCCGGGATCGGGTGGCTCATCGTGGCGGCCGTCCGCGGTCAGTGGGGCGAGCTGTCGACGAAGGCGCAGCAGGGCTTCCAGCAGCTCCTGGACTGGGTTTCGACCCTGCCGTTCTCGATCGACCAGTCGCAGATCGACCAGTGGATCGACTCGGCGACCGACTTCCTCACCTCGGCCCAATTCGGCTCCGGAGCGATTGCGGGTGTGAGCGCGGTCGCGTCGTTCGTGACGGGCTTCATCCTGCTCGTCGTCGTCCTCTTCTTCTTCCTGAAGGACGGCCCGCAGATGTGGGCCTTCGTGTTGCGCCCGTTCGAGGGTGAGAAGTACGCCCGCGCGGTGCGCATCGGGTCGAAGACGGTCAGCGTGTTCGGCTCGTACGTGCGCGGAACGGCCTCGGTCGCCGCGGTCGACGCCCTCGGCATCCTCATCGGTCTCCTCATCCTGCAGGTGCCGCTGGCCGTGCCCCTCGCGGTGCTCGTCTTCCTGCTCGCCTTCATCCCGTTCGTCGGCGCGACGCTCGCCGGCATCCTCGCCGCGCTCGTGGCGCTCGTCGCCAACGGGTGGGTGGTCGCCCTCCTCGTCGTCGGTGTCGTCGTGCTCGTCAACCAGCTCGAGGGCAACTTCCTGCAACCGGTGCTCATGGGGCGCTCGATGAAGCTGCACGCCTTCGTCGTGCTCATCGCACTGACGGCGGGCACCGTCCTCGGCGGCATCGTCGGCGCTGTGCTCGCGGTGCCGCTCACGGCGACGGCGTGGGGCATCATCCAGGTGTGGGACGGGCCCGCCACCCCCGCCCGCTGGGCGCGACGCAAGCATCGCACCGACGAGCGCGCGATGGTGTCGGGGCGCGGCGCCGTGACGGCCAGGACGGCCGACGGAAAGGCGGCCGGCTGATCAGTCGGTCTTGCGCGCTCTGCTCGGCTGCACGCGCGGGGGCTCGCCCGGCATCTTCGGGAACTCCGGCGGAAACGGCAGCTCGCCGAGCCCTGCGTCGAGGTCGCGCTGCCACCACTCGAGCAGCGTGTCGATGCGTCCCGGGCGCGCGGCGAAGTCCGCCCACGGATCGCCGGTGGCGGCGAGTCGCTCCGGGACGGTGCGGACGGTGAAGGATGCCGGGTCGACACCTCCCGCGAGCTCGTCCCACGTGATCGGGGTCGCCACCGTGGCGCCGGGGAGCGCGCGCGGGCTGTAGGCGCCCGCCATCGTGCGGTCGCGGTTCGCCTGGTTGAAGTCGACGAAGATGCGCTCCCCGCGCTCCTCCTTCCACCAGTTCGTGGTGACGCGATCGGGCATCCGCCGTTCGAGTTCGCGCCCCGCGGCGATGACGGCGTGCCGCACGTCGAGGAACTCGTGCGTGGGCTCGATCGGGCAGAACACATGGATGCCGCGGTTGCCGCTCGTCTTCAGCCACGCTTCCAGCCCCGCCTCGCGCAAGACCTCGCGGAGCGCGGGCGCGACCGCCGCGGCATCCGCGATATCGGTCCCGGGTTGCGGGTCGAGGTCGATGCGCAGCTCGACGGGGTTGTCGGTGTCGGCCGCGAGCGAGGCCCACGGGTGGAAGACGACGGTGTTCATCTGCACCGCCCAGACGATCGCGGCGGCCTCGTCGAGGACGACCTGCGGATGCCGGCGCCCGCTGTTGTACGTGCACATGACTTCGTGCACGTAGTCGGGCGCCCCCTTGGGCGGGTTCTTCGAGAAGAAGCTCTCGCCCGCGACCGAATCGGGGAACCGCTCGAGCGAGACGGGCCGGTGCCCGTTGGCGCGCAGGAACGGCTCGGCGACGGCCGCGACGTATTCGGCGAGCTCGCGCTTCGTGATGCCGAGCTCCGGCCAGATCACCCGGTTCGGGCTCGACAGCGACACGTCGCGGGCCCCGTCCGGCCCCGCCACGGTCAGGGTGATACGCTCCGACGCCATGCGCTCACCCTAGGCCCGCTGCGCTCAGTCCGCGAGGGCCAGGACCGGCGCCAGGTCGTCGCGATCGAGCTCGATCCACGGGCCGGCGGGGTCGACGACGATCCCGGTGAGCGACGGCGCGGATGCCACCGCGCGCGCGAGCTGCTCGGCCGTGAGGCGAAGCGGACCGTCTCCGCGGCCCATCGCGATGACCTCGAGGGGGTGCGAGTAGACCTCGAGTCGCCGCACGCCGCTCTCGCCGCGCGCCTCGGCGAGACCGATGCGGCCGTCTTCGGCCTTGCGACCCGCGGCCCACACGGGCACGCGGCTGAGGGCCTCGGCGACCTGCGCGGTCGTCGCATCGGTGCGAGGGCCGGCGAGCAGCGTCTTCACCTCGAACGGCGCCGGCGCGCCCTCCTCGATCGCCTTCTTCACGAGCTCGATCGGCAGCACGAGACGGGCACCAGGGCTCGCGTGGTCGAGGGAGATGCCGTCGTAGCCCGAGTCGATCGCGGTGCGCAGCACGTTGTACGCGGCTTGACCGAGCGCCGACGTCGGGCCGCCGCTCTCGGCCTGCGCACTCGCCTGGACCGGCCCGCCGCCACTGAACACGAGGAGGAAGCGCTTGTCCTGGTGCGACGCGATCGCGAGGTTCAGCCCGCGGCCGGCCTCGAGCAGTTCTTTCGCGTCGCCCTGCGCGCGCACGTAGAGCTGCCCCTGCAGCGCCTGGCGCATGACGTTCATGATCTCCGCGGGCTGCGGGTCGTCGGAGAGGGCCCGCAGCGCCTGCTGCACCAGCACGTTGTCGGGCAGGCCCGGCACCGACTGCGTGGCGGGCGGGGCGGCTTCCGCCGGGCGCGCGGGCTCCGTGCTCGCGGCATCCGCCGCCAGGGGACGTGCGCTCTCCGGGCCGCGCCCGAACGTACTGACCGAGATGCCGACCTGCGGCACCGCTTCGGTCTCCTCCGCCGCGACGGGGGCAGCGGATGCCGCGGCATCCACCCCCTCGTCGGCGACGATCGGCTCGGGCGCGGAGGAGTCGTCGCTCTTGCCACGACGCGAGAACAGTGCCATGCGTCGAGCCTAAACGCCCGACGGGGGCCGCCCGTGCCCGAGCGTCACAGCTTGGCGATCGGCGCGATCTTGATGAGCAGCTTCTTCGGCCCCGCGGAATCGAAGCGCACGTGCGCGATGCGCTTCGCGCCCTCCCCCGTCACCATGTCGACGCGCCCCTCGCCGAAGTCGTCGTGGCGGATGCGGTCGCCGGGCGCGAGCTCGAGATCTCCGTTGTCGCGGACCTTCGCGGGGATGCGGTTGGCGAACTTCGTGACGTCGCCCGCCGGCTTCTCGCGTCGCGGCAGCGGCACGAGGTCGTCGCCGTAGCGCGACCCTCCCCCGGAGCCGCCGAAGCCGCCGCGGCCCGCACCGGGGCGCGCATTGAGCGCGCGCGACTGCGTACCGCCGCGCGAATTGACGTCGCCCGGCGACTGGCGCCAGTCGATGAGCTCGTGCGGGATCTCCTGCAGGAAGCGGCTCGGCATCGCCGCGGACACCTCGCCGAACTGCGCGCGTGTCATCGCGAGCGAGAGGTGCAGCTTCTTGCGCGCGCGCGTCAGCGCGACGTAGAACAGACGCCTCTCCTCCTGCGGCCCCCCAGGCTCACCCGCCGAGATCCGGTGCGGGATCAGGTCTTCTTCGACGCCCGTGACGAAGACGGCGTCGTACTCGAGACCCTTCGCCGTGTGCATCGTCATGAGCGAGACGGAGCCGGTGGCGTCGTCGAGGTCATCGGCGTCCGACACCAGGGCGACCTCCGTGAGGAAGTCGAGCACCGTGCCTTCGGGGTTGTTGCGGGCGAACTCGCGCGTGACCGCGACGAGTTCGTCGAGGTTCTCGACGCGGGCCTCGTCCTGCGGATCCTTCGACCGTCGCAGCGCATCGAGGTACCCGCTCTTGTTCAACAGGACGTTCAGCCCCTCGGTGACGGCGGTCGGGGGTGCCACCTCGCCCGACGGCGGCAGCATGATGGCGGATGCCTCGGCGAGCACGGCATCGAGGTGCGCGATCGCCTGCTGGATCTTCGGGCCGACCCCCAGCGCGGACGCGTTCGCCAGAGCGTCGCGGAAGGTGATCCCTTCCTCCGCCGCGTACCGCGCGATCGAGGTCTCGGTGACGTCGCCGATACCGCGCCGCGGACGGTTGAGGATGCGCCGCACGCTCAGCTCGTCAGCGGGGTTCGCGACGGCGATGAGATACGCGAGCGCGTCCTTGATCTCGGCGCGCTCGTAGAACTTCGTGCCGCCCATGATCTTGTACGGCACCGCGGAGCGGATGAAGATCTCCTCCAGCGCGCGCGACTGCGAGTTCGTGCGGTAGAAGACGGCCATCTCGCTGTACGGGATGCCGCGGCGACGGAGCGCCTCCACCTCGTCCGCGACGAACTGCGCCTCGTCGTGCTGCGAGTACCCGGTGAAGCCGACGATGGGGTCGCCGAGGCCGACGTCGGTCCACAGCTTCTTGTCCTTGCGGTCGAAGTTGTTGCCGATGACGGCGTTCGCGGCATCCAGGATCGTCTGGGTGGACCGGTAGTTCCGCTCCAGGAGCACGACCTTCGCACCCGGGTAGTCGCGCTCGAACTCGGTGATGTTGCGGATGTCGGCGCCGCGGAAGGCGTAGATCGACTGGTCCGAGTCGCCGACGACGGTGAGCGACGCCGCCTCCTCGGTCGGGGCGTCGAAGATCATCATCCCCGAATCGTGCGCCGAGCCGTCGGCACTGTACCCATCGGCGCCGGGAGGGCGCGTGAGCTCGTGGATGAGTGCGTACTGGGCGTGGTTCGTGTCCTGGTACTCGTCGACGAGAATGTGCCGGAACCTCTTGCGGTACACGTCGGCGACGTGCGGGAACGCGCGGAAGAGATAGACGGTCTGACCGATGAGATCGTCGAAGTCGAAGGCGTTCGCGCGCTGGAGCGCCCGCTGGTAGTCCGCGAAGATCTCCACGAAGACGCGCTCGGCGGGATCGCTCATGTTCGCCGTGCGGGCGAACGACTCGGCATCCGCGAGTTCGTTCTTGAGCTTCGAAATGCGGCTCTGCACGGATGCCGGAGTCAGGCCGAACGCGTCCGCCTCGTGCTCCTTGACGAGGCGTTTGATCAACGCGCGTGAGTCGCCCGAGTCGTAGATCGTGAAGTTCTTCGTGAAGCCGAACTGCTCGGCTTCACGACGCAGGATCCGCACGCACGCGGAGTGGAACGTCGAGATCCACATGCCCTGCGCGACGTCGCCAATGAGGCCCTGCACGCGCTCGCGCATCTCGCCTGCGGCCTTGTTCGTGAAGGTGATGGCGAGGATCTGGCTCGGCCACGCTTCGCGGGCGCGCAGGAGCGACGCGATGCGGCGCGTCAGCACGCTCGTCTTCCCCGACCCCGCTCCGGCGACGATGAGGAGCGCGGGTCCGCGGTAGGTGACGGCCTCGCGCTGCGGCTCGTTGAGACCGGCGAGCAGGTCGTCGTCGGGGCGGTTCTGGCCGGCGTCGCCCGCGCCGACGATGACGGGTGTGATGGGGTCAGGCATGTCCCCTCAAGTCTAGGCGCGGGGCCCGACAGCGGCGGCGCCCGATTGCGGCCGGAACCTCGCCGGGCGCGCGAGCCGGGGGCGCGAGCCGGGGGCGCGAGCCGGGCGCGCATAACTCAGGCAGAAGCGCCGTCGAGGCGCCGATCTGGCGCGCAGCGCACGATCCTGCCTGAGTTGTGGCCCGCACCTGCGTCGCGCCCGACACCGCCACGAGCCGACGCGAGCGAGAATGGAGCCATGCGCACGATCCTCAACATCATCTGGATCATCTTCGCGGGGTTCTGGCTCTTCGTCGGGTACGTCGCCGCGGGCGTCGTGCTGTGCATCCCGATCATCACGATCCCGTGGGCGATCGCGTCGTTCCGCACGGCCGGGTACGTCATCTGGCCGTTCGGGCGCACGATCGTCGCGAAGCCGACGGCGGGCGTCGGATCTTTCCTCGGCAACGTCGTATGGGTGATCCTCGCGGGCTGGTGGCTCGCGCTCGGTCACCTCGCGAGCGGAGTCGCGCTGTGCATCACGATCATCGGCATTCCGATGGCGATCGCCGACTTCAAGATGATCCCGATCTCGCTCATGCCCCTCGGCAAGGACATCGTCTCGACGCGCCAGGGCGCGTTCGACCGCACGCTGTGACGCCCGGCTAACACCCCTTTCCGCCCCTGGCAAGGGGGCCGCGCGGTGTCGGCGCCCCGACGTAGCGTGGCGATCGTGACAGATTCCCCCCGCTCCCACGACCACACGTCCATCGAGACGGCCCCCTCCGCCGAGGCTCGGCTCGGCTCCACGACCGACACGGGTGCCCCCGCACCGAGCGACCGCAATGCCCTGACGGTCGGCGCCGACGGCCCGATCCTGCTCCACGACGTCCACTTCGTGAATCAAATGGCGCATTTCAACCGCGAACGCACGCCCGAGCGCAATGTGCACGCCAAGGGGTCGGGCGCGTTCGGCTTCTTCGAGGTGACGGCCGACGTCAGCGCCTACACGAAGGCGAGCCTGTTCCAGCCCGGCGCGCGCACCGACATGCTGGCGCGATTCTCGACGGTCGCCGGCGAGCAGGGCTCGCCCGACACCTGGCGCGATCCGCGCGGCTTCGCGCTGAAGTTCTACACCGACGAGGGCAACTACGACCTCGTCGGCAACAACACTCCCGTCTTCTTCATCCGCGACGCGATGAAGTTCCCCCACTTCATCCGCTCGCAGAAGCGCCGCGGCGGCAATGGACTGCGCGACAACAACATGCAGTGGGACTTCTGGACGCTCAACCCCGAATCGGCGCACCAGGTGACGTACCTCATGGGCGACCGCGGCATCCCGCGGTCCTACCGCCACATGAACGGCTATGGCTCGCACACCTACATGTGGATCAACGCGGCCGGTGAAAAGCACTGGGTGAAGTATCACTTCCACGCCGACCAGAGGATCGAGGGGCTGACGGATGCCGATGCGACGCGCATCGCGGGAGAGGACGCCGACTTCCACCGTCGCGACCTGTGGGACGCGATCGAGCGCGGCGACTTCCCCTCCTGGACGCTCTCGGTGCAGCTCATGCCCTACGAGGACGCGAAGACCTACCGCCTCAACCCCTTCGACCTCACCAAGGTGTGGCCGCACGCGGACTATCCGCTGCATGAAGTCGGCCGCATGACCCTCGACCGCAACCCGGCGAACTTCTTCGCCGAGATCGAGCAGGCGGCATTCGAGCCGTCCGCCCTCGTGCCGGGCATCGGGTTCTCACCCGACAAGATGCTCCTCGGCCGAGCATTCGCATACGCCGATACCCACCGTCACCGGATCGGGGCGAACTACCTCCAGTTGCCGGTCAACCGCCCGCACGTCGAGGTGAACACGTACACGAAGGACGGCCCCATGGCGTACGAGCACACGGGAGATGCCCCGGTGTACGCGCCGAACTCGTTCGGCCGCGGCTACGCCGACGAGGTCGGCGAGGTCGACCCGGGCTGGGAGGTGGACGGCGCCATGGTGCGCCAGGCCTACACGCTGCGCGAAGACGACGACGACTTCTCTCAGGCGGGCGCGCTCGTGCGCGACGTGTGGAACGACGAGCAGCGCGCCGCCTTCGTGAGGACCGTCGCGGGCCACCTGCTCGGCGGAGTCACGGGGGACGTCCTCGAGCGTGCGTTCGCGTACTGGAAGGCGGTGGATGCCGCGACCGGCGCCGAGATCGAGCGTCTCGTCCGCGGTGACGCAGACCTCGGCGGACCGGGCGGCCAGGCGGATGCCGCGGCGCACGACGCGTCCGACCCGATGGTCGAGGACGACACTCATGCGGGCTGATCGCGTCACACGGCGTCGCACAGCGCAACAGCCGGACACACTCTCGGCGGGTGTCGGCCGGTCGGGTTAGCGTGGCAGAGCCCCCGCCGGCATCCCACGGATGACGCGGCGGGGGCACATCGCGGCGATCCGGGTGGTCCCGGGCACCGGCTCATAACCGGTTGCGTTGCGGGTTCGACTCCCGCCGTCGCGTCTACATCGCCCGACTCCCGAATCCAGTGATGTCAAGGGATCGCCAGTCGTTGGCTGAGCACTGACAAGGCCCGTTGGACACGAGGCGGACACGGTCGCCGCCCTACGAGCGCGGTGAGCTCCGGCTCGAGGACGTCTAGGATCCGTCCGACCAGCGCGCGGACAGCGGCAGCGACCTGTGCGACTTCGGTGTCGGCACTGTCGTCGATTGCGAGTCGAGTGAGTGGTGACCGGTCGAGGCCCCGCGTGTCGAGCCAACTGATTTTGCACCCGAAGGCTTCCTGCGTCAGGGGCGGCCCCAAGCCCTGTTGGGTCGAGGTCCAACGTGAGCGCGGGCCGCCGGCGGCCGGAGCGATGGCGGGCCGCCGCGTCGAGACTTTGTGGGCGAGTCTACAAAGCAGCCGTCGACCGCGCGATGGCGTACGTCCACAGCGAGTTCGGATCCAGGGTTGCGGTGGAGAACAGGACTGTGATCGATGCCTCATCCGGCAACGTCCCGTACTCCGTCCGCAGGAATCCGGGGTTGTGCGTGCGAGCGGTCCCGGACACGGTTGATCCGATCACACCTTCCGTGGTCCAAGTCCCCGACCCCGACCACGCGTGCGAACCCGACAGGCTCAGAACCTCGACCTCCGTAGAGATATAGGACGGGCTCGACGACGGATAAGGGTGTCGCTCGCGCACAGCATAGAAGCGGTCGCGCTGCGGCGAGTAGACGACGTCAAAGTTGTTGAGGAAATCCTGCGCGCCGTTGGAATCGAGGAGGCCCGACGTCGTGAGGTCATGGACGCCGCTCACCACCGGACCCGCCGCACCGTCTAAATCGACGAGCGCCATGCGCCCCTTCGTTCCCGTCGAGTACCCCTCAGTCCAGAAGAGTGCGACGGTGCCGCTCGCGGGGTCCACCGTCGTCGCGCTCGGCTGACCAATGCCCCATTGGGACGCCGAGATGCCGGCCGCGAAGGCCACCACCGGCTGCGGGTTCTTCGTCCACGGTCCATCGAGGCTGTTGGCGAACGCGACGCCGATCTGATTGTGGCACGAGCAATTCTGATCGTTGCCCAAATAGAACATCGCATAGGCGTAGGACTGGCCGTTAAGCACCGCGTTGACTCGCGCGACCGACGGATCGCAGATGTGGTACGAGTCCCAGCCGCTCGCTGACGCCGTCAGGACGGAGGCGCTCGAAGAGACCGACCCGCCGCTCCGCTTCACCATGAACACGTCATCTCGGATGTCGCCGCTCGCTCGACTATGACAGACGTAGTAGCGCTCCGTCGATCCAGCGATTCCGGAGGGCGCATAAGAGTACCCCTGCGCCTGGATCGACCCAGCTGCGTAGATCGCCGCGGTTGCCGACCAAGGACCCACCGCAATGGCGGCAGGCCCAGACAGGCACAAGACGGCTCCGAACGCCGCGGCGATGATCACCTTCAAGAATCGCGTCATTGTGATCCCTCATCATGTGCGCATCGGACGCTCGTCCAACGCTACTCCAGTAGACAGCCCCTTTGTAATTGATCTACCCGAGTAGCGCAAGGCGCTATGGTGTGCGTGGAGGTAACGATGAGCCGACCTACGCGCCGCGATGTCGCAGATCGGGCTGGCGTGAGCACCGCTGTGGTCAGTTATGTGGTCAACGATGGCCCACGGCCTGTCGCAGAGTCGACGAGAGCCCGCGTGCTGGCCGCGATCGCCGATCTCGGCTACCGTCCGAATGCCGCCGCAAGGGCGCTCAAGCTCTCGCGCACGAACATCATCGGGCTCCTGATCACCGATATCCGCAATCCCTTCTTCTCCGAGTTCGCCAAGCTCTTCCAGGACCTTCTGCATCAGCGCGGCTACAGCGTGACGATCGGGAACACCGAACTGGATCCGGAGCTGGAGCGGAGCCAGATCGACGCGATGCTCGCCCAAGAGGTCGATGGTGTCGTTACGTTCGGCCTCACCACCTCTGAGCCCCTCGAAAGGCTGATGAGCGAGGGCGTGTCCGTCGTTTCTTTGGACTGGCGCATCCGCGAGGGCCCCATCCCCACCATCGCCGTGGACGACTACGGGGCGACTCAGCTCGCCGTACGCCACCTCATGGAGGACGGGCACACCGAGGTGGGATTCATCGGCGGCCCAGAGCTCTCCGGCATCGCCGGCGCACGCATCCAGGCCTGGCGCAACGTGGTGGGCGAGTCGGGCATCAGCCCGGAGCGGTTGAAGGAGATCGAGGCCTTCGGAGAGTTCTCGCGCCGCGGGGGCTTCGACGCGATGACAGTGCTGCTCAGCAAGCCCAAGCGACCGACAGCCGTCTTCATCTCCTCTGACGTCCAGGCGCTCGGAGCGCTTCATGCCTGCAGAGAACTCGGACTTCGCGTGCCGGAAGACGTCGCGATCGTCACATTTGACGGCACCGAGGACTCGGCGTTCTCGGCGCCTCCTCTCTCTGTCATCCAGCTGCCCCTGCAGGCGATGGCCGAACAGGCCGTGGATGCGGTGCTCGGCGTCGGCGAGGCGTCAGCCCTCCACGTCACCCTCCCTCACTCGCTTTCCGCGCGTGCCTCGTGCGGGCACTGAGGCCACTCATCCGCCGAGCGTGCCGGCGTAAGGCTCCCGCCGCCCGTCGGAGAGCGCGCCCACGAGAGAACCCTGCCAACCGGGAGGGCGGAACGAGCCGTACAGCCGAGGCAGGGCCTCCTGCAATGCGCGCTCGTACTCGTGTGGGTCGTCGCGGTGGAACACGGTCGTGCGTCCGTCGCCCGCGTTCAGCTCGAAGGTGTAGAGGCCGCTCGGATGGCCCGACGCGCGGCACGGCACGAGGTCGTTCCGGATCTCGGCATCCGTCGTTCGCACCTCTTCGCGAGGGACGATGAGGTACCCGCTGCCGTCGCGGTGGACGATGGCGGACTTCGATACCTCCAGCCACGCGGCCGTCTCCCAGACGGCGTGGCGGCGGCGGTAGACGCGGTCAGCAACATCCCCTGGCGGATCCTCGTCGAGGGCCCGGAGGAAGTCGATCCTCGTCGACGCCCCGAGCCCGTAGATCAGGTAGCGCTTCAGCGCCGGATGCAGGTGCGCGATCCACGCGAGGCTGTCCATCCACCACAGCGTGTTGTGCGCACCGTAGGAGAAGCAGTCGACCTCGGTCGCGCACGGATAGAGGGCGAGCGGCACATCGGAGGCGATGAGCCGGTTGACGGCGATCGGATCGAGGTAGACGTTCCACTCGAGGTAGTCGAGCGAGGTCGATCCGGCGCTGAGATGCACGCGACCGACTTTCTCCGCGAACAGCGCAGGGTCGCGGTTGAGTGCGACGGCGATCGGCCTGGCCGATCCAAACGACATGATCTCCACCGGCTCGTCGGAGTCCCTCAGCGTCTGGAGGATCAGGTTCGGGCCGGCCTGCTGGAACGCGGGCACGTCCCGCATCTGATCCTCTGCGCTGCGCATGCGCGCAAAAGGCGCGATGCCGTACGGCACCGCGCGCCCGAAGAGCGCGTTCAGCTGGGTGACGGGGATGACACCGGGTTCCCGAGGACCGGGATAGCCAGGGACCCCTTCGAGCACCGAGTCCCGCTTCTCGACGGACACGTCGAGGACGATCGCGCGCAGGTCGATCCGGTCGTAGCCGAAGGGCAGTACGAGGTCGAAGTTGTCCCCCGGATCCTCGGGCGGCTGATAGAGGTCCGTGACGACGATGACGGGGACCGACATGGGGCGCCTTTCTGCTGTTCGGAGACCGGGAGGCGTTGCCGACACCAGGCGCTCTGGATCCGGCTTCCCCTTCACACAGGGAGTCTACTCGAGTAGTCTCATCGCCATGCTACTCGAGTAGCACGAAGAGGAGGAGTGCAATGTCGCACCGAAATTACGAAACCCCCTGGACCCGAGGCGTCATCGCCGCCGCCGCCGCACTCGTGCTGGCCGCGACGGGGAGCCTCGCCGCGAGCGCCGCATCCGACGGCGGGCATGCGGGGGCTGGCGACATCACGTGGGACCCCGATTCCGTCGCCGAGGTCTACGCGCCCGCAGACGGGTTCTACAGCTACGCGCCGTCGGTGGTCCGCGACGGGGACACCGAGTGGATCTGGACCTGTCACAACGACGAGTACCGCGTCATCAAGGATCACATCTACATGACCAAGATCGTCGACGGCAGTGTGGTGGAATCGCGTTCGGTGCTGCAGGCATCGCCCGCCCCGTCATGGGACAGCTACCACGTGTGCGACCCGAGCGTGGTCGCCGGAAAGTTCGGCTACCAGGGCAAGAAGTACACGCTCGCGATGTTCTACCTCGGTAACGATCTCGATGCCAGCGCCCACAATCAGGTCGGGGTCGCCTTCGCCAACGATCCGGGCGGACCGTGGGTCAAGCTGTCGAAACCGATCGTCACCTTCGAGCGCACGGACCAGTGGGGTGCCGGTCAGCCGACGGCCGTGATGATGCCAGGAAGCCCGAGCAAGGTGCTCCTGGGTTACACGCAGGGCGACACCTCGACCCGGGCGTACGTCACCGAGGTGGACCTGAAGAGGGCCGAGGCGTTCACCACGTCGCGACCTGTCCAGCTGCCCACGAGCGGGCTGACGGGCACCGACGGTGCGGTCGATTACCTGAACGGCTTCGACCTCGTATACGACGAGAGGAACCGGCGTTTCCTCACGGTGCGCGAGCAGCATCCGTATCCGACCGACAACCCGTGGTGGATCGGACCGGCCGTGCAGGTCGACTCGATCGGAGCACGTTATCTGCGCGACGGCCGGGGGTCGTGGATGCCGGTCGGCGACATCGACGAGGCCCTCACCGGCTTCACACGCAACCACAACGCCGGTTTCGCTCGCGACTGGTCGGGCCACCTCCCCGACGAACGCACGGTCACGGTGGTCTTCACGAAGAGCTGCTCGAGCCTGCCCACCGTCGACGATCAGGACTGGAGCCAGGGCACCTGCGACTCCCTCTATTCCTACGACCTCTGGTCGGTGGACGGCCGCATTGGCAGAACGCGGTGAGAGGGCCGAAGGGGTGGGCGCGATCCGCGTCCACCCCTTAGATACATCAGTGTGCGTGCGCATCCTTCCACGCGATGACCTCGCTCAAGGTGGGATAGGACGTCTGCGTACCGGGAAGCGTGGTGGCATACGCTCCGACGGCGACGGCGACGGCGACGGCGACCTCGATCGCGTCTCCGGCTGCCAGCCGCGCGACGAGAGCGCCCATGAACGCGTCGCCGGCGCCGCTCGTGTCGACCGGCGACACCCCCGGAGCGGTGATGTGCGTCGACCCGCCCCGCGTCACGAGTACCGCTCCCCGGGCTCCGAGCGTCACGACGAGTGTCTCTGCGCCCACGGCGGACCGCGCGATCTCCAAGGCCTCATGCGACTCGGGGTTGGCGTCGATGCCGGTCGCGGCGAGCATCTCATGCTCGTTCATCACCATGACGGCCACCCGCCCGCTCACATCTGCCGGGATGGGGCGGTACGGCGAAGGGTTCAGCACGAACGCCGCCCCCGACCTCTCGGCCTGCAGCGCAGCAGCGACGACACAGTCATCCGACACCTCGAAGCCGCTCACCACCCACGACGCCGACGGGAAGTCCCGGTTCACGTCGACGACGGAGAGCTCGGCGTTGGCGCCCTCCGACACGACGATCAGATTGCGACCCTCGTCGTCGACGAAGATCACCGCCTCGCCGGTGGCAACAACGGAGGTCTTCCGCACGGTCGTGGTGCGAACTCCCGCGGTCGAGACGACGTCGAGCAGGTACGCCCCGGCGGCATCGTCGCCGACCGCGCCGATCAGGGCCACCGCGGCTCCGAGCTTGGCGGCGGCGACCGCCTGATTGGCGCCCTTTCCGCCCGAGCATGTGGACTGGCTGGTGACGTGCAGGGTCTCCCCCTCGGCCGGCAGCCGGTGCATCGTGTAGGTGCGGTCGAGATTGAGCGAGCCCACGACGACGACGTCGACACTCATCCCTTGAGTCCCGTCGTCGAGAGCGACTCGGTGTACTGCTTCTGGAAGAACAGCAGCAGGATCATCGGGATGATGCTGAGCACGAACGACCCGGCGAGGATCTGCCCGAGGTCGACGGTGAACATCGTGCTGAGGTTGGCGAGGGCGATCGGCGCAAGCTGGCGCTCGGGAGAGGTGCCGATCAGCAGCGGCCAGAGGTACGCCTGCCACTGCGAGAGGAACAGCATCATCCCCGCACCGATGAGAGCCGGCTTCGACAAGGGCAGCACGATCCGCCACAGCGTTCCGAGGCGACCCAGGCCGTCAACCTCGGCGGCGTCGATCAGCTCTGACGGGATGCCGAGGAAGAACTGTCGCAGCACGAAGATGGCGAACCCGTTGGCGAGTGCGGGGAGGATGAGTCCCGCATACGAGTCGGACAGATTCCACCCCTGGAACAGCGACGACAGAGGGATGGCGATGGCGTCGAAGGGGATCATCGCCACGATGACGATGAAGCTGAAGACGAAACCCCGCCCGCGGAACTCCATCGTGGCGAGGGCGTAGGCCGCGGGCACCGCGATGAGCAGACCGAAGAGGATGGTCGCGCCGGCCACGAAGAAGCTGTTGAACAGACCGAGGACGAACGGTCCGCTGAGCAGCACCTCGTAGTTGCTGAGATCGCCGCCCCAGGGCACGAAGGCAAGCCATGACAGGGGTGTCATGTTGTCGACGTAGCTGTTGCCCGGTCGCGTCGACGACACGAACACCCACCACAGGGGCAGGAAGACGGCGACCGCGATGAGCCCGCCGGCGGCAGAGAGGGTGATGGTCGCGGCCCGTGAGCGCCTCATGACTTGTCCTCCCGGAGCAGACGGAACTGGATGGCCACGATGACGGAGAGCAACAGCATGAGCACCACGACTTCCGCCTGGCCGACCCCGAGGTCGTTGAGCAGATAGGCCCGGTTGTAGATGTCGTACATGATGAAATTCGTCGCGCCGTTCGGACCGCCCTTGGTGAGCAGCTGCACGGGCGCGAAGATCAGGAACGAGCCGACGGTGCACGCGATGAGCACGAACGACATCGGTCGCTTCAGCAGGGGCAGGGTGATGGAGAAGAGGCGACGCCACCATCCGGCGCCGTCGAGAGCGGCGGCTTCGTAGAGACTCTCGGGGATGTCCTTCAGCCCGGCGATGATGAAGATCATCCAGTAGCCGATGGCACCCCAGGTCACCATGACGCCGATCGAGAAGGCAGCCTGATTCTCGGATGTCAGGAACGGCTGAGCCGGCAGTCCCACGGCTTCGAGCATCGAGTTGACGAGACCATCGGGCTGCAGGGCGGTCGACCAGATCAGCGCGACGACCGCGCCGGGCACCGCCGCCGGCACGAAGATCATCGATCGCCACAATCCCACAAGCGGCACGCTCTGCACCGTCAGGAGGGCCAGAGCGGCGGACAGCACGACGATGACCGGGTTGAGCACGAGGTTGAAGACCAGGGTGACCAGGAGAACCGAGTGGAATCCGGCATCCGTGAATAGATAGGCGTAGTTCTCGATTCCCGCGAGCGTGGTCTCCCCCGTCGCGAGCGACGTCGTCTGGAAGCTCTGCCCGATCGCACTGATCATGGGCAGCACGCGCAAGAAGATGAGGGCGAGCAGCGCCGGCGCAAGCAAGAGCAGGGCGGTGGATGTGGTCCGTACGGCCCGCCGTCGACGCTGCTTCGTGCGATCGGAAGGAGGCGGGACTGCGGGCTCCGAGGAGCCCGCAGTCCGCCGTGGACGCGATTGCGTCACAGTCATGATTCCTACTTCAGTCGGTCGATCTGTGCAGTGATCTCGTCGTCGGCCTGCGCGGCGCGTTCCTGGGGGTCGGAGCCGTTGCGGATGTCGGAGAGCATCTGGTTCGCACCCGGTTCGAAGACGCTGTACCCCACGACAACCGGGCGGTGCACGGCGTTGTTCTGGAGCTGGAACTCCATGATCGTTCCGAAGGGAGCAGAAGCGTCCCCCGCGACAGCGCTCACCTTATCGGCGTACGCCTTGTACGCATCCTTCTGCGTCGGCGTGATGCCGGCCACCTCGGCGGACTTGGCGTTGCCCGTCGGGTCGATCGTGATGTAGTGCAGGAATTCCTTGGCGGCATCCATGTTGGCGCTCTTGGCCGCGATTCCGACACCCCACGAATCGGTGGACGTGGCGGCCTCGCCGCCCTCGAAGTACGGCGCGGGCGCCACTCCCCAGTTGATGTCACCGGCCTCGTTGACCGCCACGCCCCACGGGCCGGAGATCATGAATGCCGCTTTGCCCGTCTGGAAGAGAGCGCCGTTCTTGTCGTTCGTGATCCCCCGGGGCGAGAGCCCCTCTTCGAACAGGTCGTGGTACCAGGTGAGGGCCTTCTGCCAGCCCGGGTTGGAGAAGTCGACGACACCGTCCTCGTCGATTCCGTCTCCGCCTCCCGCCGAGACACCCACCATCTGGAACTGGTAATAGCTGTCCCACTGGTCGAACAGGAACGGATACTCGGTCACACCAGCCGCTTGCACCTTGCGGGCAGCATCCGTCAGCTCTTCGTAAGTCCACGGCGACTCAGGGTCGCTCGGCGGAGCGTCCACGCCCGCGGCATCCAGCACGTCGGTGTTGTAGTACAGGAACTGCGACGTCGTCCAGGGTTCGATGGCACGGAGAGTGCCGTCGACCTCGCGGGCCGTGACCATCGACTCGGAGACCGCGGCCTTCATCGCCTCATCCTTCATGTCGTCGAGATCCGCGAGGAAGCCCCGGTTGGTCCAGTCGACGGCGGCGCCGCCGGCGTCGACGACCATCACATCGATGCCGCCGCCCCCACCGCCGAGCCGCTGGTTGATGGTGCTGGTGTATTGGGCGTAGGGGATGTTGAGCTGCTTGATCGTGATGTTCGGGTGGTCCTTCTCGAACGCCGCAATGACGGTGGCCCAGGTCTCAGCCGGGTCGGCGTTGGCGAAGGTCAGCGTGACCTTCTCGCCGTCGGCGTCCCCTCCCGCGCTGGTCGGGCCGGAACAACCGGCGATCGCCAGTCCGATGACGACGGATCCGGTGATGACCCCCAGTCGGGTTGTGAACTTCCGCATGTGTGCTTCTCCTCGTTGAGTGGTGTGCCGGAGTGATTACGACTGTGTGGGGGCGCCGACGGCAGCGGCAGCCAGGATGCGCTCGATGATCTCGGCGGCCACCGCGTCCACGTCCGTGTCGACGACGATGGAATGCGGCCCGTCGACATCGGGGGTGAACGTGGTGACGCCCTCCGCGTGCACCGTGACGATGCCGCGTGCGACCTCGAACAGGTCGGGCCGGGCTAGCGTGAGCACGGCGATGGGATCGTGCGGCACGTTGTAGTCCTGCGACGCAAAGTCCCAGAATCGGCGCATCTCTGCGCTGACCATCTCGCCGAGGGGTCCGGCAACACCGATGCGATCGAGCTCGGCGCGGCCGAGTCGCACGCGCTCGGTCTGTTCGAGGCCGACCGCGAGCACCGGCACGCCCGAGCGGAAGAGCTCGTCGGCGGCGGTGATATCGCACCGGATATTGTGCTCGACGATGCCGCGGTCGAACTCGCCGCCCATGATGAGCACCTGTTCGATGCGATGTCCTGGCTGGGCCACGGCGGCGGCGATGTTCGTGAGCGGCCCGATGGCCGCGATGGTTGCGCTGCCCGCCAGGAGCTCGAGGGCCGTCTCCGGGGATGCGTAGGTCTGAGCGTCGAGGTCGGCGATCGTCGACCCCTCGTGGCCGGGCCACCACACCTCCCGCCCCGACAGAGTCTGCGCCAGACCCGGGGCGATCGGCGGTGCGGCAATGCCTGCCACCGAGTAGGCCTTGGCGACGATGCGGGCGCGCAGAGCGACGTCTCCGTATACGGTCGTGATCGCCGCGACGTTGAGGCTCGGCGACCCGAGGATCATGGACAGCGCGAGAAGGTCGTCGACATCCGTGCCGATGTCCGTGTCGAGCACGAAGGTACGCGGATCGTCCGACGCGTGCTGCACTGATCGCGGCGCTGAGTGGCTCATGTATTCCCACCTAGAGGACTCGGGGATCGGTCGCGGCTGTGCGACCGATATCGAGATGCTACTCGAGTAGATCTACTCGAGTCAACTCTCGAGACTTTCGGGTCATCCGCCCCCTGGCAGGCATCGACCGATCGACACCCGGGGGCTGCGTCAAACGCCGCGATCGCTGCCTCACAGATCAGGCGAGCACGTGAGCCCGGCACTCAGCGGCCAATCGACCGGCGCGGCGGACGGGTTCTTTCGTGGACACCATATGGACACAACCCGCGTAGATCCAGACTGATTCTGCGACCCCGCGGCAGCCGCATGGGAGACTGGATGCCATGACGACCGCGACGATCTCGACGTTCGATCCCGATGGCCGCGCCATCGCCTACATCGACGAGGGCGCGGGTCCCGCGCTCGTCCTGATCCCCGAGACGGGGCAGGACATCGCCTCGCTCGGCACGCTCGCCTCGATCCTCGTCGAGGAGGACTTCCGCGTGCTGCGTCTCGCCCCTCTCGCCGTGACCGCGGACGTGAGCGGCCTCGCGCAGGCGGTCGTCGACATCATGGATGCCGTGGGGCTCGAGCATTCCTGGATCGGCGGCCACGGCTTCGGCGGCACCGTCGCGCGCGCGGTCGCGCTCGGCCACCACGATCGCGTCAACGGCGTCCTCCTGATGGCTCCGGAAGACGTCGACGGCGACCTCGTCGACGACATCCCGGTGCTCGTCATCCACGGCACCGACGACGACGTGACGCCCCTCGCCGTGAGCGAGCGGCTCGTGGCATCCGCCCCTGCCATTGCGAGCCTCAAGCAGGTCGAGGGCGCCGGGCACCTCTTCCCCGTGACGCACCCCGGCGAGACGTCGTGGTTCATCGAGGACTACCTCGACTGGGACTGACTCGCCCTGAGCTCCGGTCGCGTCAGCGCGCGGAAAACAGCGAAGCGGCCGCGAGCGCGTAGACCGGCACGTAGATGAGTGTGATCAGCAGCGCGTGCGTGACGACGAAAGCGAACGCCTCGAGCGCCTTCCCCCGCACGCGGAAGTGCGCCGCGAGCTTGCGGAGCATGCCGAGGGGATGCCGCACGTCCCAGCTGTTGAACCTCAAGTACCGCCCGAGGTAGACGCCCACCGCACCCAGCACGATCACCACCACCGCGAACGCCCAGCTCGACGCGGGCACGGCGGGGCGCGCGGGATCGATGAAGAGGACGATCAGCACCGTCTGCAGGATCGCGAGGCTGAGCACCGCGTTCGCGATCCCCGAGATGGTCAGGGCGAGCGTCTGGACGATGTCGTACCAGAGCGGCACGGGCGTCGGGCCGTCCTCGCGGTGGCTGAGGTTCAGCTCGGTGATGAGGTACACCGAGTTCGGAAAGAACAGGAGCCAGACGAGCGTCGCGAGCGCGATCCGCTCCCCCTCCCACGGCCCTCTCCTCTCTCGTACTCTCTCGCACTCCCCGCCGATTCGCAGGTCGCGGCTCTAGCATCGGGGCATCCGAGTCGAGGAGGACAGCATGCGCACCCGCGTGATCGCGCTCGCTCTGGCCGCGATCGTCACGGCTGGGCTCGGCCTCGCAGCGTGCGCGCCCTCCACGAACCCGCAGGGAGAGTCCATGAGCAGGACGACGCCGAGCGCCCGCCCGCCGTTCCAGACCACGACGCCCGGCCCGGTTTCCTCCGCGGCGCCGACGGGCACCCCTACCGACGTGCCGGCGGCGAAGTGGGACGCGCTCGCGGCCGACCTCGCGGGGCGAGGCGTGTCCGAATCCCCCGAACTCCTCTCCGCCGAGGCCGTCACCTTCAGCGATTCCTCGCTGGGCTGCCCGACGCCCGGCCAGTCGTACACGCAGGCGCTCGTCGACGGGCTGCGCGTCGTCGTGACGGCGGGCGGGCAGACGTACGACTACCGCTTCGGAACGGGCGATGCCCCCAAGCTCTGCACGCGCTGAGCACGCGCTGAGCTTGGGGGCATCGCCGCCGGCCCCTACTTGAGCTTCACCAGCAGCGCCTCGCTCGCGCCCGACGGGTTGTCCATCACGACGACCATCGACCCGAGCGGCTTCTGCGCCTCGACCTGGGCCGCGTTCACCTTCACCTCGACCGATGCGGTGCGGTGCTGCGCGACATCGACGTACTGGCCGTTCGTGATCGCCGGTGCGGACGGATCGTAGGTGGCCCAGCCCGACGCGGCATCCGTCCCGCCGTTCACACCGTACGTCTGCACCGTGTAGTCGAACGCCCCCGTGATGCCGAGGTCGGCGAGGTACACGGGCAGCAGCATCGTCGACGAATCGGTCGGCGCCTGTGTGAGGAATCCGCTCGCGCCGAGGGCGCCCGTCTTCGCGTCCACGATGAACACTTCGGCGATGCCGTTGGTGTCGCCCGCACGGACGGCGCCCGAGTCGGCCGACAGCACGATCCAATCCGCAGACCCGTCGCGATCGCTATCGATCAGGACGTCGTACTCGTTGCTCGCCGCGTTGGACCAGCGCCTATGCATGTTCACGGCGAACACCGCGAGCGCGTCGTCTCCACTGCCGAACGACTGCACGCCGGCGGCACGCAGGTCGTATCCGGTGTCCGCGAGGGATGCCGCGGCATCCTTCTCATCCGACAGCCCCCACGTATAGACGTCCGCTCCGGCGCTCGGCTGCGCGCCGAAGAGGTTCCACAGCGAGATCTTCTTCGTGGCGTCGGCGACCTTCTGCTTCTTCGTGAAGAGGGCGGGCGTCGCGCTCGAGACCGTGCTCGAGGAGCGCGGAACCAGCAGGTAGGGCACCCGCAGGGTCGAGTCCGCCGAGGTCAGCGTGATGTCGCCGGAGATCTCGTAGTACGCGAACTGGTCGGCCCCGCCGACGGAACTCGGCACGTCCTTCGCCGCGGCGCCCACCGTCAGGAGGATCTTCGCCGAGCTGCCCGGCGCGACCGTGATCGACGACGAGGAGAGGAACACCCGCGCCTTCAGCGACTGCGCCGACGGCGTCGTCGAGACGTCGTACGTCACCGGCGCCGGGCCGTCGTTGCGGACCGTCACCGTCTTGATGCCGCCGAAGCCGAGCGGCGACTCCTGGAAGCCGAAGCTCAGTGCAGCCTCGCGGGCCCAGCCGCTCTCGGTGCGGAACGCGTCGCCGGTCGCCGTGACCGTCGTGGCGACGGCCTGCGCGGCATCCACGAGCCCGAGGCCTCCGATCGTGATGCTCTCGCCGACGACCTTGTCGGGGTCGGCGGTGGAGACGACGGATGCCGCGAGCTGCGGCGCGCTCCACTCCGGGTGCGCCTGCGCCGACAGCGCCGCGACACCGGCGACGTGCGGAGCGGCCATCGACGTTCCGGAGAGGACGGCCGCGCCGTTGCCGGAACCGACCGCGGCCGACGAGATCGAGACACCGGGAGCGGCGACGTCGGGGCTCACGGCGCTGTCACCCGAGCGGGGGCCCGACGAGGTGAACGACGCGTAGGCACGGAATCCGGGGTTCGCGATCTGCGCCGCCGCGAGCGAGACGGTCGCGCCGGTCGTGAACAGGGATCCGTTCGAGGAGCGGACACCGAGGAACGGGATCGTGACGAGATAGGGCTCGCCCGTGTCGGCGTTCTCGGTGATCTGTCCCTCATAGGGCGGCAGGTCGTCGGTCGAGTTGACCATGAGGGCTGCCGCGGCGCCCGCCTGCTGCGCGTAGATCGCCTTCGCGACGCGCGCGCACGAGCCGCGCTCCGAGACCGCGAGCTGGTTCCCGTCCGCTGTCACACCCGCCTTCGTATAGGCCTCCACCGAGCAGCCGATCGCTTCGTTCTCGGGCGTCGCGGGGTCGTCGACGAGGCGCACGACGGTGAGATCACCGAGGCCATCGAGGGACGCTCCGTTGGCGTTGATGGCCTCGACCGCCTGCCCGTCGACCGTGACGGTCGCGCCGGGGAAGCCCTCGGCGCTGTCGACCGCCGACACCGCGATCACACCGTCGCCCGACCCGGGCGAGCCGGTCAGATAGGGGCTGTGCCCCGCGTTGCCGGCGGACGCCACGACGACGACGCCCGCGCCGACGGCGTTGGCGGCGGCCACGGCATCCGGGTCGTCTCCGCGTCCGAAGGACGAGCCGAGCGAGAGGTTCACGACGTCCATGCCGTTGTCGACCGCCCAATCGAGCGCCGGGACGACGACGTCCGTCGAGCCGTCGCAGCCGAAGACGCGGATGGCGTAGAGGTCGGCCTGCGGTGCGACGCCCGGGCCGACGCGGAAGGTGTTCGACGGCGTGGAGGCGTCGTAAGGGCCGGTGTATCCGGCGCCGTCGGCGAGGACGCCGGACCCGGCGGCCGTCCCGGCGACGTGCGAGCCGTGGCCCTGGCAGTCGAGCGGGTTCTCGTCGGGGTGCGGCACCGGCTGGTAGCTCGCGCTCGACGGATCGGCGTTGTAGTCGTCGCCGACGAGGTCGACGCCGCCCTTCACGCGCGGGGCGTCGGGGCCGTAGAGGGCTGGGTCGGCGGGCTGGTCGGCCGCCGCATGCGCCGCCTCGTACGCCTCGGGCGTGCCGGGGCCGCCGAACGTCGCGTGCGTGTAGTCGATGCCGGTGTCGATGATGCCGACCTTGATGTTCTGGCCGGTGTATCCGGTGTTCTGCCACACCTCGGGCACGCCCAGGAACGGCACCGACACGGAGTTGTCGATGGAGTAGCGGCGCACCGGATGTACGGCGACGACGCCCGGCAGCTCCGCCACCGCGTCGAGCTGATCGGCGGGAACGGATGCCTGAACCCCGTTGTACGCCGACGCCATCTGCGCCTGCACCTCGCCACCCGTGCTCTCGACCGTCTCCACGACCTCGCTCTGCGCATCGGTGAGCGTCGACTTGACGTCGTCGCGCTCGCCTTCGCTGAGTTCGCGACCGCTCTCAGCCTCGACGAC
Source organism: Microbacterium sp. MMO-20 (assembly GCF_037147735.1). NCBI lineage: Bacteria > Bacillati > Actinomycetota > Actinomycetes > Micrococcales > Microbacteriaceae > Microbacterium > Microbacterium sp. MMO-20. The sequence continues at coordinate 40,158 of NZ_JBBCUU010000002.1, read as the reverse complement.
GGCGACGGGGTCTCCCTCCATCTCGATGACGACGATCACGTGGCCGTCCGGGCCGATGGCGCCCGCCGTATAGGACGAGTCGATCGCGCCGCGCGAGGACGACGCCGAGAAGCGCGCACCGGGGTCGTCGTCGGGCGTCGCCGCCAGGGCTGCGGATGCGGGGAGCGTGAGCAGGGTCGCTCCGATCACCGCCAGGATGCGTCGTTGCAAGGGGGTCCGCCTTTCGTGCAGGGGAGAGCGCACTCCGGGGGTAGGAAGTGGCTGAAAGGAGGCTATGCATCCCCTGCATGAAGACGGAACCCCTCACTCCCCAGGATGAGAGGATCCTCATCCCCGAGGGTGCACTCTTTCTCCCCGAGGGTGCACTCGTTCGCGCCGGGGGTGCACTCGTTCGCGCCGAGGGTGCACTCGTTCGCGCCGAGGGTGCACTCGTTCGCGCCCCGTCGCGTCAGGCGATGCGGGTTCCGGGCGGGAGCGCACGCGACGGCGTCCGGGTACGCGCCCACGCCCACCACAGCAGCAGCGCGGCGAGCGCGACCTGCACACCGAGTCCGACGAACCAGCTGGGCACGGTCTCAGCGACGGTCTGCTCGGGGGTCGTGTAGCCCGCCCCGCCGCCCTCGTACAATGCGGGGTCGCAGCCGTCCCAGACAGGCGCGAGGTCGGGCGGGATCTGCGCGGACCGCGCCGACGTCTTGATCCAGCCGAACACATCGTCGGGATTGCCGTTGACGTCGAATGTCGTGGGCGTCGCGTCGGCGAGGATGACGAACGGGTTCGACGAGAGCATCCACCACACGCGGTCGAATCGGGGCACGCGGTAGGTAGAGGTCGTCCACTCGCCGCAGACCATCTGGTCGAGCCTGCCCTCGCACCCGCCGCCGCCGTCCTGGCACTTCGGGAATCCCATCTCGTCGTAGTCGAACGAGCGGCTCTTCGACACGGCCTCACTCGAAAGCGCCGAGCCGATCAGACCGAACCCGATGAGCGTGCCGACCGACAGCGCCGCGACGAGAAGATAGGTGACCGCGACGGAGAAGAGCGGTCGCGCGAGGATGCCGGAGAGCGCGACTCCGATCGCCCCGACGACGCCGATCTCGACGACGAGGACGACGAGCGCGACCACGACCACCGCGGGGTTCGTGCCGCCCGCGATCATCGCGACGAGCAGGAACGGCGCCGCGACGGCGACGAAGGCGAGCCCTGTGATCCACGCGGCGACGAACTTGCCGATGAGGATCTCCCCCGTCGTGGCGAGCGTCACCTGCACGGGGGCGAGCGTCGCGGCATCCCGATCGCCGTTGATGCTGTTGCCGCTCAGGGTCGGAGAGACGAGGAGCGCGAGCAGAAGCGTGACGCACACGACGGCCGAGAAGACGCCTGGACCGCCGCCCGCCCACCCGCCGAAGGCGAGCAGGGAGAGCGCCGTGACACCGAGCAGGATCAGGCCGAATACACCCAGCAGCACGTACCACGAGACGGCGCGCACCCGCTGAAGGAGCTCGAGCCGGGCGATCGTCCACATGCGGGCGAGGTTCACGGGCGGCCTCCTTCGAGGTCGAGGAAAGTGTGCTCGAGCAGGCCCGTCGCCGCCGCGAACTCCGCCACGGGCAGGCCGGCGGCCACGAGCGCGGCGAGGGCGGATGCCGCGGACGCGTCGGAGTCGATCGACACGAGGAGGTCGCGGCGATCGACCGGGATGGCCGCCGGATCCAGCCCGAGCGCCTCGGCGACCGGTGCCGCTGCGGCCGCGGCATCTCGGTCGGCGAGCCGTATCCGCCACGTGCGCAGGCGCGTCGCGGCCGCGGCGACCCTCTCGGACGAGACGGTCGCCCCTTCCGAGAGGAAGACGGCGTCGTCGACGACCTCGTCGAGCTCGGACAGGATGTGGCTCGAGATGAGGATCGTGCGACCCTCCGCTGCGAGGCGTCGGAGGAGCGTGCGCAGTTCGACGCGCGCCTGCGGGTCGAGTCCCGAGGCGGGTTCGTCGAGGAGGAGGACTCGCGGATCGTGCACGAGCGCGCGGGCGAGTCCCAGGCGCTGCTTCTGCCCGCGCGAGAAGACCCGGGCGGGGGTATCGGCGAGCTCGCGCAGCCCCAACTCGTCGAGCAGGCGCGCGGCGCCGTGCTCGGCGCGTGCGCGATCGAAGCCGTACAGTCGACCGGTCGTCACGAGCGTCTCGCGGGCCGTGAGCGACGGCCACGCCCCGAGCGCGTCGGGCATCCACCCCGTGATCGCGCGCACCCCGGCGGCGTCGACCAGCGGGTCGATGCCGCCGATCCGCACGGTGCCGGCATCCGGAGCGAGGAGGGATGCCAGCATGAGCAGCAGCGTCGTCTTGCCCGAGCCGTTCGGGCCGACGAGACCTGTGACGGCACCGGCGCGTGCGGTCAGATTCACGTCGCGGACGGCGTGGACGGCGCCGAAAGAGCGGCGGACACCCGAGGCGACGATTCCGGGGGACTCCATGGCCCCACCCTACGGGCCCGGCCCGGACCCGCCGAGGGTGCACTCCTTCCCGCCGAGGGTGCACTCCTTCCCGCCGAGGGTGCACTCCTTCCCGCCGAGGGTGCGCGGGTGAAAGCACCCTCGCGCCAAACGAAAGCACCTTCGCGGCCAACGAACGCACCCTCGCGGCGAACGAAGGCACCCTCAGCGGAAGAAGGCGAGCGCGAGGTCGGGGTGATCGGCGAAGACGCCGTCGACACCGGCATCCGCGATGATCTGCCACTCCGCGGCGTAGTCGCCGAAGGCGCTCTTGTCGCGACCGCTGCGGAACTGGGGCACGAGGAACGCGTTCTCCGGGCGGCATGTCCACGTGAAGACGCGCAGGCCCCGCGCGTGCGCGTCGTCGACGACGCGCGAGGGCCCGGTCGCCCTGCCCAGACGGTCGGGAGCGAGAATCATGCGCTTGTCGACGCTGATGCCGTCCACGACGCCCGCGAGGGCGTCGAGGCCGGCGGGAGCCGCCTGCGCGGCGTACGTCTGGGCACTCGGGCCGCGCGCAGTCACGAGGTCGTACGGCCGCCCGGCCGCCTCGAGCAGGTACACGTACGATCCGCGGATGCCGTGAGCGCGCACCTGCGCGAGCACGGTCGACTCGAACGACTCGATGACGAGCGGAAGCGCCCCGTCGGCCCACCCGGCCGCGCGCAACTCGGCGGCGATCGTCCCGGCGACGTCGAAACCGAGCGCCCCGAACGACGTGGCGTGCTTGATCTCGAGCACGACGCCGATCTCGCGCCCCTGGTCGAGGGATGCCGCGCGAACGAGCGCGAGCACATCCGCGAGCCGCAGCGGCGGTTGCGTGTCGTCGAAGCTCGCGCTGCCCGCCCGGAGTTTCGGGAGTCTCTCCCGGCACCGCAGCGTCTGCAGCTCGGCCCACGTGAAGTCCTCGGTGAACCAGCCTTCGTGCGCGACGCCGTCGACGGTCTTCGTCGTGCGGCGGTCGGCGAACTCGGGGTGCGCGGCGACGTCCGTCGTCGAGCCGATCTCGTTCTCGTGGCGCACGACGAGCACGCCGTCGCGCGAGAACACGACATCGGGCTCGACCGCATCGACGCCGAGGGCGAGAGCGAGGTCGTAGGACGAGCGGGTGTGCTCGGGGCGATACCCCGGTGCGCCGCGGTGTCCGATCACGAGGGGATGACGTCGCGGCATCCCCCCAGGCTAGTCACCGCAGGGCGCGACACCCCGCTCGACCATGCGTTCATAGCGTGCTCACAGCGGCGCGCCGTACCACACCTCGGCACCCGCGATAGGCTGTAATACCGCAGGAAAACCCGCGGCATCCTTCGCATTGGAGTGAGACCACCATGGCCTCGAGCAGCAATCCCGCATTCGCCAACCCCGCGTTCCAAGAACAGCGCCCCGGGCTGACCCCGCCGGCTGCCCAGACCTCGTTCGCGACCTCGTCGCACCAGGCGGCCGACCTCGCCGCCCAGGCGCAGCTCGAGGGCGCGTTCGCAGCTCCCTCAGCCGGGTCCGTCGACACCGGACGCATGACCGTCGAGGACACCGTCATCAAGACGGTGAGCCTGTTCGCGATCCTTCTTGTCACCGCCGCCGTCGGCTGGATCTGGACGATGGCCGGCGTCACTCCCGCCAACCCGAGCAACGTCAGCATCCTGCCGTGGATGATCGGTGCGCTCGGCGGCTTCGTCCTCGCGATGGTCATCACTTTCACGTCGCGCAAGAAGGTCCGCCCCGCGCTGATCTTCGCCTACGCGGCTTTCGAGGGTCTCTTCATCGGCGGCATCTCGGCGTTCTTCGAGTACATGTGGCCCGGCATCGTCGTGCAGGCGACCCTCGCCACGCTCTCCGTCGTCGGCGTGACGCTCGCCCTCTTCGCGAGCGGCAAGGTCCGCGCGTCCAAGAAGGCCACGAAGGTCTTCATGATCGCGATGATCGGCTACCTCGTCTTCTCCCTCATCAACGTCGTCATGATGATGTTCGGCGCGTTCCCCGCCGGCTCGGGCGGCCCCTTCGGCATGCTGTCGAACTACACGATCGCCGGCATCCCGCTCGGCGTCATCATCGGTGTGCTGGTCGTCATCATGGCGGCCTACTCGCTCGTGCTCGACTTCGACTCGATCCAGCAGGGCGTGCGCAACGGCGCCCCCCGTCAGTACGGCTGGCTCGGCGCCTTCGGCATCATGGTGACCGTCGTCTGGCTCTACGTCGAGATCCTGCGCCTCATCGCGATTCTCCGCGGCAACAACTGACCCTCTGCGGAGTCACGTACTCCGCAGATCGACGCGAACTCCGCATCCTTTTCTCCGATCGGATGCGGAGTTCGTACGTTTCTGCGGAGTTCGTGCGCGCCTGAGCCCGGCGCAGACGACGGATGCCGAGGCATCAGCCCCGGCATCCGTTCATCCCCTCGCGGAGGTCACTCCCACTCGATCGTCCCCGGGGGCTTCGACGTCACATCGAGCACCACGCGGTTGACCTCGCGCACCTCGTTGGTGATGCGGTTCGAGATCTTCGACAGCACGTCGTAGGGCAGACGCGTCCAGTCAGCGGTCATCGCGTCCTCCGACGAGACCGGCCGCAGCACGATCGGATGCCCGTACGTGCGACCGTCGCCCTGCACGCCCACCGAGCGCACGTCGGCGAGAAGCACGACGGGGCACTGCCAGATCTCGCCGTCCAGGCCCGCCTTCGTCAGCTCCTCACGGGCGATGGCGTCGGCGTCACGCAGGATCTCGAGGCGGTCAGCGGTGACCTCACCCACGATCCGGATGCCGAGGCCGGGGCCCGGAAAGGGCTGTCGCGCGACGATCGCCTCGGGCAGGCCCAGGTCGCGCCCGATCTGGCGCACCTCGTCCTTGAAGAGGGTCCGCAAGGGCTCGACGAGCTCGAACTGCAGGTCTTCGGGAAGGCCGCCCACGTTGTGGTGGCTCTTGATGTTCGCGGTGCCCGTACCGCCGCCGGACTCCACGACATCGGGGTAGAGCGTGCCCTGCACGAGGAAGCGGATCGGATCGCCCTCGGCTGCCGCCTCGGCGATGAGCTCCTGCTGCACCTTCTCGAACGCGCGGATGAACTCGCGTCCGATGATCTTGCGCTTCTGCTCGGGGTCGCTGACACCCGCCAGGGCGTCGAGGAACGTCTCGCGCGCGTCGACCGTGATGAGGCGGACGCCCGTGGATGCCACGTAGTCATTCTCGACCTGCTCGCGCTCGCCCTTGCGGAGGAGGCCGTGGTCGATGAAGACGGCGACGAGCTGGTCGCCGACCGCCTCGTGCACGAGCGCGGTGGAGACGGCGGAGTCGACACCGCCGGAGAGCGCCGAGAGCACGCGGCCGGTGCCCACCTGCGCGCGGATGCGCGCGACCTGCTCCGTGATGACGTTGCCGCTGTTCCAATCGGCGGGCAGGCCCGCCGCCTTGTGCAGGAAGTTGACGATGACGTCCTGGCCGTAGTCGGAGTGCTTCACCTCGGGGTGCCACTGCACGCCGTAGAAGCACTTCTCCGCGTTTCCGAACGCCGCGACCGGCGTCGCCGAGGTCGAGGCGAGCACCTCGAAGCCCTCGGGCGCGGCCGAGACCTGATCGCCGTGGCTCATCCACACGTTCTGCTCGGCGGGCTGGCCTTCCAGCAGCACGCCGCCGGCGCCGGTGACTGTGGCATCCGTCGCCCCGTATTCGCGCAGCCCCGTGTTGGCGACGGTGCCGCCCAGCTGCTGGGCCATGACCTGGAAGCCGTAGCAGATGCCGAGCGTCGGCACGCCGAGCTGCAGGATGCCGGGGTCGAGCGACGGCGCGCCGTCTTCGTAGACCGACGACGGACCGCCGGAGAGGATGAGCGCGACGGGCTCCTTGGCCGCGACCTCGGCCGCGGTCGCCGTGTGCGGCACGATCTCGCTGTAGACGCCCGCTTCGCGCACGCGCCGGGCGATGAGCTGCGCGTACTGCGCGCCGAAGTCGACGACGAGGACGGGACGCTGGGCGGTCTCGGTCTGAGTGGTCACCGGATGCCTTCCGTGGCGGGAGCAGGGGTGGATGCCTCGCGGGCCTCGCGCTCGGCGAGGTACGCCTTGACCTCGCGGGCGACGCGGGCCTCCATGAAGAACGACAGGAGCGGCACGATGCCGCCGAGGGCGAGCGTCACGAAGCGCACGAAGCCCCAGCGCATGAGGCTCCACACGCGGAAGCACGCGAAGAGATAGACGACGTAGAACCAGCCGTGGGCGATCAGGATGCCGAGGCTCAGGTTCACCCCGTCACCGGTCGACTCGTGGCCGGTGGCCGTCTCGACGACGGGCGCGAACCAGAGCAGGCCCCCCGAGCCGCCGGCGAAGAGCTCGTAGCCGAGGGCGTACTTGATGATCATCTCGGTGCACAGCAACAGCAGCATGACGCCGGTGATCACCGACGCGACCTGGTAGAAACGCAGCGCTCCGCGGATCGCCGGAAACGTGGCGAGCTTGGGCTGAGGCATGGAGCCCAGTCTAGTCGTCGGCGGGGGGCGGGCCCTCGTGGTCGCTCGGCACAGGGGCCCGAGCCTCCTCGAGCGCCTCGACCTCTTTCTCCCAGGCATCCTTGGCCAGCCGGTACCACATGTAGAACGCGAAGCCGGCGAAGATCGCCCACTCGACGGCATAGAAGATGTTCAGCCAGTTGACGTTCGAGCCCTCGGTCGGTGCGGGCGAGTCGATCGCGACGAGCCCCGGCGGTAGGTCGGGCGTGCCGTCGGCGACGAGGTACGGCCGGTAGACGTTCAGGCCGTCGGTGTCGTGCCACCAGCCGAGCAGCGCGGCCGGAGACATGCGGGTCATCTCGGTGGCGGGCCGCCCGGTGCCGGGCCGCACGGGGCCTTCGTCGGAGATGAGGCGGCCGGTGAGCCTCACGGCACGCTCCGCGGTGCCGTCGGTGGCGGCGGCGTCGAGGGCGGATGCCGCGGCGTCCGCCGCCTCGCGGGTCGCCGCCCAGCCGATCGCGACGGCGAGCGACGTCGGTGCGTCAGCCCCGGCGGACGCGGGGTCGACGCGGAGCTGACCCGTGACCCAGTACCCCTCCTGGCCGTCGTTGAACCGCGACGACACCACGAGGAAGTCGCCCGCGACGAATGTCCCCGCGACCTCGACCCGCTGCCCTACGAGAGGCTCGGGCAGGTACTCCCCCGGCGCGGTGACGGCGGCGATCGGCTGCACCTGCTCGGTCGCCCCGGGAGGCGGCGGGTTCGTGTCGATCGCGCGACCGAGCTGCCACTGCCCGAGCCAGGCGAACACCGCCGCGACGAGGAGGGCGAACAGCAGCATCCCGATCCACCACGGGCGCAGCATGACCTCGCGCAGGGTGGGCGGGAAGACCTCCGGAATCGGCGCGGCCGCCGAGGCGTCGGGCGAGGCGAGGGTCATCTGTTCGCGGAGTAGGGCGCGACGACGACCTCGACGCGCTGGAACTCCTTGAGGTCCGAGTAGCCGGTCGTCGCCATCGACTTGCGGAGCGCGCCGATGAGGTTGGCGGTGCCGTCGGCCACGGGTGCGGGACCGTACAGGATCTGCTCGAGCGGACCGACCTGGCCGACCTCGACGCGCTTGCCGCGAGGGAGCTTCGCGTGGTGTGCCTCGGGTCCCCAGTGGAAGCCCTGGCCGGGCGCGTCGGTCGAGCGCGCGAGGGCGACGCCCAGCATGACGGCATCCGCCCCCATCGCGAGCGCCTTCACGATGTCGCCCGACGTGCCGACGCCGCCGTCGGCGATGACGTGCACGTACCGACCGCCCGACTCGTCGAGGTAGTCGCGGCGCGCGCCGGCGACGTCGGCGACAGCCGTCGCCATGGGCGCGTGGATGCCGAGGGTCGCGCGCGTGGTGGAGGCCGCGCCGCCCCCGAACCCGACGAGCACACCTGCCGCGCCCGTGCGCATGAGGTGCAGCGCCGCCGTGTAGGTCGAGGCGCCGCCGACGATGACGGGGACGTCGAGGTCGTAGATGAACTTCTTGAGGTTGAGCGGCTCGGCATCGCTCGAGACGTGCTCGGCCGACACGGTCGTGCCGCGGATGACGAAGAGGTCGACGCCGGCGGCGACGACGGTCTCGTAGAGCTCCTGCGTACGCTGCGGGGTGAGGGCGCCGGCGACCGTGACGCCGCCCGCGCGGACCTCCGCGAGGCGGTCGCGCACGAGCTCGGGCTTGATGGGCTCGGCGTAGAGCTCCTGCATGCGGCGGGTCGCCTCGGCATCCGGCAGCGAAGCGATCTCGGCGAGAAGCGGCGCGGGGTTCTCGTAGCGCGTCCACACGCCCTCGAGGTCGAGCACGCCGAGGCCGCCCAGCTGACCGAGCATGATCGCCGTGGCGGGACTCATCACGGAGTCCATCGGCGCGCCGAGCACGGGGATGTCGAACCCGAAAGCGTCGATCGACCAGGCCGTCGAGACATCCTCGGGGTTGCGGGTGCGCCGGGAGGGCACGACCGCGATGTCGTCGAACGCGTACGCCCGGCGGGCGCGCTTGGCGCGGCCGAGCTCGATCTCCATGGTCACGTGTTCAGCCTACCCGGCGGTGGTCCCGGCGCCGCGGCCGGGGCGGCTGCCACGTTGGAGGAGAGCGGCCAGGGGAGCGTTGAGCAGGAACGCGAAGAACGCGAAGGATCCGATCCACGGCGACGCCGCCACGGCGATCGCCGCGCAGGTGACAGCGGCGAGACCGCCCGCGGCACCGACGGCACGGGCGGCGTACGCGTCCGCGGTCATCAGATGCCCGCCGCGTGCCGCCGCCCACCGCCACGACAGATGGCCGAACAGTGCCACGAGGAAGAAGTCGACCGGCAACAGCACGCGGCCCGCGTAGTAGTCGTTGTACTCGGACGTGAGCGCCGTCGTGAACGGAATCAGGACGACGAACAGCAGCCGGGCGTTGTTGAGCCAGAGGAGCGTGGAGTCCACGGTGCGGATGTCGCGGAACTGGCGCAGATGGATCATCCACATCCCGCTCAAGAGCACGAAGCTGACGCCGAACGACATCAGGTTCGGCCACAGGGCTCCGAGCGCCGCCCACAGCTCGCCGTCGGAGTGGACGTCACCGAGGGAGGACGTCGTGAGGTCGAGGACGAGGAGCGTCGCGGCGATCGCGAAGACGGCGTCGGTGTAGGCCTCGGTGCGCGTGACGCTCGGGTCGTGGGTGTCGTGCTCGCCCCCCGACGGGTGTCCGTATGCGCGTCTCACGGGGTCAGGTTAGCGTGCCGGCGCCGGGCGCGGGAGGATGGGCGGGTGCGGATCGTGATCATCGGCGGCGGCGTCATGGGCCTCGCGACGGCGTGGCAGTTGAGCCGGTGCGGCGAGCGCCCGATCGTGCTCGAGCGCTTCGCCCGCGGCCACCACGAGGGCGCATCGCACGGCGAGACCCGCAACTACAACAACGCGTACGCCGAGGCGCACTACCTCGATCTGCTCGCTCTCGCCCGCGAGGGCTGGGATGCGCTCGGCGATGTCGACGGTGAGCCGCTGTTGCGCCGGCACGGCCTCGTATCGCACGGGCCGGGTGCCGCGCTCGGCGCCGCGCCGGCGGATGCCGCCTGGCCGGGCGCCGACATCGAGGCTGGGGCTCGGGGCGCACTCACCGGCATCGCCGCGCGCCTGGCGGAGCGCGGCATCCCCACCGAGCTGCTGACGGGAGCGGAGGCGGCCCGGCGATGGCCGGGCATGCGCTTCGACGATGTCGTGCTGCACTCGCCCGATGCCGGAGTGGCGCGCGCGGCTGCAGCGCTGCGCGAGCTCGAGCGGCGCGTCGTCGCGGCGGGCGGCGAGGTGCGCTGGAACACGCGAGTGCGCGGCCTCTCCCCCGATGCCGACGGCGTCGACGTCGTGATGGATGCCGGCGCGCTGCGCGCGGACGTCGCCGTCGTCACCGCCGGGGCGTGGACGACCGGGCTGATCGGCGCGGGCGCGGGTCCCGGCATCCCGCTGCCGCCGCTGCGCGTCACGGAGGAGACCCCCGCGCACTTCGCGCCGACTCTGCCGGGACCGTGGCCGTCGTTCAACCACTTCGTCGCGCCGGCGACGCAGCCCGCGAACGTGTACGGCATGCCGACGCCCGGCGAGGGCGTGAAAGTGGGTTTCCACGGCATCGGCGACGAGGTCGACCCCGACGCGCGCCCGCACCGCCCCACGCGGCAGCGCGAGCTCCGCGACTACGTGCGCGAGTGGTTCCCCGGGCTCGACCCCGATAGCGCCGTGCCGATCTCGTGCACCTACACGACGAGCCCCGACGAGGCGTTCGTACTCGACCGGGTCGGCCCCGTCGTCATCGGCGCGGGCTTCTCCGGCCAGGGCTTCAAGTTCGCGCCCGGTGTGGGAGCGACGCTCGCCGCGCTCGCGCTCGACCCCGCCGCACGTGCGGCACCCGCCTTCCGCCTGCGCTGACGCGCGGCCCCGCGCACCCCGCCCCGCCCGCACGTACTCCGCAGATTGTCGCGTACTCCGCACCCGCCGCCCCCGTTCGATGCGGAGTACGTGTCATCGTGCGGAGTCGGTGTGCAGCCCGGCGGCAAGCGCGCGCCGGATCGTCCGCAGAACGCCGTCGCGATCGTGCACGACCTGCGCGTACGAGAACCGCAGCACGGTGTAGCCGCGCAGACGCAGCTCGGCGTCGTGCGCGATGTCCTTGGATCGCTGGGCCGAACTCGAGTGATGGGCCCACCCGTCGATCTGCACGACGAGCCACCTCCCCACGAGAACATCGACCGGCTTGCCCGCGAGCACCACCTGTTGACGCACCTGCAGGCGCAGGCGCCGAAGCGGCGCGCAGACGAGCACTTCGAGTCCGGAGTCGGCCAGTCCGTTCACCTCCGCGGCCAGCTCGAGAGCCGCGCGCGAGGCCCATCGCACCCTCCGCAAGGCCTCCGGCGCGATCGCCTCGACGCGACACGCCGCCTCCCAGACGACGAGCGCCTGCTCCCTCGGCAAACAGAGAGCGAGATGTGCCAGGGCGTCCTCCACGCCCGCAATCAACGAGCGCTCCACCGGCACGATCGGGCGCGTCCAATGGGCGACCCCGACCCACGTCTCCGCGAGCCGCAGACCCGTGCTCCCGGGAACGAAGTGCAGATGAGGGTCCGCAGAAATGCCCTCCGGCATCCACCATCCGCGGCGCCGCGCGAGCGACGTGCAGGTCAGCCGGCCACCCCGGCGCGCAGCCTCGCGGAGATCGTCGCCGGCTTCGCGTCCGACGAACCACGACCGTCGGAAGACCTCGATGTCACCCTGGCGCACGAAAGAACGCAGGTCGCGGTCGGAGTATCCCGCGGCGTGGAGCTGCTCACGATGGCACGCGACGTCGGTCAGGGGGAACGCGGGTGAGGGACGCATGGCAGGCATCCTCGCGCGGTCGCGCCGCCGGGATGCCACCCTCCCCCCGATCTGTGGACGGTTTCGGCGAGAACGCCGTTGGGGAGAACTCGACGAACTCCGCAGGATGTCACGTACTCCGCAGCCGAACCTGAGATCCGATGCGGAGCACGCGACACTCTGCGGAGTACGTGGCCCGGCGGGGCGGGCCGGCCGGCCGCCCGCTCAGCGCTTGTAGTTGGGCGCCTCGACGACGATCTGCACGTCGTGCGGGTGGCTCTCCTTGAGGCCCGCCGCCGTGATGCGCACGAACTTGCCGCGCGCCTTCAGCTCCTCGATCGTGCGCGCCCCGACGTAGAACATCGACTGACGGAGTCCGCCGACGAGCTGGTAGGCGACCGCCGAGACGGGCCCGCGGTACGCGACCTGGCCCTCGATGCCCTCGGGGATGAGCTTGTCGTCGGAGGGGATGTCGGCCTGGAAGTAGCGATCCTTCGAGTACGACGTCTTCTTGCCGCGCGTCTGCATCGCCCCGAGCGACCCCATGCCGCGGTACAGCTTGAACTGCTTTCCGCCCTGGAAGACGATCTCGCCCGGCGACTCGTCGGTGCCGGCGAGAAGAGAACCGAGCATGACGGTGTCGGCGCCCGCGACGAGCGCCTTGGCAATGTCGCCCGAGTACTGCAGGCCGCCGTCGGCGATGACCGGGATGCCGGCGTCGCGAGCCGCCTGGAAGGCCTCCCAGATCGCGGTGACCTGGGGAACGCCGACGCCCGCCACGATGCGCGTCGTGCAGATCGAGCCCGGGCCGACGCCGACCTTCACGGCATCCACTCCGGCGTCGACGAGCGCCTGCGCGCCCTCGCGGGTCGCGACGTTGCCGCCGATGACGTCGATGTGGGCGAAGGACTCGTCGCCCTTGAGCCGGCGGACCATGTCGATGACGCCCTGCGACTGCCCGTTGGCGGTGTCGACGACGATGACGTCGACACCGGCATCCCGCAGCGCTTCGGCGCGCTCCCACGCGTCGCCGAAGAAGCCGATCGCCGCGCCGACGCGCAGGCGGCCATGCTCGTCCTTCGTAGCGAGCGGATACTTCTCGCTCTTGTCGAAGTCCTTGATCGTGATGAGTCCGGCAAGGCGCCCGTCGTCGTCGATGAGCGGCAGCTTCTCGACGCGGTGCTGGGCGAACAGGGCGATGACCTCGCCTGCCGCGATGCCGACCTTGCCGGTGACGAGCCCCTCACGGGTCATGACGTCACGCACCCTCGTCGTCTGACGCTCGAAGCCGGAGACGAATCGCATGTCGCGGTTCGTGATGATGCCGACGAGCCGCCCGTCCTCGTCCACGACCGGCAGTCCCGAGATGCGGTACTGCGCGCACAGCGCGTCGACCTCTTCGATCGTCGCGTCGGGCGTCGTCGTGATCGGGTCGGTGATCATGCCGGATTCGCTGCGCTTGACCTGGTCGACCATCGCGGCCTGGTCGGCGATGGAGAGGTTCCGGTGCAGGATGCCGAGGCCGCCCTCGCGCGCCATCGCGATCGCCATGCGGGTTTCGCTGACCGTGTCCATCGCGGCCGACAGCAGCGGCGTCGCGACGGTGATGCGGCGGGTGACCCGCGAGGAGGTGTCGGCCTCGGACGGGATGACGTCGGTGTGCCCCGGCAGGAGCAGGACGTCGTCATAGGTCAGTCCGACGAAGCCGAACGGGTCGTTGTGCTCCACGTGTTCTCCCTGCGGGCCGGGCGGCGTGCGTATGCACAAGTCTAAGTCGCGCGCGCGTGTGTTCATTCCCGGCCGCCGCGCCAGACGGACGCCGCGTGATATCACGGGGCGTTGTAGGCATGCGACGGAAACACGCGAAGGAGGAGCGGAAACAAGCCCGACACATTACGCTCGTACCGTCTCATCAACGCCGATGCGACCGCATCACCCGACTGGTGCGCTGGACTGGAGGATCTCTTGAGACCCATGACCCTCACCGCGCGAACCCCACTGCGGTGGATCGTGCTGGCCCTCGTGGCCTTCACCGCCGCGGCCGCTCTGCTGCTCACCAGCGGCACTGCTGCGTTCGCTGCCTCCGCCCCGGACACCCCCGGCGGCGATCAGGAGGCGACCGACTACTACTTCGGCGGGGTGATCACGTTCGAAGAGAAGCCGGTGCCCGACGTCACCGTGTCGGTGAAGGGCAGCGGTTTCGACGCGGAGACCGTGACGGATGCCGAGGGCAAGTGGCGCCTGTACGTGCCCGACAAGGACACCTACACGCTCACGGTCGACGAGAACACCCTTCCCGACGGCGTCATCGTCGATCCCTCCCAGCTGCCCGAGGGTCTGCAGCCGGTGCAGGGCACGACGGGTTCGTTCGAGGTCGAGTTCGGCCTCACGAAGACGAAGATCGTGAACCTGTTCCTCGGCGCGGGTGAACGCGTCACGCAGTCGTTCGGAGATCAACTGCTCGTGCGGCTCGTCAACGGGCTGAACTTCGGTCTCCTCCTCGCCCTCGCGGCGATGGGCGCGGCGCTCATCTACGGCACGACGGGTCTGTCGAACTTCGCCCACGGCGAGATGGTGACGTGGGGCGCGCTGCTCACGCTCCTCTTCTCGACGGTGTGGCAGCTCCCTCTGTGGGCGGGCATCCTCGCCGCCGTTCTGGGCGGCGCGGCTCTCGGGCTCGCGTTGGATGCCGCGCTCTGGCGCCCCTTGCGCAGACGCGGCCTCGGGGTCGTGCAGCTCATGATCGTGAGCATCGGTCTCTCGCTCGCACTGCGCTACACGTTCCAGTTCTTCGCCGGCGGCGCGACGTCGCAGCTGCCCGGCTCGAGCCCGACCCCGATCGAGTTCGGTCCGATCTCGCTCTCCTACATCGACCTCATCTCGATGGGCGTGAGCATCGTCGTCATCCTCGGCGTCGCGTTCTTCCTGCTGCGCACCCGCATCGGCAAGGCGACCCGCGCGATCAGCGACAACCCGCAGCTCGCATCGGCGTCGGGCATCAACGTCGACCGCGTCATCCGGATCGTGTGGATCATCGCCGGCGCGCTCGCGGCGATCTCCGGCGTGCTGTGGGCGTACTTCCGCCCGGGCGTGCGGTGGGACATGGGCACGCAGATGCTGCTCCTCATCTTCGCGGCGATCACCCTGGGCGGCCTCGGCACGGCCTTCGGCGCCCTGCTCGGCTCGCTCATCGTCGGCATCGTCGTCGAGACCTCGACGATGTGGATCCCGTCCGACCTCAAGTACGCGGGGGCGCTCGTCGTGCTGATCATCATCCTGCTGGTGAGACCACAGGGCCTGCTGGGTCGTAAAGAAAGGCTCGGGTGACCGCCATGGATTGGGGCTCCATCCTCTCCAACACGCTCAGCTACCTGCTGAGCCCCGTCACGATCGCCTACGCGCTCGCGGCGACCGGCCTCGCCGTTCACTTCGGCTACGCCGGCCTGCTCAACTTCGGTATGGCGGGCTTCATGGCCCTCGGCGCCTACGGGTACGCCATCTCGATCCTCACCTTCGGGCTGCCGTGGTACCTGGCGATGCTCGTCGGGCTCCTGCTCGCAGCGGTGTTCGCCGTGATCCTCGGCATCCCGACCCTGCGTCTGCGCGCCGACTATCTCGCCATCGTGACGATCGCGGCCGCCGAGATCGTGCGCCTGCTGTTCACGACGCAGGTGTTCGACGAGTGGACCAACTCGGCCGACGGCCTCGGCAACTACAACGGCAGCTTCCAGTCGTCGAACCCGTTCCCGGCGTTGCCCACGGGCGAGCGCTACGGCTTCGGCCCGTGGCAGTTCACGCAGCAGCAGCTGTGGGTCGTCGTCTTCGGCCTCATCATGCTGGCCCTGTCGATCGTCGTCGTCTGGTCGCTCATGCGCAGCCCCTGGGGTCGTGTGCTGAAGGGCATCCGCGAAGACGAGGACGCCGTGCGCTCGCTCGGCAAGAACGTCTTCGCGTACAAGATGCAGGCGCTCGTCGTCGGTGGTGTCATCGGCGCGCTCGGCGGCATCGTCTACGTGCTGCCCTCGGCGGTCATCCCGTCGAGCTACACGACGGCGCTCACCTTCTTCCTGTGGACGATCCTGCTCCTCGGCGGCGCATCGACGATCTTCGGGCCGTCCCTCGGCGCGGTGCTGTTCTGGATGGTCATGGCCCTCCTCGGCAACCTCCTTCCCGAGATGGCCAAGGCCGGCTGGCTGCCGATGACCGACATCCAGGCGGGCACGCTCCGCTACATCCTCGTGGGCGTCTCGCTCATGCTCCTCGTGATCTTCAGGCCGCAGGGCATCCTCGGCGACAAGAGGGAGATGACCTTTGTCAAGTGACCAGACTCCGGATGCCGGGGCCGCCGCCCCGGTGACCACCGCGACCGGAAGCATCCGTCGACCCAAGGCGCAGGGCCTCGCCCAGGGCGATGCCGTCCCCGGGGTCGCGAAGACCGACCCCATCATGGTGATCGACGGCGTGACGCGTCGGTTCGGCGGACTCACCGCCGTCGACGTCGAGCACCTCGAGATCCCGCGCAACGCCATCACGGCTCTCATCGGGCCGAACGGCGCCGGCAAGACGACCCTGTTCAATCTGTTGTGCGGCTTCGACAAGCCGAACTCGGGGACCTGGTCGTACGACGGCAAGAGCCTCGCCGGCATTCCGGCCTTCAAGGTGGCCCGAATGGGTCAGGTGCGCACGTTCCAGCTGACGAAGGCCCTGTCGCTTCTCACCGTGCTCGAGAACATGAAGCTCGGGGCACCGAAGCAGAGGGGCGAGAAGTTCTGGTCGTCGTTCATCCCGGCGATCTGGCGCCGCCAGGAGGAAGTGAACGAGGAGAAGGCCCGGGGCCTCCTCACGCGCTTCAAGCTGGATGCCAAGGAGAAGGACTTCGCCGCATCGCTCTCCGGCGGTCAGCGGAAGCTTCTCGAGATGGCGCGCGCCCTCATGAGCGATCCGAACCTCGTCATGCTCGACGAGCCCATGGCCGGCGTCAACCCGGCCCTTACGCAGTCGCTCCTCGATCACATCCTCGACCTGAAGGACCTCGGCGTGACCGTGCTGTTCGTCGAGCACGACATGCACATGGTGCGCCATATCGCCGACTGGGTCGTCGTCATGGCCGAGGGGAAGGTCGTCGCCGAGGGCCCGCCCGACACCGTCATGGAGGACCAGGCCGTCATCGACGCCTACCTCGGCAGCCACCAGGACGTCGACCTCGGCGTCGTCACGGGACGCGTCGCGGGCGAACTCGACGAGTCGGCCCAGGAGCTGCTCGAAGAGATCAGAGAAGACGAGGCGGCCGCGATCGCCGAGGCCGAGGAGGAGAACAAGTGAGCGACGACATCGTCGTCGAGGTCAAGGACCTCGACGCGGGCTACCTCCCCGGCATCAACATCATCAACTCCGCCAACCTCGTCGCCCGCAAGGGCGAGCTGATCGGCATCATCGGACCCAACGGCGCCGGCAAGTCCACGCTGCTGAAGTCGATCTTCGGCCTTGTGAAGGTGCGAGGCGGCGACATCACGGTCAACGGCGAGTCGATCGTGGGCCTCAAGGCGGACAAGCTCGTGCAGCGCGGTGTCGCATTCGTCCCGCAGACGAACAATGTCTTCCCCTCGCTGTCGATCGAGGAGAACCTGCAGATGGGGCTCTACCAGAACCCCAGAATCTACGCAGAGCGGCTCGAGTTCGTCACCGGCATCTTCGCGGAGCTCGGCAAGCGGCTCAAGCAGCGCGCGGGATCGCTCTCGGGCGGTGAACGCCAGATGGTGGCGATGAGTCGGGCACTCATGATGGATCCGTCGGTGCTGCTGCTCGACGAGCCGTCCGCGGGTCTGTCGCCCGTCCGTCAGGACGACGCGTTCCTGCGCGTCTCCGACATCAACAAGGCCGGGGTCACGACGATCATGGTCGAGCAGAACGCGCGCCGCTGCCTGCAGATCTGCGACCGCGGCTACGTCCTCGATCAGGGCCGCGACGCCCACCAGGGTACGGGCCGCGAGCTCCTGAACGACCCGCAGGTGATCGGTCTGTACCTCGGCACCCTCGGTGTCGACGACGCCGCCTGACTCCGCACCGTCGCGAGAGAGGGGGTGGATGCCACGGCATCCACCCCCTCTCTCGTTGCGCCCTCCGCCCCCTCCCCCGACGAGGCCGGACACGGGAAAGGGCCCCGGATCGCTCCGGGGCCCTTTCATTCGTGCGGTGCGTCAGCGGGTGTCGACGCGGGTGTGCATGTTGTCGGCACCGAACTGGAAGATACCGATCGATGCCTGCGTCGGGTCGCCGTTCTCGTCGAACGTGACCGGTCCGGAGTAGCCGTCGTAGTCGGCCACGCCGCCTCCGATGATGATGTCGGCGCACTCCGAGAACGAGGTGCACTTCTTACCGTCACCCGAGCCGCCGGAGACCTCCTGCAGCTTGCCGGCGATGTCCTTGCCGGTCGTCGAGCCCGACGCCAGCGACGCGAGCGCGAGCAGGACGACGGCGTCGTACGACTCGGCCGCGTAGGAGTAGTCCTCGAGCGCGGCGTTGCCCGCGTCGGTCCAGGCGGTGTTCAGGCGCTCCTTGAAGTCGTCCTCGAGCACCGGTCCGGGCGTCGTGCCCTTCGCGCCCTCGAGCGAGACGGAGACCTGCGTCCCCCACTGCTTGAGGTTTCCGTCGACGAGGTAGAAGTTCTTCGCCTCCTGGCCCGCGTTCACCAGCAGCGGCGCGATCGTCGCGAACTGGTCGAACGTGATGAGCACGACGGCATCCGGCTTGGCCGCCGCGATCGTCGCGACCTGCGCGTCGAACGAGCTGTCACCGTCGTTGTAGGAGGCCTCGGCGACGACCGAACCGCCGGTCGATTCGAAGACCTTCTTGACGACGCCGTAGAGGCCCGTGCCGTAGGCGTCGTTCTGGTAGATGATGCCGATGTTCTTGTGGCCGTCCTCGGCGATGAGGTTGGCCAGCACCTCGCCCTGGAGCAGGTCGCTCGGAGCGGTGCGCCAGTAGAGGTTGTCGTCATCCCACGTCGTGAAGTCGGGCGACGTGTTGGCGGGCGAGAAGGTGATGATGCCGGCCGCGACGTTCGAGTCGAGGAACAGCTTCGTCACGCCCGATGCCGCCGCACCGATCATCGCGGACACGCCCGCGTTCTGGAGCTTGGGCACCGTCGTCTCGAAGGCCTTGTTGTCGGCGTCACCCGAGTCACCCGGGGTGAAGTCGATCGTGATGCCCTTCGCGGCCTCGTTGACCTCGTTGACAGCGAGCAGCACACCGGCCTCTTCGGGCGGGCCGAGGAAGGCGAGGCTACCGGTCTGGGGCAGCACGCTGCCGATCTTGAGAGTCAGGTCCTCCGCGGGACCCGTGCTCTCACTGGGCGTGGTCGACCCTCCGCCGCCGGCGCAGCCGGCGAGAAGGAGGGCGCTGACGGCACCGACGGCGATGGCGCCGACGAGCTTTCCCGCACCCGAACGTGTGAAGACGCTCATGTTGCTCCTTGCTGTGAATGAAACACGGTGCGGACTCGGGGTGCCGCGCCAGTGGGTCAAACCTAATAGGGCGGAGGTCTCCGCAATGTTGCAATGCGTTAACGGTGTGTCACATGAGGGTCACGGTGCGATAACGGTCGATCAGACGAGTTCTCCGACGTCGCCCGCCGTCCGTGCTCGTCGCGCGTGGCGCAGCGAGTCGACACTGAGGAGCACGAGCGCCACCCAGACGAGCGCGAAGCCGATCCAGCGCTCGAGCGGCATGGGCTCGCCGAGGATCCACCAGCCCGTCAGGAACTGCATGATCGGGGCGACGAACTGCAGCAGGCCGATCACCGTGAGCGGGGCCCGTCGCGCGCCGGCGGCGAACAGCAGCAGCGGCACGGCGGTGACGACACCGGCGAGGGTGACGAGTGCCGTGTGCCCCGCGCCCTGCGTGCCGAAGACGAGCCCGGTCGTCGAGGCCACGACGATGAGCTGCACGATCGCGATCGGCGTGAGCCACAGCGACTCGAGAGTGAGGCCGCTGATGGCATCCACGCTCGGCCCGATCTGCTTCTTGACGAGACCGTAGGTGCCGAAGGATGCCGCGAGCGTCAGCGCGATCCAGGGGAACGAGCCGTACGCCACGATGATGACGACGACGGCGAGGGCGGCGAACGCGATCGCGACCCACTGCGCTGTGCGGAGCTTCTCGCCGAGGACGAGGACACCCAGCAGCACCGTCACGATCGGGTTGATGAAGTAGCCCAGGCTCCCCTCGATGACGTGCCCGGTGAGGATGCCGAGGAGGAACACCTGCCAGTTCACGTAGATCAGCAGGCCGGCAACGATCGTCCAGAAGACAAGCCGGCGGTCGCGGAGGATCGCGATGAGCTTCGGCCATGTGCGGGTGACGGTCAGCAGGATCGCGCAGAAGACGAGCGAGAAGAGGATCCGCCAGACGACGATCTCCCACGGCCCGATGGGCGCCAGCAGGATGAAGTAGAGGGGCATGAAGCCCCAGAGGAAGTACGCCGCGAACGCGTACACGCCGCCGAGGGACTCCTGGCGCTTCGTCTCCTCGGGTGTCATGAGTCTCACTCTATGACGGTCCTGACAGGATGCGGTCGTCGCGCGACTGCCAACCAGCGCCGCGGGAACGACAAAGGGTCCGGATGCCGAGGCATCCGGACCCTTCGTCAGGCTGAGATCAGCGGACGACGACCGCGAGGACGTCGCGCGCGGAGAGCACGAGGTACTCGTCGGCGCCGAACTTCACCTCGGTGCCGCCGTACTTCGAGTAGAGGACGCGATCGCCGACGGCGACGTCGAGCGGCACGCGGTTGCCGTTGTCGTCGACGCGGCCGGGGCCCACCGCCACGACCTCGCCCTCCTGGGGCTTCTCCTTGGCGGTGTCGGGGATGACGAGACCGCTGGACGTGACCTGCTCGGCCTCGACCTGCTTGATGACGATGCGGTCCTCGAGCGGCTTGATGGAAACCGACACGGTTTACCTCTTTCTGGCGTGGCGTATTGCCGTTGTCACTGAAAAGACTGATTAGCACCCGATGGGTCGGAGTGCTAATGGCAAGTCTAGAGCGCGGCTGGCACTCGTGCAACGCGAGTGCCAGCCATCCCAACTTTTCTTCTCCTCCTCCCTCCTGCCCCCTCCTCCCCCGCACGCCCGACCGAGACGGGGTTCGCCGCGCGCGCCTAGGCTGGGCGGATGGATCTCGCCGAGCTCACCGCCCTCCTCACCCCCGAGGGCCTGCGCCTGATCGACGAGCTCGGAGCGCTCGACTCGACCGACGACGTCGCCGCGGCCGTGTCACGGCTGCGGTCGGCCGGTCGCGCACCCGAGCTCGTCGCGGCGGCGGTCGGTCAGGCGCGACTGCGCACGCGAGCGCGCGCGAAGTTCGGCGCGTTCGCCGATCGGATGCTCTTCACGCGGTCGGGGCTCGAGCAGGCGACGCGGCTCGAGATCGCGGCATCCCACGCGGGTCGCTTCCGCGACGCCGGCATCCGCGCCGTCGCCGACCTCGGCTGCGGGATCGGCGGCGACGCGCTTGCGCTCGCGGGGATCGGGCTCGACGTGCTCGCCGTCGACGCAGACGAGGTCACCGCCGCCCTCGCCGCGTACAACCTCGCACCGTTCGGCGACGCCGTGCGCGTGCGCCATGCCCGTGCGCAGGACGTCGACCTCGCGGGCATCGAGGCGGTCTGGCTCGACCCTGCCCGCCGGACGGCCGGCCACGGCGATACGACGCGTCTGGGCGCCGGCGAGTGGTCGCCCCCGCTCGACTGGGTGTGGGGCCTCGCCGCGCAGCTGCCGGCGGGCATCAAGCTCGGCCCCGCGTTCGATCGGTCCCTCGTACCGACGGAAGCCGGTCACGTCGAAACGCAGTGGATCTCGGTCGACGGCGCGACGATCGAACTCGTCGTCTGGACGGGCGTGCTCGCCCGCCCCGGCATCAGTCGCGCGGCGCTCGTCGTGCGCGGCGGCGCCGCGGCGGAGCTCACGGCCGACGCCGATGCGCCGGATGCCAACGTGCGCGCGCTCGGCGAATACCTGCACGAGCCCGAAGGCGCCGTCATCCGCGCGCGACTGATCGGCGACGTCGCCCGCACCCTCGGCGCCGGCATGATCGACGAGAAGATCGCGTACCTCACCTCGGACGCCCCGGTGTCGAGCCCGTTCGTCCAGAGCTTCCGCATCCGCGAGCAGCTGCCGAACGACGTCAAAGCGCTCGCGCGCGCGCTGCGTGAGCGCGGCATCGGCACGCTCGAGATCAAGAAGCGCGGCGTCGACATCGACCCCGCGACACTGCGGACGAAACTGAAGCTCCGCGGCAGCGCGTCGGCGACGCTCATCGTGACGCGGGTCGGTGACCGCCGACTGACGCTCCTCGCCGACCGGCTCTGACCTCTCCGAGGCGGGTCAGCCGAAGAGCGGACCCTGCGTCGAGGCCCACCACAGCCAGCCGGCGCTGTAGACGAGCGAGACGACGCTGAGGCATAGCGCCCAGACGGCGAGCGCACGCGACTCCCACGGGCGGCGCAGCGCGGCGATGGCGAGGCCGATCCCGAGCAGGCCGATGAGGAAGCCCCACCCGACCAGCAGCGACACCGCGAGTCCGGCGATGCCGAAGAAGAGCGCCCACCCGGCGCTGCGCGGCATCGGGCCGGATGCCGGTGCCCAGCGGATATCGGCGGCAGCGTGCATGTCCGGTGCGGCGTCGAGCTCGGGTTCGGTGCGCACCGTCGC
The DNA here is from genome assembly GCF_037147735.1 of Microbacterium sp. MMO-20. Classification (NCBI taxonomy): domain Bacteria; kingdom Bacillati; phylum Actinomycetota; class Actinomycetes; order Micrococcales; family Microbacteriaceae; genus Microbacterium; species Microbacterium sp. MMO-20. The sequence goes on along the minus strand of NZ_JBBCUU010000002.1, from coordinate 17,658 downwards.
GGTGATGGGTACCGGCTCGGTGAACTCGCGCTGGAACCCGCCGCGGTGCGCCCCGGGGAGAGCGGCCGTCTCCGCGGCGGCGATGTCCTCCGACGGGGCCATGCCGGCGGCATCCACCGATCTCGACGGAGGCTCCGGGATGCCCGGCTGACCGTGCTCGGCGGGGCCGCTCACGCGTGCTCCCGGGCGACCTGGATCTCGGTGACGGGCAGCGTCGAGTCGGCGCCGAACGCGAGCGTCGACGGCGCGTGCCCCGACGCGACCAGCTGCGCGGCGAGCGCGGCGATCATGGCGCCGTTGTCGGTGCAGAGGCTGAGCGGCGGGATCCGCACGGCGACGCCGGCGGCGGCGGCACGGTCGAGGGCGACCTCGCGCAGACGGCGATTCGCGATGACGCCGCCGCCGAGGAGCAACCGCGGCACGCCGTGGCGGTCGCAGGCATCCAGCGCCTTCGTCACGAGCACGTCGACGACCGCCTCGCGGAAGGATGCCGCGACGTCGGCCGTGTTCACGGGGGCGCCTGAGGCCTCCGCCTGCTCGACCCAGCGCGCGACGGCGGTCTTCAGCCCCGAGAAGGAGAAGTCGTAGCGATGCTCGGCCATGTCGGATGCCCGGGTGAGGCCGCGCGGGAACCGGATCGCGGCCGGGTCACCCGACGCCGCCGCACGATCGATCTCGGGGCCTCCGGGGTAGGGCAGGCCGAGGATGCGCGCGATCTTGTCGAACGCCTCCCCCGCCGCGTCGTCGAGGGTCTCACCGAGCAGCTCGACGTCGGAGACGAGGTCGCGCACGAGGAGCAGCGACGTGTGCCCGCCGCTGACGAGGAGCGCCACGGTCGGATACTCGACCTCGTCGCCGGTGAGGATGTCGGCGGCGATGTGCCCCACGAGGTGGTTGACGGCGTAGAGCGGCTTGTCGAGGCTCACCGCGAGCGCTTTCGCCGCGCCGACCCCGACCATGAGCGCGCCCGCCAGCCCCGGACCACTCGTCACGGCGACGGCGTCCAGCTCGTCGAGGGCGATGCCGGCCTCTGCGACGGCGGCCTCGATCGCGGGCTGCAGCGCTTCGAGGTGCGCGCGGGCGGCGACTTCGGGCACGACGCCGCCGTAGCGGGCGTGCTCGTCCATGGAGCTCGCGATCGTGTTCGACAGCAGTGTGCGACCGCGCACGATGCCGATGCCCGTCTCGTCGCAGCTCGTCTCGATGCCGAGGACGAGGGGTTCGGTGCGGGTCATGTGCACACCCCCGCATCGGCGGCGCTGGATGCCGCGGCTGCCGCCCACGCCCGCAGATCGAGCGTCATGACGATCGCGTCGACATCGTCGGGCTGGTAGTACCGCGGGCGACGGCCGATCTCGGCGAACCCTTCCGAGCGGTAGAGTGCCGCGGCGACCGGGTTGTCGGCGCGCACCTCGAGGAACAGCTCGCGCGCGCCGCGACGGCGCGCCTCCTCGGCGAGCGCGCGGAGGAGCGCGCGTCCGCGGCCGCGCCCCCGCGCAGACGCGGCGATCGCGATCGTCTGCACATCGGCATCCGCCGCGCCCTGCACCGCCCGCACGCCGCCGTAGCCGACGACGCGACCCGCCTCGACGTCGACGAGGTAGCGGCCGTGCGGCGAGGCGAGCTCGCCCTGCATCATGGCGTCGCTCCAGGCGTCGGTCGGGAACGAGGCGCGCTCGATCGCCATGATGGCGTCGAGGTCGTCGGGGGTCGCGTCGCGCAGGGTCATGCGCCCACCCGCTTGGGTCCCGCCGGCAGCGTCACATCGGGCGCGCGCAGGTAGAGCGGCTCGGGGCCGGTCAGCTCGCGTCCGGCGGCGAGCGCCCGCCCGGCGAGGGCCGCGACCATCGCCGCAGAGATCGTGGTCACGTCGTGGCGCACGGCGCCGACCGCCGCGAGCACGCCGTCGACGTCGGCGCGCGGCGCCAGCGCAGGGCCCGCGACGCGCACCGGGATGCCGTCGTCGTCGAGACCGTCGAAGATCGAGTACGCGAACTCGCGACGACGCGCGTCGGTGACGACGGCGAAGCGGGCCGGCTCGCCGAAGGGATCCGCGAGCGCCTGCCCGAGGACGATCCCGAGGGCGGCCGCATCGTGGCTCGGGACGGCGACGACCGGCAGGCCACGGCCGAGGGCGAAGGCGCGCGCGGCGGCGATCCCGACGCGCAGGCCCGTGAACGGCCCGGGACCCATGCCCGCCGCGACGTGCGTGAGGGCGACCCGCTCGGGGGCGCCGGTCTGCCCGATCGCTCCGTGCGCGGCATCCGCCAGTGCTGTCTGGAGCAGCCCGCCGATCGCCTCGGCGTGCCCCAGCGGATTGTCGCTGGATGCCTCGGCCCGCACGACCCCGTCGGACTCGACCACGGCGACCGCCGTACCGAGAGAGGTGTCGATGCCGAGGATCACACCCTCCAGGGTACCGGCGCGGCGCACCCCGCCGGCCGACGTCAGAACGTCGCGGTGTCGGGATCCGACCCGACGCGCTGCCCGCGGTCGATCGCGTCGATCGCCGCGACCTCGTCCGGAGTGAGCTCGAAGCCGAAGACGTCGAAGTTCTGCGCGATCCGCTCGGGGGTGGACGACTTCGGGAAGACGATGATGCCGTGGTCGAGGTGCCAGCGCAGCACGACCTGCGCGGGGGTCACACCGTGCGCGTCGGCCGCGTCGGCGACGGCCTTCTCACCGAACAGGTCGTACTTGCCCTGGCCGAGCGGCCCCCACGCCTCGATGTGGATGCCGTGGTCGGCGCCGAATGCGCGGAGCTCGCGCTGCGCGAACGCGGGGTGCAGCTCCAGCTGGTCGACGGCGGGCACCGTCTCGGTCTCGGCGAGCAGGCGCTCGAGGTGCGGGCGGTGGAAGTTCGACACTCCGATCGAGCGGGTCAGTCCCTCACCGCGGAACGTCTCCAGCTGGCGCCACGTGTCGACGTACAGATCCTGATCGGGACGCGGCCAGTGGATGAGGTACAGGTCGACGTGGTCGAGGCCCAGCTTGTCGAGGCTCGTCTCGATCGCCGCGCGCGGCTTATCGGTGCCCTGCTCGCTGTTCCAGAGCTTCGTCGTGATGAAGAGCTCGTCGCGCGGGATGCCGCTCGCGGCGATCGCCCGGCCGACGCCCTCCTCGTTGCCGTAGATCGCGGCGGTGTCGATGTGGCGGTAGCCCACTTCGAGCGCCGTCGAGACGAGGCGCTCCGTCTCGGCGGGGTCGACCTTGAAGACGCCGTAGCCGAGCTGCGGGATCGTGTGGCCGTCGTTGAGGGTGATCTCGGGAACAGTCATGCCTCAAGCCTGTCACGTCCGCGGAGGCCGAGGGCCGCCATGGCGACGGCACGTCAGGGGCGGCGCGAGACGCGGACGCGCCGGGGCGCGGCATCCTCCATGTCCGCCACGTGGGGACCGGCGGTGCCGCACGCGGTGTCGAGGCCCGTGCCCGACCAGCCGCGGTCGATCTCGACCTCCCACCACGTGTCTGCGACGGCGGCGGCGAACGGCGCCGCCCACTCCGCGACGACGACGGAGCGCGCGAAGTCGATGTCGAGATCGTCCAGCTCGCCGTCGGTGCCGAGCCGGTAGGCGTCGACGTGCACGAGCGCGGGCCCGTCGCCGAGCGCGGGGTGGGTGCGCGCGATGACGAACGTCGGGCTCTGCACACGCCCGCGGACATCGAGGGATGCCGCGATGCCGCGCGTGAGCGTCGTCTTTCCGGCCCCGAGGGGCCCGGTCAGCACGACGAGGTCGCCCGGGCGCAGGGCCGCGCCGAAGCGCCGTCCGAGTTCCTCCATCGCCGCGGGATCGGCGATCTCGTGCTCCCCGACGAAGGCGTCGAGGCCCGGCGTCGGGAGTGCGGGCTGTGTCGCGTTCACAATTCAGTCCCAACGCGCGGCGCTCGGCGGCCATTCCGCGTGTTTCCGCGGACGGCCGCTCGTGCCGCGGGCGCGGAGACTGAATACGGTACGCCGCTCACGGGGCACTCGCCCGCGCCGCCGGCGGTGGAGCTGCTCACGGGGCCGCCTCGCGGCGAGGCACGCGGGGGCCGATGCGGGTGACGATCTCGTAGTTGATGGTGCCCGCGGCATCCGCCCAGGCTTCGACGGGCGGCATCCCGAGGGTCGGGTCGCCGAACAGGACGGCTTCGTCGCCCACGGAAACCGGGAGATCGCCCACATCGACGACGAACTGGTCCATCGCGATGCGCCCGGCGACGGGAAAGGACGCACCCCCGATGCGGACGGCGGCGGCGCCGGAGGCCGCCCGCGGCACCCCGTCGGCGTAGCCGAGCGGCACGAGAGCGAGCGTCGTCTCGCCGTCGGTCCGATGCGTGTACCCGTACGACACGCCCTGACCGGCGGGCACGCGCCGCACGGCGGCGACGGCCGCGCGAAGAGTCATGGCGGGACGGAGCCCGAGGTCGGCGGAGGTGCGATCCGCGAACGGCGACAGCCCGTACATCGCGATGCCGAGGCGCACGCAGCCGAGCCGCGCGTCGGGCAGCGCGAGCGCGGCGTGGGAGGCGGCGATGTGCGTGAGCGCGGGGGTGAGACCGAGGCGCGCGGCGAGCGCGAGCGCCTCGTGGAAGCGCGCGAGGGCGGCGCGGTCGTCGGCGTCGCTGGTGTTGGAGAGGTGGCTGAAGATGCCGACGACGCGCAGCTTGCCGATGCGTTCGAGCCGCGCGGCCTCGGCGAACGCGGCCGGCAGATCGCCGGGCGCGAGGCCGTTGCGGCCGAGGCCCGTCTCGACCTTGAGCTGCACGAGCGCGGGACGGGCGGCCGAGGCCGCCGCTGCCGCCGCCGCGAGTTGGTCGAGACTCGAGATGCCGAGCTCGATCCCGTGCGCGACAGCATCGGTGAAGGATGCCCCGGGGGCGTGCAGCCACGCGAGGATCGGTGCGTCGATGCCGGCGCGGCGCAGCGCCAGCGCTTCGCCGATGTCAGCGACCCCGAGGCGGTTCGCGCCTCCTGCGAGCGCCGCGACGGCGGAGCGCACCGCGCCGTGGCCGTAGCCGTCCGCCTTGACGACGGCGATCACGTCGGAGGACGTGAGGCGGCGCGCATGGCGGACGTTGTCGGCGATCGCGTCGGTGTCGATGAGCGCCTCGCGCATCGTGCCTGCAGGCAGACGGGTCATGCGCGGGCCCCCTCATCGGCAGGTGAGGCGTCGGCGCGTGGCTCTGTGAGCGATTCCGCGACGACGTACGCGGTCGCGAGCCCCGCGTCGTGGCTGAGCGAGAGGTGGAGCGCCGTGATCCCGCGGGATGCCACGGTGGCATCGGTCTCGCCGGACAGGCTGAACACGGGCCTCCCCGCCGGCTCCGAGGCGACCTCGATGTCGGTCCAGTGCACGCCGTCCGAGCCGCCGAGGGCTTTGATGAGCGCCTCCTTCGCGGCATACCGGGCGGCGAGCGAGTGCGGTCTCAGCCCGCGCTCGGCGGCCGTGAAGATGCGGTCGAGGAGGCGCGGCGTGCGCGCGAGCGACCGCTCGAAGCGGGGGATGTCGACGATGTCGACGCCGATGCCGACGATCACGGCATCCAGCCTACCGGCGCCCTACTCGACGGTGACGGACTTCGCGAGGTTGCGGGGCTGATCGACGTCGAGCCCCTTCGCCGTCGCGAGGCCCATCGCGAAGATGTGCAGCGGCACGACCGCGAGCAGCGGCTCGAAGAACGGGCCCGCCAGCGGAATGCGCAGCACCTCGTCGGCGAAGGGCAGCACGGCGGCATCCCCCTCTTCGGCGACGACGATGACGCGGGCGCCGCGCGCGCGGATCTCCTGGATGTTCGACACGACCTTCTTGTGCAGCTCCGCCGATTCGCGCGGCGAGGGCACGAGGACGAACACCGGCTGGCCGGGCTCGATGAGCGCGATGGGGCCGTGCTTGAGCTCCCCGGCGGCGAAGCCCTCGGCGTGGATGTAGCTGATCTCCTTGAGCTTCAGCGCACCCTCGAGGGCGATCGGGTACCCGACGTGGCGGCCGAGGAAGAGGACCGACTGCGTGTCGGCCATCCAGCGCGAGAACTGCTCGATGTGGGCCTGCTCCTTCTCGAGCACCCACGAGATCTTGCCCGGTACGGCCTCGAGCTCGCGCACGTGGTCGGCCGCCTCGGCGGCAGGGATCGAGCCGCGCACGCGCGCGACGTGCAGGGCGAGGAGGTACAGCGCCGTGATCTGGGCGACGAACGCCTTTGTGGATGCCACGGCGACCTCGGGCCCCGCGTGGGTGTAGATCACGGCATCCGATTCGCGCGGGATCGTCGCACCCTGCGTGTTGCAGATCGAGAGCGTCTTGGCACCCTGCTCGCCGGCGTACTTCACGGCCATGAGCGTGTCCATCGTCTCGCCGGACTGGCTGATCGATACGACGAGCGTGTCGTCGCCGATGACCGGGTCGCGGTAGCGGAATTCGTGCGCGAGCTCGACCGACACCGGGATGCGCGTCCACTGCTCGATGGCGTACGCACCCGTCTGGCCCGCGTAAGCCGCGGTGCCGCAGGCGATGACGATGATGCGTCGGATGCCGGTGAAGAGATCATCGAGTCCGTCGAGCTCGGGGATGACGACCTGGCCATCCTGCACGCGCCCGCGGATCGTGTTGGCGACGGCTTCGGGCTCCTCCGAGACCTCCTTCGCCATGAACGAGGACCAGCCGCCCTTCTCGGCGGCAGAGGCATCCCACACCACCTCGAAGGGAGAGGCCTCGACGGCGTTGCCGTCGAAGTCGGTGATCGTGACGCCCTCGGGCGTGATGGCGACGATCTCGTCCTGCCCGATGGCGAGGGCGTTGCGCGTGTGCTCGACGAAGGCCGCGACGTCGGAGCCGAGGAAGTTCTCGCCCTCGCCGAGCCCGATGACGAGCGGCGAGTTGCGGCGGGCGCCGACGACGAGCCCGGGCTCGTCCTGGTGCATCGCGAGAAGCGTGAACGCGCCTTCGAGACGGCGGACGACGGCACGGAACGCGGTGACGAGGTCGCCGGATGCCCGGTACTCGTGCCCGAGCAGCACGGCGGCGACCTCGGTGTCGGTCTCGGAGCGGAACGTGTAGCCGAGCGAGACGAGCTCGGCCTTGAGCTCGGCGAAGTTCTCGATGATGCCGTTGTGGATCACCGCGAGGCGGTCGTCGTCGGCGAGGTGGGGGTGCGCGTTCACGTCGGTGGGTCCGCCGTGGGTCGCCCAGCGTGTGTGCCCGATGCCCGTCGTGCCGTCCGGCATCGGGTGAGCGGCGAGGTCGTCGCGCAGCACCTGGAGCTTGCCCGCACGCTTGCGCATGTCGAGGTCGCCGCGGGGATCGATGACGGCGATGCCGGCGGAGTCGTAGCCGCGGTACTCGAGGCGGGCGAGCCCGGCGAGGAGGATGGCCTGGCTGTCGCGCGGGCCTACGTATCCGACGATTCCACACATGGGTCCCAGCGTAGCCGCGCCCTTTTGCGCGGCGCCCTCACAAACCCCGAGGGTGCATTCGTTCCCCGCGAGGGTGCATTAGCCCGCCGCTACGAGGGCACCCTCGGCGCGAACGAGGGCACCCTCACAGCTTGCGGAGCAGCACCGTCTCGACGGCGTGGTCGGCGGCCTTCCTCAGCACGAGCGTTGCGCGGTGCTTGGTCGGCTCGACGTTCTCGCGCAGGTTCGGCAGGTTGATGGCGTCCCAGAAGCCGAGCGCGCGCTCGACCGCTTCGGCATCCGACAGCTCCGCGAACACGTTGAAGAACGAGCTCGGGTTGCTGAAGGCGCCCTGGCGCAGCGCGAGGAAGCGGTCGACGTACCACTGCGCGATGTCGCCCGGCTCGGCATCCACGTAGATCGAGAAATCGAAGAGGTCGCTGACGGCGACCTCGTGCGGGCTTGGCGGCGGTGAGAGGACGTTCAGCCCCTCGACGATGACGACATCGGGGCGGCGGACCGTCACGTGCGCGTCGGGCACGATGTCGTATCGCACGTGCGAGTAGAACGGGGCGCGCGCCTCCGCCGCGCCCGATTTCACGTCGGTGAGGAACCGGACGAGCGCGCGCCGGTCGTACGACTCCGGAAAGCCCTTGCGGTCCATGAGCCCGCGCCGTTCGAGCTCGGCGTTGGAGTAGAGGAACCCGTCCGTCGTGACGAGTTCGACCCGGGGCGTGCCCGGCCAGCGGCTCATGAGCTCGCGCAGGAGGCGCGCGATCGTCGACTTGCCGACCGCGACCGAACCGGCCACCGCGACGACGAACGGGGTCGTCGTGTCCTGCTCACCGAGGAAGGCCGACGTCTCGACACCGAGGCGCTTCGTGTTCTCGGCGTACGTCGAGAGCAGTCGGCTGAGCGGCAGGTACACCTCGCGCACCTCGGTGAGGTCGAGACGATCGCCGATGCCGCGCAGCTGCACGACCTCGGTTTCGGTGAGGGGCGAGGGGATGCCGGGGGCGAGCGCCGCCCACTCGGCGCGGTCGATTTCGCGGTACAGCAGCGGGTCGAGCGCCGTCGCCGGCGCCTCGGCTTCCGCCGCGCCCTCGGCGCCGCCTGCTCGTTCGAGCTCCTCATCGGTGGACATCGCGCCCACTCTACTGGCGCTACTCTCGACACGTGCGCCTGGGAGTCCTCGACATCGGATCCAACACCGTCCATCTGCTCGTCGCCGACGTGCACCCCGGCGGCCGCCCGCTCGGCACGACGAGCCAGCGCACGGTGCTCCGCCTCATGCGCTACCTCGAGCCCGACGGATCGATCAGCGAGCAGGGCGTCGCGGCTCTCGTGGATGCCGTCACGCAGGCCCGCGCGACGGCGGAGGCCGAGAACGTCGTCGAGCTGCTGGCCACGGCGACGAGCGCCGTCCGCGAGGCGACGAACGGCGCCGACGTGATCGCCCGCATCGAGGCGGCGCTCGGTCAAGACCTGCAGGTGCTCGGCGGCGAGAGCGAGGCGCGGTTCACGTTCCTCGCCGTCCGCCGTTGGTTCGGCTGGTCGCCGGGGCAGATCCTCCTCTTCGACATCGGCGGCGGCTCGCTCGAGGTCGCGGCCGGCAGCGACGAACTGCCCGACGTCGCGGCATCCGTGCCGCTCGGCGCGGGGCGCGCGACGGTCGAATTCCTGCCGCAGGACCCGCCGGGCGAGGATGCCGCGGAGCAGCTGCGCGCGCACGCGCGCACGACGCTCGAGCCGGTCGCGCAGCTCATGACCGGCCAGCCCAAGCCGAACCACGTCGTCGGCTCGTCGAAGGCGATCCGCTCGCTCGCGAAGCTCGCCGGCTACCCCGTGCCGGGGTGGTCGGGCACGGAGCGGATGCTCCTGCCGCGCCACGCGCTCGGCTCGTGGATACCGCGGCTCGCGCGCCTGCCGGCATCCGCCCGCCAGGAACTGCCGGGCATCACCGCCGATCGCACGTTCCAGATCGTTGCGGCGGCGATCGTCCTGCACACCGCGATGACGGTGCTCGACGTCGACGAGCTCGAGGTGAGCCCGTGGGCTCTGCGCGAGGGCGTCCTGCTGCGCTACATCGAGAGCCTCAGCTGGTCCGAGCCCGACTGACCGGGCGTGACCCCTCCGTCGGGGGCGTCGCCGTTGGGGGGATGGGCGATGCCCGTCATCATGACGGAGGGGCCACGGTACCCCGTGCAACTTCGCCATCCGAGTCGGGGGTTCGGCCGTCGGGGGTGGACCTCTCGGGTGACGCGAGCGCAGGGCCCACGTTAGGGGCAGCACTCCCCCGCGGCCAGTGCACGTGACGACGTTTTACACGCGCGTAACGCGGCCTCCGGCTGGCGCGGCAGACGCGGCAGACGCGGCAGACGCGTCAGCCGCACACCCTCACCCGCGGACCCTCACCCGCGGACGATGTCGGCGAGTTCGTCGGCGATGCGCTGGGCGTCGGCCTGCGAGGCCGCCTCGACCATGACGCGCACCATGGGCTCCGTGCCCGAGGGGCGCAGGAGCACCCGTCCGCTGTCGCCGAGGGCCGTCTCGGCCACGCGCACGGCGGCCAGCACGTCGGCGTCGGTGGCGCGCGAGCGCTCGACACCGCGGACGTTGACGAGCGACTGCGGGAAGACGGTCATGACGGCGGCCAGGTCGGCGAGGCTTCGCCCGGTGCGCGCCATCTCGGCCGCGAGGTGCAGGCCCGTGAGCAGGCCGTCGCCCGTCGTCGCGAACCGGCTCATGATGACGTGCCCCGACTGCTCACCCCCGAGGGAGAAGCCGCCCTCGTTCATGCGCTCGAGCACGTATCTGTCGCCGACGGCCGTCGTCTCGACGCGGATGCCGTGTGCCGCCATCGCGCGATGCAGGCCGAGATTGCTCATGACCGTCGCGACGAGGGTGTCGTCGCTCAGCACGCCGCGCTCCTTCATCGAGACGGCGAGGATCGCCATGATCTGATCGCCGTCGACGATGCGCCCCTCGGCATCGACGGCGAGACACCGGTCGGCGTCGCCGTCGTGGGCGATGCCGACGTCGGCGCCCGTGCGGACGACCTCGGCGGCGAGCTTGTCGAGGTGGGTCGATCCGACGCCGTCGTTGATGTTGAGACCGTCGGGGTCGGCGCCGATGACGGTGACCTTGGCGCCCGCGTTGCGGAAGGTCTCCGGCGAGACGCCGGAGGCCGCGCCGTGGGCGCAGTCGACGACGACGTGGAGGCCGTCGAGCCGGTGCGGCAGTGACGCGAGGAGGTGGATGACGTAGCGATCCTCGGCATCCGAGAAGCGCACCACACGCCCGACGGCGCCGCCCGTCGGCTGGAGCTTCGGCCCCGTCATGGCCTCTTCAATGCGCTGCTCGACGACGTCGGGGAGCTTGACGCCCCCGCGCGCGAAGATCTTGATCCCGTTGTCGGGCGCGGGATTGTGGGACGCCGAGATCATGACTCCGAAATCGGCGTCGATGTCGTCGATGAGGAACGCGGCAGCGGGGGTCGGGAGGGTGCCGGCATCCAGCACGTCGACGCCCGAAGAGGCCAGACCCGCCTCGACGGCCGCGCTGAGGAACTGCCCCGAGATGCGCGGGTCGCGCGCGACGACCGCGGTGAGCCGCTTGCCTGCGGCCTTGCGTGCTTCGGCGATACGGCCCTGGCCCAGGACGACCGCGGTCGCCTGGGCCAGGGTGAGCGCCAGTTCGGCGGTGAGGGAGCCGTTTGCGAGGCCCCGCACACCATCCGTTCCGAACAGTGCCATTCGGTCGGTGCCGATCAGCGCTTCGAGTACTGCGGAGCCTTGCGGGCCTTCTTGAGACCGGCCTTCTTGCGCTCGATGACGCGAGCGTCGCGCGAGAGGAAGCCCGCCTTCTTGAGCGCCGGGCGGTTGTTCTCGGCGTCGATCTCGTTGAGGGCGCGGGCGATGCCGAGGCGCAGCGCGCCGGCCTGGCCCGAGGGGCCGCCGCCCGAGATGCGGACGATCACGTCGTACGCACCCGTGAGGTCGAGCAGCGTGAACGGGTCGGTGATGAGCTGCTGGTGCAGCTTGTTCGGGAAGTAGTCCTCGAACTCGCGGCCGTTCACCGTGATGACGCCGGAGCCGGGGACCAGGCGGACGCGCGCGATGGCCTGCTTGCGGCGGCCGACGGCGGCACCGGGGACGGACAGCACCGGACGGGGAGCGGACTCGGCCGGGGCGGCCGCGCTCTCGGTGGTGTAGGACTCGGGGGTCTCTTCGATGGAGTCAGCGATCTTCGCCATGTTCTTTTCCTTGAGTTCCTGGTTCGAAGCGGCGCTTACTGGGCGACCTGGTCGAAGGTGTAGGGGGTGGGCTGCTGGGCAGCGTGCGGGTGCTCGGCACCGACGTAGACCTTCAGCTTCGACAGCTGCTGGCGACCCAGGCTGTTCTTGGGGAGCATGCCGCGGATCGCCTTCTCGACGGCGCGGACCGGGTTCTTCTCGAGGAGCTCGGCGTAGGAGGTTGCCGTGAGGCCGCCCGGGTAGCCCGAGTGGCGGTACGCCATCTTCTTCTGGAGCTTCTGGCCCGTCAGCGCCACCTTCTCGGCGTTGATGACGATCACGAAGTCACCGGTGTCGATGTGGTTCGCGAAGGTGGGCTTGTTCTTGCCACGGAGGATCGTGGCGGCGTGCGAGGCGAGGCGTCCGAGAACGACGTCGGTCGCATCGATGACGACCCACTCACGGGTCACTTCACCGGCCTTGGGGGTGTAGGTGCGCGTCACAGTAGTGCTGCTTTCTTGATTCGAACGGAGAGGTTCGTGAATCCCACTCCGGGGTGGTTTCCTCGGCGGATGCCGGACGAAACACGCCAGTGGAGGGCTCACGTTCGCGATGCCGGCCGCAGGCAGCAGACACCAAAGGGAGAGTCTACGGCATCGGGATGCCACGGCCAAAACGCCGGGCGATGCTCACGCCGTCGAGGAGACCCCCAGGGAGACTCGGGAGGCCGACGCGGAGCGCCGACCCCCCGAGCTGCGGCCGCACGCGGGGGGTCGTCGGCCGCTCCGGTCGCGTGGGGACACTACCGGGGGTTCGTGAATGCCGTAGCGCCTGAATGTGGGGGGCGGCGCTACGACAGAGAGAGCTTACCGTGCGAGCAGTGCTTCCTGCGGTTGTCGATCGCGCTCTTGTTGCGCCCGACGATGATGAGGACGTCGCGGATGCCGGCCGCCACCGCCTCTTCGACGACGTACTGGATCGCGGGTTTGTCGACCACCGGCAGCATCTCTTTCGGCATCGCCGAGCATAGTGCCGCGGTGGGCGGCGTGTCAGGCGTTGACCGTTGCTCCGGTCGCGGGGACCGCCGCTTCCAGCACGACATCGTCGCCGTCCTGGAAGAGGAGCGTCCGCCCCGTGAACGAACGCGTCTGCATGACGGCGCGCGGCAGGCGCCCGGGCGCGGCGACCCGCACGAACATCTCGTCGCTGTCACCCATCGTGATCTCGATGCGCGCGGCCCGGGCACCGGAATGCTTGACGGCGTTGACGAGGGCTTCGTTGACGACTTCGGTGAACACGGAGCCGTCGCCCGCATCGGCGATGGCGGATGCCGCGGCATCCGCGATGCGCGTGTCGAGGTCCATGAGGGGACGCCAGCCGGCGAGCATGCGGTCGAAGCCTCCCGACGGAGGAGTGTCGTGCGCGGGGAGAAGCTCATCGAGGGCCGTGTCGGTCTCGTCGCGGAAGCGGGCGATGTCGTCCGCGGTGGGCGGGTGCTCATCGGCGAGCGCCGCGAAGATGACGCAGCGGCCCTGGATTCGGCCGTGCAGCATCGATGCCGCGTGACGCAGCTGCTCGGGAGCGCGGGCCGACTCGACCGCGAAGTCGGCAGCCGCTTTCGCGAGCTCGCGCGTGGATCGCTCCTCCTCTTCTCTCACCGATCGATGCGCGTCGAGGGCGAGTGCGAGAACGATCGCGACGGCGGGCAGGGCGACGGCCGGCACGTACATGAGCGGGCCGTGCTCGGGGAGGAGAAGGTGGGCGATCGCCGCGGCGCCGGCGCCGGCGAGCAGCCACACGATGATGAAGGCGGCGGGCAGCACGCGCTCCGGCACCTTTCGGAGTACCGCGTTCGCCACGAGGTCGATCACGATGATTGCGGCCGTCGCGACGGTCGCACCGAGGATGTTGCCGGGGAGCGAGACGACGAACGGCACGCACAGCAGCGCGTAGAGGATGCCCGCCCAGAGGAAGGGTGTCGGCGCGAGCCGCAGGGCACGGCGTCGTACGGTCGGGAGGGCCACAGCCGAGGCGCCCGCGTCGGAAGGGGTGTCCGCTGCGAGCGCGGGGGCACCGGCGTCGGCGAGAGCCGGCGCCCGTTCGGCGGACGCCGCCTGCTCCTCCAGTGCATGACTGGCAGACCGCACCCGCTCGGAGAAAGCGCGCATCGTGTCGAAGTCGACGGTCCCGGCGAGTGTCGCGTCACGGCCGGCGCGCACCTCGCGCTCGATGCGGGTGACGGACGCTGTCGCCTCGCGCGCGCGGTCGGCGGCGACGGCGGTCGCGGCATCCAGGCGGTCGAGTGCGGCGGCGAGCCGTTCCGTGATCGCACGGGTGCGCCTGCGGCCTTCGGTGATGATCGCGACGACGGGAAAGAGGGCGAAGGCGGCGAGGAGGTTCGTGAGGATGCGCGTGACGATGGGTCCGGTCGAGAGGTCGCCGAACGTCGCCGAGAGCACCGCGCTGTTGACGAAGGTGCGGGCGACCGAGATGGCGACGAGCGTGATCGTGATGAGCACGCCGCGGGCGAGCGCGCCCGACAGCCGCCGCTCGAGCATCGCGACGCCCGCGACCGGGACGGCGAGGATCGTCCAGCCGATGGCGGCCGCGACCACCGACCGCCCGTATGCGGCCGCTCCCCCGCCGTCCTGGACCGGCACGAGGATGATCGACGCGACGGCGAACGAGGCGGCCGCGCTCCACCACGTGAAGAAGCGCCCGCTGCTCGCGGCACTCCAATAGGCCGCCCCCACTCCCGTGGCACGTCGTGATGTGCGCTCTGCCATACTCTTCCCCAAGTAGTTGTCAGTGTAGACACCCGTCGCAGTTCGCAGGGTGAGGAGCGGCACTTGACATCGCACTGGTGGCGCGACGCGCGCGCCTGGCTCGTCGCCTACGGCGTCGCCGTCGCGCTGATCGGCTTCTGGCCGGTGCCGGTCGACTCAGGCGCGGGACCGCTGCTGCGCGCCGTGACCGCGGTGTTCCCCGTGGCGACCTACGAGCGGATCGAGTTCGGCGCGAACGTGCTGATGTTCGTGCCGCTGGGGCTGCTGCTGACGGTGCTCCTCCCGCAAGCGCGGTGGCTCGTGCTGCCGATCGCGTTCGTCGCGACGGTGACGCTCGAGAGCGGTCAGGCGATCGCGCTCAGCGCGCGGACGCCGAGCGTGCTCGACATCATCGCGAACACGGCGGGGGCGTGCCTCGGCATGCTCGTGGCGGCGTTCATCGAGCTGCTCGCCCGTTCGCGGACGGCGCCGCCGGATCTGCCCGAGTCGTCCGGAGAGGGTCGGCCGGAAGAGAGAAGGTCGCTTCGCTGAGCCCCCCGGCATCAGCGAAGCGACCGTGACCGCGACGGCGCTGGGATCGCCCGCGGCGCGTGAAGCGTTCTCATGATCGCGCATTGGCGGGCGCCGTGGCGCTGGATGAGAGACTTCTCATCTTCCGGGGTCAGCGGCGGGATCGGCGGCGGGATCGGCGGCGGGATCGAGCCCCGAACTCTGGCCCGAGATCTCCTCGATGAGAACGACGGCGAGCGGCCAGTAGCGGGTGTAATGGTCGGGGTCCTGGTTGATCTGCGTGCGGTGGGCGACGAGCGTCGGCGCGAGCGTGTCGCGATCGGGCACCCGGGCGACCATCGCGCGGTAGAAGAGGACGGCCGAGGTGTAGGCGTCGAGGCGCTCGTCGCGGGTTCCCCAGCCATCCTGCTGCTGAAACAGCCCGATCGATGTCGTGGGGGTGCCATCGGGGTTCGTGACGCCGCTCGTCTCCCAGTCGCCGTAGTCGATGACGCGCAACGACGACTCTCCGAGCGCGGTCATGACGCCGATGGCCTGGTCGCGCACCGACAGGCCGAGGTCGCGCCCCGCCCGCATGATGATGGCGGCGTTGTCGCGCTGCTCGTCGGTGTATCCCGCGACCGCGGGAGGGCTCGCCAGCGGCGCGAGGGCGCGCGGAGCGGTCAGGATGCCCAGGGCTCCCGCCACCACGAGCGCGATGGCGAGCGCGGACACGGTCGCGATGCCGACGATGATCGCGATGCGCCGGCGACGCGCGCGGGCCCGACGCTGCGCCGCGGTCAGCCTCCGACGGCGAGGCGGTGTGTTCGCGCGACCGCGGGTGCGGCGGGGGGTGGTGGCGGAGCGAGCCTTCGTCGTGGGGCGCGCGGGAGGCGAACTGCGGCGTGCCGATCCCCCGGCGCCGCGCTTCGGCGCCCTCGCGGAGGACCGCCTCGAAGATGCCGCACCCGCCATGCTCCGCATTCTGTCAGGCGCCCCTGAAGACCCGCTCAGCGAGACGCGCCAACGCGCGCGGCCACGCGCTCATGCGGCAAGCGTGCACAGCTGACTCGCGGAGGGGCGGGGCGCGCGGTCCGGGTCTATCCAGGGTGGCGGCAGGAACCACACGGTCGCCGCTGTACCCACACCGTCGATGCGCACCTCCCACCCGTCGTCGTGCAGGCGATGATGGCAGGCACTGCAGAGCAGAAGCCCGTTGGCGAGGTCGGTGGGACCGTCATGGCACCACCACTCGATGTGGTGCACGTGCGTCCAGGCGACGGGAGCGCCGCAGCACGCGCAGCCCCGATCGCGGGCGGCGATCGCCCGCTTCTGCGCCGGTGTGAAGCTGCGCTTCACCCTGCCCCAGTCGAGCACTTCGGATTCGCCGCCCATGACCCACGGGATCACGCCCAGGTCGCATGCGAGCTGCCGCAGCGCCGACACCGGAACCGGCGTCTCGATGCCGTCGATGGATGCCGCGCCGACGCCGCTCTGCAGTTCGTCGAGCGTGACCCGCACCACGATCGCGGCGCCGACGCCGGTCGGGACGGCGTCGCACGCGATGCCGTGAGCGCAGAGATCGGAGAGGGCGTCCGCGCGCATCTGTCGCACTGATCGTTCGTCGCGGGTGGCGTCGTCTCGGTTCTCGTTCGAGAGCAGAGTCGACGACACCCTCCCGTCGATGAACGCCTTGATCGGCGCTCCCGAGGCGATGTCGTAGATCGCGTTGAGATGGATCGCCCCATCACGTTCGACGATCTCGAGAAAGCGCTGCGCCCGCTGCTCCTCGTGCCGCGGGAGGATGCCGTCGGGGTCGAGTTCCGCTTCAGCGTGCGTGAGGAGGCGACTCAACTCGTCGGCGCGCAGCCCCGGCGCGCGCCGCACGAGCACGCGTTCCGCGTCGTCGAGCATCGCGGCATCCACGCGCCCGGCGAGTCGGTCGAGCAGACGGACGATCGCGTGCGACGACGTGATGCTGAGCGTCGACGCGGCGACCGCGGCGGCGACGTGCGGGTGCTTCGGCGGGAGCGTCTCGCCGGTGAGCGAGGCGCGGGGCGCTGTCGCCTCACCGACCTGGACGAGCTTGATCGCCTCGCCGACACTCGACCCCGTCGTCGCCTGGATCAACGCGACGGGCGTACGGAAGCCCTGCTTCTTCGCGAGGGAGTCGCGACCGAGCTCCGCGCGCGACTGCCGCGCGATCTCCGCGGCGACGGGCATGAACGCGGCATCCACCTGGCGCTTCAGCGCCCCGAAGGCGGCATTGACCTGCAGCAGTTCGCCGGCGGTCAGAGACTCGGGCGATCGGCCGCCACCGGCGGCGGCGAGCGCGGCGAGGGCCTGCGCGATGCCGGTGAGCGGGTCGATGTCCATACTTCATTGTAGTACAGATCTTCGAACTAGTGAAGAGAGAATCGAAGATTTCTTCGAGATCGATCCGGAAGTGGGCGACGTAGCCGCGGATGCCTCGAGCCCCCCGACTCGAGGCATCCGCGGGTCTGACACCCCCCCAGCGGATGTCAGACCCTGAAGACGGTCTTTCGGGTCGCCGTCTTCAGGACACCGGTAGCCGCCGTAGCGACCTGCACGTGCAACTCTGCCGAGCGGACCTCAAGAAACCCGCGAGCACAGCGCAAGATTGCCGCAAGATCCCGCCATAACGGGGTCAAGTCCCGTGGCGTGGTGTCATTCCGTTGTTCCCTGTGGGTGGGTGGTGGTCAGGCGGTGAGGTAGAGCTCGGGGCGGGCGGGTTCTGTGTGTTCGTGCAGGGTGTG